>JBNJFI010000005.1:0-52949 GCA_051746725.1 Fusobacteriota bacterium
TTAAAGATGATCCCCCTTTTTTGCCTCTTCAATCACTCTCAACTCTTCCTCCAATATCTCATTATCAATATTCCCCTTTTTTGCCTTTAAATATCCAATAACCTCATCTCTAACCATCTTAATAGTTTTAACATCCCGGGTAATATCAGTAAAATTAAGATCAGAAATCCCACTCTGTCTTGTTCCTAAAATCTCCCCTGGTTTTCTAAGTTTCAAATCCTCCTGGGCTATTTCAAATCCATCAGTTGTCTTTTCCATTATTTCTAACCTCGCCTGAGAGTTCTCATTATCAGTATTAGATATCAAAAAGCAATATGATTGGTGTTTACCTCTACCAACTCTACCTCTAAGCTGATGAAGTTGAGCTAATCCAAACCGGTGCGCATCTAATATTACCATAACAGATGCATTTGCCACATTAACACCTACTTCAATTACAACTGTTGATACCAAAATATCCGTTTTACCTATTTTAAAATCAGACATTATTTGATTCTTTTTATCACTTTTTTGCTGACCATGTAAAAGCTCTATATTATATTTTTTAAACTTACTTTTTTGAAGTTTTTCGTATATCTCCTTAACTGATTTCAAATCCACCTTTTCAGAATCTTCTATTAGAGGAGCTACGATATATGCCTGTCTTCCCTCACCAAGCTTTTTATCAATAAAATTATATGTTTTTTTAATATCCTTTTTTGCCTTAATCCACTTTGTCTTTACACTTTTTCTTCCTGGTGGCATCTCATCAATTATAGAAATATCCAAATCACCATAAATACTAAGAGCCAGTGATCTGGGAATAGGAGTTGCACTCATAACTAAAAGATTAGCTATTATCCCTTTTTCTCTTAATTTCTGTCTTTGTTCTACACCAAATCTATGTTGCTCATCTATTATTATATATCCTAAGTTACTAAACTTTACATTATCTTCGATTAAGGCGTGGGTTCCAACTAATATATCTATGTCACCCTGTTTAGTTCTGTTTAAAATCTCTTCCCTTTTTTGCCCAATAACATTTCCTGTTAATATTTCCACTTTAATACCTATCCCTCGAAGAACATCCACCATACTAATGAAGTGTTGCTCTGCTAGTATACCTGTAGGAGCCATAAAAGCCCCCTGATATCCATTTTCAACCATATATATTAGTATCACTATAGCAACTACTGTTTTACCAGAACCTACATCCCCCTGGAGTAATCTGTTTGAGATACGTCCACTATTTAGATCTTTGTGTATTTCCGTAATAACCCTTTTTTGAGCTCCAGTCAATTCAAAATTCAATTTATCTAAAAACATTTTAACTTTTTTCTTTTTATCTTCTAATTCATATTTTTTCTCGTTATTGTATTCCAATTTAAATCTATCTTTTAAAATCCCCATCTCTAATACCAGTAATTCTTCAACTGTTAATCTTCGTTTGGCATCTTCTAAACTTTTAGCATCTTTTGGAAAATGAATATTTTCAATACTCTTAAATCGATCTATTAGTTTATATTTTTTAATGATTTCTTTTGGTAATATCTCATATAAATATTCTCCGTACTCTTTTAATGTGTTTTTTAATATCTTTTGTAAACTTTTTTGATTTAATCCCTTTGTAAGTCCGTAAACAGGAAGTATCTCACCTATATTTAAATCCCTTTCTCCTAAACTAAATTCAGGATTTATCATCTGTAATTTTCTTTTTTGTTTTACTTTTCCTATTACCGTTATAATGTCCCCTTCATGTATTTGACCTTTTAAGTATGGCATTCTAAACCATATTACCTCCATAATAGAAGTTTGATCAGATAATAATATCTTAAACATATTTCCATTTCTAGTATAATTTAAACTTTTTTGAATAACTTCTCCCTTAACAACAGCATAATCATCTGGTTTAATATTTTGTATCTCTTTAACATTTCGTCTATCCTCATAAGTCCTGGGAAAATAATAAAGTAAATCTTTTATTGTTTTTATATTTAAGCTATATAATCTTTGGGTAGTCTTAGGTCCAAGTCCTTTTATTTTTGCTTTTTTTATATCATTATATAATGTTTTATACTTTTTTAATTTATCCATAATACCTCCTCATACAAATAAAATATTTTATCACAACTTCACATACATTTCCCAATCTCTTTTAACTTCCTCCCCCCACAGGCTGTGTCGCAATCAATAAATCTAACTTTATCACCCGGGCAAACGCCATTTGCCCTTACAAAAAGACATTATACTTATATACAAAAATTACAAACGTAAGGGCGAAGGGCCTTCGCCCGCGTTACACCGATCAGTTCTATTACAGCTCTTTTTATTTAACACCTTATTCTCTATTTCGACACAGTCTACCTGCCAGGGGGAGGACCGAGGTGGGGGCATTTCCTTTATTAATTATTTCAGAATCTAAAATCCCAATTACTTTTATCTTTAAATTTAAATTATATCTATATGATAACCCTCATACTATCTAATTATTTATTAAAATAATTTATTAAAATAATTCCAAATATAAAGAGAAAAAGAACACTTTCGTGTCCTTTTTTCTTATATAAATATTATATATTATATCAATTTTTAATTAATCTAGTTGCTCATAAATTTCATCAGCTATATCATAATTAGCATAAACATCTTGAACGTCTTCATCATCTTCTAATTTATCAATAAGATCTAAAATTTGTTTAGCTGTTTCAACATCTGAAATCTTAATCTCATTATCTGGTAGCATAGTTATTTCTGCATTTTCATATTCAATTCCTGCTTCATCTATTGCATTTTTAACATCTTCATAATCTGTCGGTGGAATTAAAACTGTAAATCCAGATTCATCTTCCTCTATATCTTCAGCTCCATTTTCTAAAGCAACTTCCATTAACTGCATCTCATCAGTGTTCTCTTTTAATATATTTATAACACCTTTTCTTTCAAACATCCAGCTAACTGAACCATTAGAACCTAGGTTTCCATTATTTCTAGTAAAAATAGATCTAACAGAAGCTGCAGTTCTATTTTTATTATCTGTTAAAGCAGATACCAAAATAGCAACTCCTTCTGGTCCATATCCCTCATATGTCATAGAAATATACTCTACTCCATCTAAGTTTCCTGCTCCTTTATCTATTGCGTATTGTATGTTATCCTTTGGCATATTTGCATTTTTAGCTTTATCTATTGCCAGTCGAAGTCTTGGATTAAATTCCTCATCTGCTCCTCCTTCTCGTACTGCAACAGTTAACTCTTTAGATAACTTTGAAAAAATTTTACCTCTTTTTTTATCTTCTTTAGCTTTTTTGTGTTTTATATTCGCCCATTTACTGTGACCTGCCATATATAACCTCCAAATTTATAATTTTAATCTGTATATATTACCTTGTCTATTTTTATATCATGTTCTTCACTTTTTATCTTTTCTACTACCTGAAAATCATATGCTAGCCCTACCTTTTTTGCATCCACCCCACATAAAAATTTATCATAATATCCTCCACCAAATCCAATTCTATTTCCATATTTATCATAACCCACTGCAGGAACTAAAACTAAATCAAGTTCAGAAGGATCTATAACATTTTCTTTATTATGCTTAGGTTCCAAAATATTATATTTTCCTATATTAAGATTATTTATATCTTTTATTTCTATAGGAATTATAATATCTTTTTTTCTGTCTATATAAGGTAAAACCAACCTTTTGCCATCTTGTAAAATTTTATTATTAATTCTATCTGTTTTTACTTCATTTTTTATATCACAATAGGACATAATTACCTGACTTTTTGCATAACCTTTGTAATTTATAATTTTCCGATATATCTTCTCGCTTTTTTGTTTTATATATTTTTCAGATAAATTTTCTCTTTTTTGTTTTAAAATTGAACGAAGATTTTCTTTCATCTTATCTCCTATAAATTATTTTATTCTTCAAATTCTCCATAATTTCTATATCTATCATATCTTTTTTGCTTTAATGTTTCTGAATCTAATTTCTTAAGCTCTTTTAGACCTTTTAAAATCATAGCTTTTAAGTTTTCAGCAGTAGTTTTAGTATCACGATGAGCTCCACCTAAAGGTTCTTTTATTATTTCATCTACGATCCCAATCTTTTTAAGACTCTTAGGATCTATTTTTAAATCTTTAGCTGCTTGATCTGCTTGATCTGCACTATCATATAATATAGCTGCACATCCCTCTGGCGAAATAACAGAATACCAACTATTTTCCAGCATATAAATCTTATCTGTTACTCCTAATCCCAAAGCTCCGCCACTTCCACCTTCTCCAATTATAATCGATATTAATGGAACATCAAAACCTGACATCTTCATTAAATTTCTAGCAATTGCTTCACCTTGTCCATTCTCTTCAGCTTCAATCCCAGGATAAGCTCCAGGAGTATCTATTAAGTTAACTACAGGCACACCAAACTTATTAGCCATCTTCATTAAACGTAAAGCCTTTCTGTATCCCTCAGGGTTAGACATACCAAAATTTCTATCTAAATTTTCAGCAATATCTCTTCCTTTTTGATTTCCAATTATCATTACTCTTTGACCATTTATTTTTCCCAATCCACCTACAAGAGCCAAATCATCTTTATATAAACGATCTCCGTGTAATTCAATAAAATCATCTACTATATTTTCAATATAATCCAAAGTATAAGGACGACTTGGATGTCTTGCTGTTTTTAATCTTTGCCAAGGAGTTAAATTTTTATATAATTTTTTTAGTTTTTCTTTTTTGGTATCTTCTAATTTATCCATCTCAAGCTTCAAATCTATATTTGAGCTTTCAGAAAAGGCCTTTAATTCTTTTATTTTATCATCTATATTTTCAATTTCTTTTTCAAATTCTAAATATTTAAACACCTTATTCACTCCCTTCAAAGCAAAGATTATCTAAGACCATTGCCACTGTATTTTTTAGATCTTCTCTTTTGGAAATAATATCTACCATTCCATTTTTTAATAAAAATTCAGACTTTTGAAAACCTTCTGGTAATTTTTGTTTTATCGTCTGTTTTATAACCCTTGGACCAGCAAAGGCTATTAAAGCATTAGGTTCAGAAATTATTACATCACCTAGCATTGCAAAGCTTGCTGTTACTCCTCCTGTAGTAGGATTTACAGGTATTGAGATAAATGGTATCTTTGCATTATGTAATCTCTCTAAAGCTGCAGAAGTTTTTGCCATCTGCATAAGTGACATAATACTTTCGTGCATTCTAGCTCCTCCTGAAGTAGATACAATTATAACAGGAAGTTTCTTTTCTAATCCTAGTTCTATTGCTCGAGTTAATTTTTCACCTACAACAGAACCCATACTTCCACCCATAAAACTAAAATCCATAACACCTAAAACTACTTTTATATTTTTTATCTTTCCAGTTCCAGTTATCACAGCATCTTTCATTCCAGATTTTTTTTCTGCTCTTTCTAGTTTTTCTTCATAACCTGGAAAATTCATTAAATTTTTAGCTCTCATTTTTTTATTTGTCTCTTTGAAAGTATTTTCATCTACTAAAAGATCTATTCTCTCTCTTGCACTCATTTTAAAATAGTGGTTACACTTTGGACAAGTCTTTAATCCTGATTTTATTTCTTTTTTGTATATTATTTCCTCACAATCTGGACATCGTTTCCAAATATTTTTACCCTTCCTTTTTTTCTTTGATTTCTCAGGTAATTTTGGATTCTCGTTTTTATTTTTTTCTGATTCTTTTTTCTTAGACACAGTTGCATATCGTTTTGAAAAAATCCCCATTATTCCTCCCTCTCTTAAATCTTAGTTACATATATTTTACACAATTTTTTAATTTAATGCAAATAAAATTTGCATTTGATATTTTTTTATTGTATAATTTATTTAAGACTAGTGTAATAACTAGTCAACTTAATTTTAGAATAATAGAGGTGGTGTATTGTGTCTTTAGAAGAAAATAGAAAAAAAATAAACGAAATTGATAATAAGATATTGGATCTTCTTAAAAAAAGGGTTAAAGCCGTTAAAAACATTGGAAAGATCAAAGAAAATTCTGATGGAATTGTTTATATTCCAGAAAGAGAAAAGCAAATTTTTGATAAATTAACAAAAAAGAATGATACAGGATTAGAGGATAAAGATATTATAAATATTTATACTGAAATTATTTCAGCCTGTAGAAACTTAGAAAGTTCCCTTTCAGTTGCATATTTAGGACCTAAAGCAAGTTTTACTCATTCAGCAGCTGTTAAAAAATTTGGTTCAGCAGTAAAATTTAATTCACAAAATTCAATAGAAGAAATTTTTGATACTGTGGAGCGAAGTAAAGCTGATTATGGGGTTATACCTATTGAAAATAGCACTGAGGGGACAGTTACTTATACTTTAGACAAATTTTTTAATTCAGATTTGAATATTGTTTCAGAAATTGAGCTTAAAATTTCCCATGCTATTTTATCTAAAGAAAATCGAATGGATAAAATAGAATGTATATATTCTCATCCACAATCTTTTGCACAATGCAAAAATTGGTTAATTAAAAATCTTCCAAATGCAGCTTTAAAAAATGTAAACTCTAATTCATATGCTGCTAAGTTAGCAGCTAAAGAAGATAATTCTGCTGCAATTGGACCTAAATTAGCAGGTAAAGAGTATGGTCTAAATATATTAGAAACATCTATTCAAGATTTTAGAAATAATACAACTAGATTTTTAGTAATAGGTAAAAATATAAACGATAAAAGTGGAGATGACAAAACTTCAATTATGTTTTCACCTAAAGAAAAAGTTGGTGCATTATATGAAATTTTACAATATTTTTATGATGAAAAGATTAATTTGACTATGATAGAATCAAGACCTAATAAAAAAAATCCATGGCAATATGTTTTTTTCATTGATTTTGAAGGGCATTTTTCAAATACAAACGTTAAAAGAACTCTTGAAAAAATAGAAAAAATATCAACTGATTTTAAAATATTAGGATCTTATCCTAGAATAAATCAAGCCAATAGAAAAAAACATACTTTAAGCTAATTATAATTAAAATAAAAGATCTAGAAGATATAATATCTTCTAGATCTTTTATTTTTTGAATATTAATTTTTTAAATTATTTGTAAGTTACTTTAAATTATTATAATAATTTTTAGGATCTTTTCTCCACTCTCTTAATATCTCTAATTCCTCTTTTTTGATATAATTTTTCTCCAAAGCAACCTGAATTAAAGTTTCGTAATCAGTAAGCGTTTCAAATTCTACATTTTCTTTTTCAAAACGATCAGAAGATATATCAAATCCATATGTAAATATTGCAACTAAACCTAATACATTAGCCCTACTTTCTTTCAATGCTTCTACAACCTCTAGAGAGCTTCCTCCAGTTGATATTAGATCTTCTATCACTACAGTCTTCTTCCCTTTTTCTAATTTCCCTTCAATCTGATTTCCTTTTCCATGCTTTTTTGCTGCTCCTCTAACATAAACCATTGGTAATTCCATTTTCTGAGAAGTCCATGCAGCATGAGGAATTCCAGCAGTTGATGTTCCAGCTAAAATCTCCACTTCAGGATATCTTTTTTCTATAAGATCTTTTAAACCTTGAGCTATTAGATCTCTGACTTTGGGATATGACATAGTCAATCTATTATCGCAATATATTGGTGATTTGATTCCTGATGCCCACGTAAAAGGTTTAGATGGCGACAATGCCACTGCTTCAATATTAAGTAGTTCTTCTGCTATTTTTCTTTTTACCTCTTTCAAATTAAAACCTCCATTTATTATAATTTTATTTAAATATTAGTCTTTTTTAATAATAATCAATGTCATATCATCCGATTGAGGACCTCCATTGACATAATCATATACTTCTTTAATAACTTCATCTTTTATTTCAGAAGAAGATTTATCTTTATTCTCATAAATTATTTTTTCTAATCTTTTTTGACCAAAAAGATCTCCATTATTATTTCTAGCTTCTGTAATTCCATCTGTATAATAAACTAAAATATCTCCGCTTTTTAATTTTTGTTTATCAAATTTATTATTATAATTTTTTACAAATCCAATAGCAGTTCCCTTTACATTTTTTTCTAATATTAGATTATCTTCTTTATTGTAATATAATAAAGGATTATGTCCAGCGTTTGAATAATAAAGTGTTTTATCTTTATCATCATAGATGCTTAAAAAAACTGTTATGAACATTTCGTTATTAATATCATTATAAATTAACCTATTGAGTTTGGATAAAATTTTATCAGGTTTTATTTCGTAACTTATTAATGTTTTAATAATAGAACGCATAAGAGCCATTAAAAGAGCGGCTGGCATTCCTTTTCCACTTACATCTCCAACTATTATCCCTAAAGACTTCTTATCAGTTATATTATAGTAATCATAATAATCTCCACCAATTATTTTTGCTGGTTTAAAATAATGAGATATTTTTAAACCATACATCTCTTTAATTTTATTAGGAAGAAGATTCTTTTGAATATCAGCTGCTAGAGAAAGCTCTTTTTCCATTTTTTCCTTTTGAGCAACCATTTTATACATTTTAGAATTATATATTGCAATTGCTAAATAATTTGTGATTGCTGTACACAACTGAATTTCTTCTTTTTGTAGATTAGTATCCTCTAAATCAGAAATTAAATATATAACTCCAAATTCTCTAGATTTAAATATTACTGGAAGAACATATATTTTTTCATCTACTGAATGTATAGTCTTAGCAAGATCAATATATTTATCTTCATAATTAGAATCATTTAAAATAGAAATATTTTGATTTGAGTTTTCATCATTAGAGTATTCAGTTCCTCCAATGTCTCGTTTTTTTTCAAGTTTTTCATCAATCCAAAAATAAAAAGCTATCCGTTTTGAATTTATTATAACAGAATAGGAATCTAACACAATATCTATTATTTTTTCAAAGTCTAGTTCTGAAACAATAGATTTTCCGATTGCATTTACTGTAAATAAATTCATTACTTTTTTTTCTAAAGAAGTATTTTTATATTCTAATTTTGTTAACTTAGATAAAAACTCATTTTGATTTTTAGCAAAATTATACTCATCACTCTGAGGTATAATTTTTTCTGTGTTTTCCTTTTTGAAATCAAAAATTATTTTTAATAAGATTAAAACAGTCATAGAAATATTTAGAATTATATTATCAAAAATTATCTGCACAGCTATTAACACTATAAGTAATATAGAGTTTATTATCATATTATCCTCCAAATATCTCAGTAAAGTTATATTCATTATCATATTTTAATAAAGTTTCTAAGTCCATATCTTTTTTGACATAAATATTTATTTTGTGTTCTGGATATGTATATACTTTTTCATTTGGTTTTTCTTTGACACCTGTAAATATATAATATGTATTATCTCGATATTCATACCCAATTTTTCCATTATTAATTAATATATATTTATTAGGTATTTTTATCATACTTCCATCTTCATTTTCCAATTCCTTTAAGTTTACTTCCTCCACATATATAGGAAGTTTATAATTTTGGATTTCACTATTTAGCTCTTGTTTTTCCATTTCTAAAATTACATCTTTATAATAATATTTCTTAGATATTTTTTCTTTTTCTTCTTTTTTGAAAAGTGAATCAATTTTCAAAACAAATTCTAAATCTGCTCTTTCTAATATTCCATACATTTTTTTTCTTCTTTGCTTTAAAGTATTAATTAATTTTTCTTTATCAAGCTCTGTATATTTTTTCTCATGATCATATTTAAGTTCTGTGTCATCTAAAATCCTGTTTAATATATATACCTGCCTATTTAGATATCCTTGAGTAGTATCTTTAAAATCATAAGTCTTATTTTGAGATAAGTTTTCCAGTGTTATTTTTTCTTCTCTTGAAAGAGATGAAGAAATTATTGATAACACCTCTTCTCCTTTTATTAGTTTTCGATTTTTTATTTTTTCGAGATCCTCATAAAATTCTTTAGATATTAGAAGAGTATATTTATCTTTATTTAAAAATACTTTCTGAACAAAAATATCCAAATTTTCATAGAAATTATTTTTTATATAGATTTTTTCTGGATAATTCAATTCATATATTTCTAAATTATATTCTCCTTTAGAAATTTTAAAAGGCACTTTCTCCTCTGGAACTTCTTTTAGTTCAACATAACTACATCCAGTAATTATTAATAAAATCAGTAATTTCAAAATATATTTCATTTTTTAATACCCTCAATATACTTAGTTAAGTGTTTTTTATGAGATAAATCAACCCGCGTCTTACCATTTTCATCTTGAACATCAACAACTGGTCTAAAAGGATTATCATTGGCCTTTACCACTGTCGCTATATCTCCTGTATTTAATTTTACAACACTATTTATAGGATATATCGGCATCTTTTTTAAAAATTTCTTTATTATCTTATGATCAATCTTTTTTGTTGCTGATTCCATTATCATCTTCATTGCATCATAATAAATAAATTTATTTCTATATTGTCTTTCTTCGGTTAAAGCTGAATATATATCAGCTATCGCCATTATTTTTGCTTCTTCTGATATTTCATCCCCTTCTAATCCATCTGGATACCCAGAACCATCTATTTTTTCATGATGATGTTTTATTATATCTATTATATCTTCATCTAGATCGAGATCCTCTAACATCTTAACACCTTGTTTTGTATGCTCTTGTATTTTTTCCCGTTCCTCATCACTCAATTTTTCTTTTTTATTTACGATATTATCATCTATTTTGAGCATACCTACGTCATGCAAAAAAGCTCCTTTTGCCAATTTTTTTAATCTCTCATCATCATAACCTAAGCTCTTACCTATAATTGAAGCTATCGCCATGGAATTTAAAGAGTGTTGAAAAATATAATTTTTTTCTTTTTTATTCTTTAATAACCTAATTAAAATGTCTTCATCTTCATTCAAGTCTGCTATAGTAGTATCGATAATCTTTTGTAATTCTTCTTTTTCAAATTCCCCATCATCCATCTTTTCTATAATTTTTTTACTTGCTTCTAAATTTTTTTTATAATGTTCATTAAACTTTTTGGAAATTTTTTCTTCTTGTTCAAACACATCTTCATCTTTTATTTCTACTTTCAATATTTTATACTTTTTTATCGTATCAATTGCTTTAGATGTTAATTTTTCTCCTTTTTCTAATATCAAATTATCGCCATAATATACTGATTTTCCTAAAACCATTCCCTCTTCTAATTCATTATAATTCTTTATCATCTGAATCCCCTCCTAATATTTTTTTGATCTTTTTCCCCAAAATATGCATCTCAAAAGGTTTTTTTATGAATTCTTGAATTTCTTCATCTAGCATTTCAATTACACTCTCCATATTATGAAAAGCTGAAATAACAAATATTGGAATACTTTTATCAATTTCTCTTATTAATTGTATTCCTTCGAGTCCGTTTGTTTGAGGCAACTGTATATCTAATAATATTAAATCTATATCTCCTTTTTGAAGTTTATTAATTCCATTTTTTATTCTAGATGCTTCAGCATATCTATAACCTAAATCTTCAATGACTTCTTTTAAAAGTTCCCTTATAACAGGTTCATCATCTATAACTAATACTTTTTTCACTTTTTTCCCCTTTCTTTTATTCTTCTAGCCACTTTTTCAGGAACTACTTCCATTAATTTTTCTATAGAGGTATTTTTTATTCTTTTATATGATTTAAATTTATTTAAAAGTTCTCTTTTCCGTTTTGGTCCAATCCCTTTTATGTTATCTAATTGTCCATTCATAATCCTCTTTTTTCGTAATTTTCTATGGTAAGTTATTCCAAATCTATGTGCTTCATCTCTAAGTCTTTGTAATATTTTTATTCCCTCTGTATTTATATCTAGTCGATAAGGTCTTTTGTCTCCAGCTTTAAAAACTAACTCCTCTTTTTTAGCAATACTTATAATATCTAAATATTTTAATTTGTCCTCTTTTTCTAAAACCTCTTTTGCAATTCCTAATTGACCCTTTCCACCATCAATAAGTATTAAATCAGGAAGATCAGAAATATCAAGTTTTGAATATCTCCGTGTTAGAACTTCTCTCATCATTCTAAAATCATCTGGAGATTGCTCACCTCTTATTTTAAATTTTCTATAATCTTTTTTGCTTTTTCTTCCCTTCACAAACACACTCATGGCTCCTACTGCATCTTTCCCTTGAATATTTGATATATCAAAGCATTCTATTTTAATTGGGATTCTTTTTAATTTTAACTTGGTTTTTAACTGATTTAAACCAGCTTTTATAACTTTTCGTTTTAAAAAATATTTACTTATCTTTTCTTCTAAATTTATATTGGCCATATTTAATAACCTCATATGTCTACTTTTTATTTTAGGAAACATAAGGTGTACAGATCCTCTTTTTTTATTAGTTTTGTTTTCTTCCATTTTTTCAATCCATTTCAAGATAAGTTCTTGTTTGATTTCATCTTTTTTATGTAATATTATATTTCTAGGTAAAGGATAATTATCATAATATTGAACAAATATCTTTTCAAAATCAGAACCATCTAGATCAAACTCAGACCTAAACCTTAAGTCATTATCGCCTATTATTTTTCCATCTCTTATATTTAATACATATATAAACATATAATTTCCTTCTCGTTTATACACGAATACATCTTCATCTATTTTTTTACCATATTCAGAAATCTGAGTTTTATTAAGTTTTTTTATTTCGTTTATTTTTTCTCTATAAACTATTGCTTTTTCATAATCTTTTTTTTCTGAAAAATTCATCATTTTATCTTTTAATTCACTTATAATTTCTTGATTTTCACCTTTTAGACTTCTTTTTAATCTTTCAACATGGATATCATATTCCTTTTTTATATTTTTTTTCACACATGGAGCAATACATCTTTTCATATGATATTTTAAACACGGTCTTTTATATTTTTTTGACATATCTTTTTTGCAATCTCTAATTGGAAAAGTTTTTTGTAATATTTTTATTATCTTATAAACTCCACTTGTATATGGTCCAAAATAATCTCCACTTTTAGATTTTAATTTATTTCGGTTTCGTATGATTTCCAATTTTGGATATTTTTCATTAGTAATTTTAATATAAGGATAGGTCTTTTCATCCTTTAAAACAATATTATATTTTGGCTTATATTTTTTTATTAAATTATTTTCAACTAATAGTGCATCTAATTCTGTTCCACAAATTATATAATCTATTTTTTTTATTTTCCGGACCATCTTTTGAACTTTTTTTCTTACAAAAGTCTTTTTAGTAAAATAAGAACTTACTCTATTTTTTAAATTTTTGGCTTTCCCTACATATATAACCTTGTTATAATTATCTTTCATCAAATATACACCTGGCTGTGTAGGTATATTATCTATAATTCCCTCTGGAGCTACCATCTCTTTTTCCATCATTATTTATTTTCATCCCTATGACTAAGTGTAATATAATAATCTTGTTTTCCACTATAAAAATCATATAACTTATTTACAAAAGTAACTGACCTATGATGTCCTCCTGTGCAACCTATTCCAATTGTAACGTAGGATTTCCCCTCTTTTTTATATTGAGGTAATAAAAAATCTAACATATTGGTTAATTTATCAAAAAAGGCCTGACTCTGCTCAAATTTCATAACATAATCTTGAACCTCTTTATCATTTCCAGTTTTCAATCGCAAATCCTCTTTATAAAAAGGATTTGGTAAAAATCTTACATCAAACAATAGATCTATATCCAATGGAATACCATATTTAAAACCAAATGAGATAAAAACAATATTCATATGTGGATTTATTTTATCAGAAAACTTTTGTTCTAGTTTTTCTTTTAACTCAAATCTAGATAATTCCGAAGTATCTATAATTAAAGTCGCCATTTTTTTTATCTCTTCTAATTCTCTTCTCTCTTTTTTTATACTTTCAAGTAGAGTATCCTCTTTATCTAAAGGATGCTTCCGGCGAGTTTCTTTAAATCTATTTAATAATATATCATTTTTAGCATCTAAAAATATAGTTTTATAATTTATATTATTTTCCCTTAATTTTTTTAACTCACAAAAAAAACTGTCTAAGAAATTTTTATCTCTCATATCAATAACAAAAGCTACCTTTTCTATTTTCCCATTACTTTTGGTATAAATATCTATAAAGTTACTTAATAAACTAGCTGGTAAATTATCTATACAAAAATATCCTCTATCTTCAAAGTAATTTATAGCTTCAGTTTTTCCTGCTCCTGACATCCCAGTTATTATTAAAAATTCCTGTGTTCTATTTACCATCTAATACTAACCTCATTTCTGTTTTTTAGTAAATATGACTTCTGAACCATTTTTCCTAAATTTTAAAGAATTTACAACCTTTTCAACTAAAAAAATTCCTCTATTACCTTTACCATCTAATACTTGATTATAATCAAATCCTTTTCCTTGATCAATAATAGAAACCTTTAATTCATCTTTGCTAAATCCATATTTTATAACCACTCTTTTAAATTCATCATACTTATTTCCATGTATAATTGCATTAGTTAAAAGTTCATCCAAAGCTAGATTAATATCTCGTTTTGCACCTAAATCAAATCCTTTTAGATCTGCTTCATTTAAAATCTCTTTTTTCACTTTGTCTATTTTATTTATTTTAGAAAATATTTTTATTGATACTAATTGTGAGTCATCTTCGGCTCGAATCTTATTTATAGGCATCTCTATTTCAATATTTCTCTTGTCAATATGAATGCTGCAATTGATATTATCATATTCTTTGATAAGATCTAACTTATCTCCTAAAATAGTAATTATATCTTGTTCCTGACTTTTTAAATTAACTTCTAATTTTTTTTCTTTTATTTGAACTCGGATTTCATTGTTCCCACCTCTAAATGCTGTGCTTATTATTTTTATTAGTGATATAAGTTTATCATATCCTAAAATTTGAATATAAAATTTGTCATTCTTATTCTGGTCTATGTAATTAATTTGAGCTCTATTCCTTGCCCCTTTAGAAATGTCTTCTCTTATTGTTTGAAAACTTATAAATTGATCTCTTTTTATATTCAGATTCCCATGAGTTTCAATGTAATTATCTAAAAGTCTTAATTTATTTCCTAATTTTAATAACTTTTTAGTCTCCTTATCTTGATATTGGAGATTGGAAATGATATTTTCTACCTCGTCATGTATTCTTTTAACTCTTTTTCTTAACTCATTTTGATTATTAAAGATTTCATCCCTTATTTGTTTATTAGCTTTCTCCTGATTTGATAATTTCCTTTCTAATTTGACAGATTTTTCAGTGTCTTGATCAACTAAAAAAATCATATCTTCTTTTACAATTATTTTATTATTTTCATAATTATATTCATTTTCATCTATTTTTTCTTCTATAATTTCTAATTTCTTTTCAGAAATATTTGAAACTTCATATCCCTCTAGTTCAAAATAAAAACCCATTGGCATATTTTTAATTTTTTTATTTAATTTTTTTATTATCTCTGATCTACATTTTTCCTTTAAGTTATCTGTCCAATACATCCCTTTATAGAGTATTATCGTTAAAATCACCATTATAATAATGAAATATATCATTGTTTTAACTCCCCTTTTACAATTTCTTCTAAATCAATATAAATTTTAAACTTATAAGAAAACTCATAATAAATATCTCCTTCATTATTTATTCCAACCTCTATATCAAATCCTCTGGGAGCTCTGACCATCCTTAACATATCTTGTTTAATATTATCTAAATCATTAAGATAGGCTTCTCCTGTTAATACAATTTTTCCTATATTAAATAATTCAATATTTCTGACTATATCTTTTAATTTTTCTTCTTGCGATTTTAATTCTACTTTATTAGGATTATTATTTTCATATCTATTTTTGGTATTAAAAATTTCTTCTAACTGAGTATTATATAATTTTAATTCATATTTTTTTATAATATCTTGGCTTATTGCACTGGCCTTTATTTTATTGAATAATAATACAACTAATATACATATCAACAATCCCTTTTTCATTGGAATCTCCTAATTTAATTTTTAATAATTATTAGATATAAACAAAGGCGGGTTAACCGCCTTTGTTTATATCTCTTTTAATTTTTCTTCTTCTTTTTCTGATAAAATTTCATCAACATCTAAAATTGTAAGTAATCTGTTTTCTTCTTTTGCAATCCCACTGATATATCTTCCATCTACTCCTGAAACAACTTTAGGGGGTTCTTCTATAGTTGATACTTCAATTTTTTCAACTTCGGATATACTATCCACTCTTATTCCAAACTGTAAATCATCAGTTCTTAAAATTAATATTTTTTCGTTTACTTTATCTCCATCAGTATTCAAAGCGAATCTCTTTTTTAAATCCATTATTGGTATAATATTATCCCTTAAATTTATAATCCCTTCTATAAAATCAGGCATATTTGGTAATTTAGTAACCTCTTCTTCCTTTATTATCTCTTGAACTTGTAAAATAGGAACACCATACATTGTTCCGTCCAATTCAAATATTACCACTTGTATTTCATTAACTCCACTAGTTTCTTCATTCACCATTATTCCCCTCCTTATATCTCTTTATCATTATTAATTTGGTTCCATCTTTTAAATGTTTATACTTAACTACATCCATCACTTCTGATATAATATGTACCCCAAGTCCCCCTTCACGAAATTCGTCTAGTTTTCGACTTGCAATTTTATTCAGATCTTTTTTTACACCATAGTCAGTTAATATGAATTTCAGATTCTTATTATCTTTTTTGATTTTAAAATTTATTACAGATCTTTCATCGCCAAAATAAGCATGCTCAATAATATTAGCTATAGCTTCAGATATCGCCAAGCCAATTAAAGTTCTTTCTTGCTTATCTTTAAAATACTCAATCATTAAATCACTAAGCATATTTTTAATCAGTCTAATATACATGTATTTTGATAAAATCTTTAAATTGAGTACCTGCTCCATATAAATCAATCCCTTACATTTTTTCAGGTGCATTAACGCCAATTAGATTTAAAGTATTTTTAATAACAATCCTTATAGTTTTTATTAAAGTAAGTCTTGCTATACTTAAATCTTTATCATCTACTAATACCCTATGTTTATTATAAAAACTGTGTAATAACGATGCCAAATCATAAGCATATTTCAAAATTCTATGAACCTCATAAGTTTCAGCAACTAATTTTACTATTTCTGGAAATTCATCTAGTTTTTTTATAATTCGTATTTCTTCCTCTTCAACAAGTAAGTTTAACTTATAATTAGTATGTTTGTCAAGTTCAATTTCATTATTTCTTAAAATTGATGAACTTCTTGCATAAGCATATTGAATATAATAAACTGGATTATCTTTAGATTTCTTTTTTGCTTCTTCTAAATCAAAGTCAAATTGGCTATCACTGCTTCTCATTATAAAGGACATTCTAGAAGCCTCAACTCCTATTTCATCAATGAGATCTCTTATTGTTATAAATTTACCAGTCCGTTTTGACATTGCAAATGGTTCCCCATCTTTATAAAGGTTTACAATTTGAACCAAGATAACATCTAATGCCTCTTTACCAAATCCCATTGCTTCAAGGGCTGCTTTTACACGTTGAACATAACCATGATGATCTGCCCCCCAAACATTAATAAGTTTTTCAAATCCTCTATTCATTTTATCTTTGTGATAAGCTATATCAGAAGCATAATAAGTAGATATACCATTATCTCTAACTACTACTCGATCTTTATCATCACCAAACTTTTTTGTATTAAACCACTTTGCTCCATCTTTAAGATATATAAATCCTTTTTCTTCTAAATCTTTAATAACTCTTTGAACTTTGTCATCTTTAAATAAACTTTTTTCACTATACCAATTATCAAAATTAATTCCAAACTGATCTAAATCTTTTTTTATTTCCATTATACACCAATCTAAGCCATATTCTCTAAAAAAATCTTTAACTTGATCAAAGTCTTTATCATATTCATTTCCAAATTCATTTTTAATATCTAAAGCAATCTCTTTTATGTAATTTCCATTATATCCATCTTCCATAAAATCTATATTTTCATCAAATAACTGTTTATATCTCAAAAAAATTGATTTAGCTAATGTATCGATTTGTTTACCTGCATCGTTCAAATAATATTCTCGAGACACATCATAACCTGCAAAGTCTAGAATGTTCGCCAAAACATCACCAACAACAGCTCCTCTTCCATGTCCAACATGGAGATAACCTGTTGGATTAGCACTTATATATTCCACAAGTGTTTTTTTATTTTTACCTATATCCAATCTTCCATAATTTTCTCTTTTTGTTAATATATCTTCTAAAACTTTCTCATAAGTTTTATTATCAAAATAAAAATTAATAAATCCTGGACCTGCTATATCAATCTTTTTTATACTTTTGTCTTTAAAATTTTCCTTAATATCTATCGCTATATTTCTAGGTGAGTTTCTTAGCTTTCCCGCCAATTTCATTGCAATATTTGTAGAAAAATCTCCGTGTTCTTCATTATTAGGTCTTTCAATTTCAATATTATTTATAATTTTATCATCTATTTGTTTTTCTTTTAGTATCCTAATTAATTCTGAAGATACTATTTCTTTCAAACTCATCTTTTCCTCCATTATTTTAGATTATAATTACTCTATTCTATATAAAAAAAGACAATCTCTATAATTGTCTTTTGAGTCCCAGGCTGCCGTCTAAACTATTAAATTTGGTCTTTGTATTGACAAGTGGTAGCTAGTTATCTCAAACATACAGAATCCGTACAAGCTCTACGTCTAGTCGTGATCTACCTGATTTATCTGAGACAGAGCCAGCTCCATAAATAAAAGTGTTAGGCCAAATTGATATAACAAAGTCGAACAGCCCAGGATTTATCTTATATTTTTTTAGGTTTTACCGTCTTTAAATATAATTCTTTTAATTGTTTTCTATCTACATCTGACGGAGCTTCAGTCATTAAGCATTGCCCTTTTTGAGTTTTTGGAAATGGAATAACTTCTCTTATTGATTCTCTATTCAATAGAACCATTAAGAATCTATCCAAACCAAATGCTAATCCTCCATGTGGGGGAGTTCCATACTTAAATGCTTCCAAGAAAAAACCAAACTTTTCTTGGATTTCTTCTTTTTCTAAACCTAAAGCCTCAAATACTTTTTCTTGAACTTTTTCTTGATGGATTCTTAAACTTCCACCACCTATTTCATGACCATTTAAAACTAAATCATAACTTTTAGTTCGTACATTTTCAGGTTCATCTTTTAATTTATCAATATCCTCATCTTTTATTGCAGTAAAAGGATGATGTTGCGCCTTATATCTTTTTTCAGTCTCACTATATTCAAATAATGGGAAATCAACTACCCATGCAAAGTTATATTCATTTTCATCAATTAATTCTAAATCTTTACCCAATTTTAATCTTAAAGCACCTAAAGAATCATAAACAACTTTTTCCTTATCAGCTACGAAAAATAAAATATCTCCTGGTTCACCATTCATTCTTTTAACCATAGAATCTACTTCTTCATCGGAGAAAAATTTAGTAATTGGTGATGTGTAAGATCCATCATCATTTATTCTAATCCATGCTAATCCCTTAGCTCCATAAACTCCAACATACTTTGTTAAATCATCCAAATATTTTCTAGAAAATTTAGCAGCTCCTTTTCCATTTATTCCTTTTACTAATCCACCCTTTTTTGCAACATTTTTAAATACATTAAAACTACATTCTTTGGCAATATCAGTTAATTCACTTAATTTAAGATCAAATCTTAAATCAGGTTTATCTGAACCATAATTTTCCATTGCCTCTTTATAGGTTATTCTCTTAAAGTCATAATCTACTTTTGTTTCTAAAACGGTTTCTGTTATCTTTTTTGTTAATCTTTCCATTACATCCATTAACTCATCTTGAGTTACAAATGACATTTCTATATCAATTTGAGTAAACTCTGGCTGTCTATCAGCTCTAAGATCTTCATCTCTAAAACATTTTGCAATCTGATAATATTTTTCAACTCCTGAAATCATTAAAATCTGTTTAAATAATTGCGGAGATTGCGGTAAAGCATAAAAATCTCCTGGATTTAAACGACTAGGAGCTAAAAAATCTCTTGCTCCTTCTGGCGTTGATTTTGTTAGTATTGGTGTATCAATATCTAAAAAACCTTCTTCACTCAAAAAATTACGTGTTGTATTTAACATGTTACTTCTTTTTTGAAGATTATTAAACATTTCTTTTCTTCTTAGATCTATATATCTATATTTTAATCTCGTATTCTCATTCACAGTAATATCATCTGATATTTCAAATGGAATTACATCTGATTTATTAATTACTTCTAATTCATTTATAAAAACCTCAATTTCACCAGTTTCCATAGAAGGATTAATATTTGATTCACTTCTAGCCTCAACTTTACCTGAAACTTTTATTACATATTCATTTCGTAAATCATGGGCATTTTTATGTACTTTAGCATCCTCTTGAGGATTAAAAACTATCTGAGTTTTGCCGGTTCTATCTCTCAAGTCAATAAAAATAACTCCTCCATGATCTCTTCTAGTATCAACCCAACCAGTCAATACAACTTTTTCACCTATATTCTCTTTCGATAATTCATTTAAATTATGTGTCTTATAATACATTAATCAATTTCCTTTCCTAACTTTTTTAATATTTCATCAAGTTTATATTTTTCTTGATTCCCAGTCTTAAAATTTTTCATGGTTATAATTCCACTGTTTCGTTCATCTTCACCTATTATTATAACATATTTTGCATTCATTTTCGAGGCTTTTTTCATTTGAGCTCTAAAACTTTTTTCTTTATATAACATTGTCACTTTTAAATTATTATCTCTTAATTTTTTAGATATTTTCAAACTATATGTTTTATCTTCTTCTCCAAACCAAACCATAAATACATCTGGATTTGTTTTAAATTCAATATTTTCTAATAATAACATAAGCCTTTCTATACCAACTGCATATCCTATTGCTGGAATATCTTTATCTCCAACTTCTTTAACCAAGTTATTATATCTTCCCCCAGCTAGAACAGTGCCTTGAGCTCCTAATTTATTAGTTTTTATTTCAAATACTGTATTTGTATAATAGTCTAAACCTCTGACTAACTTTTTATTTTCTATATAAGGTATCTCTAATTCTTTTAAATATTTTTTTAGATCATTATGATGATCTTGACAATCTTCACACAGAAAATCAGTAATTTTAGGAGCATCTTCTAGCTCTTTTTTGCAATCATTATTTTTACAATCCATTACCCTTAAAGGATTAACGTCATGTCTATTCTGACAATCTGAACAGAAATTGTCATATCTATCTTTTATATATTTTTTCAAATTTTGTTCATAATTAGGTCTACATTTAGAGCATCCAATGGAGTTTATTTCAATTTCCAAATCCTCTAAGTTTATTTCATCTAAAAATTGATAGGCAGACATAATAACTTCTGCATCCATTGCAGGAGTTTTATCTCCAAATATTTCAACTCCAATTTGATTAAATTCTCTATATCTACCTGCTTGTGGTCTTTCATATCTAAACATAGGACCATAATAAAAAAATTTAGATAAATTTTCTCGTCCATAAATTTTATGTTCCATATAAGCTCTAACTACAGACGCTGTGCCCTCTGGTCGTAAAGTTACACTTCTGTCACCTCTATCTGTAAAAGTATACATCTCTTTGTCTACAACATCTGTTCCTTCTCCAATCCCTCTTTGAAAAAGATCTGTTCTTTCAAAAATAGGAGTGGTTATCTGTTTATAATCATAGTTATTAAAAACCTTTTTTGCTTTATCTAGTATATATTCCATTTTTAAGCTATCTTCACCTAAAATATCTTTAGTTCCACGTAATGCCTTTAATTTCATGCCTAAGTTCCTCCTAAAATCTATTTAAAATTCTCTTTTAATGACTTCTTTTTCTTCTCCTAAAAAGCCTAAGTTTTCTCCATTAAAATTGACTTCTATATTGCTTGCATCTCCTATTTTTACGGATATTTTTTCTGACGATTCAACTTCATAAGTCTCTCCGTTTTGAATATATCCATTAAATATAATTTCTTCATTTTTCTTTACTTCTAACCAACTTCTGCCTTTTGCATTTAATACCAATTTTTTTATTTTATTTTGGGATTCTGAGATATCAGAATCTTCTTTTTTTTTAGAATCTTCTTCATCTGAATCTGCTGGTGTTTCTTCTGGATCAACATCCATCTTTTCTTCTTTATTGATCAAATTATCCTGATTATCTAAAGTAGAATCTTCATGAGGAGTTCCTATTTCTGTAGAAGGAATAGCTGTCTTCTCATAATTGGCATCATAGAAAAATTTCCCAGAAAACACTATTACTACTAATGCTATTACCCCAATAATTCCGATTTTTAATTTATTAAATACTTCTGGTTGAAAACTATTTTTTTTAGAACCTATTTCCTCGACTACAGATTCTTTTTTTTCTTTTAACTCTAAATATTCCTGATAATTCTCCATAATTTCAGATTTTTCCATTTTTAAATATTCTGCATAATTTTTCAAAAATCCCTTAACGTAAACACCGCCAGGTATATCATTTAAATTTCCACTCTCTATATCTCTAAGATATCTTTTTTGAATCTTAGTTTCCTGAGCAACATCTTCAATTGTTAAACCTTGTTTTTTTCTTTCTTTTTTTAATATCTCACCAAAAAACACATCAATTCCTCCCCCTGAGTTGTCCTAATTTTTCGCTTATTAGTTTCTCATTTTTATTTTTTCCCGGCTTATAATAATTTCTTTCTTCTGGTAAATATTTTTGATTGACATAGTTATTTTCATAATCATGTGGGTATTTGTATCCATTATTTGGTATTTTTTTTATGTGATAAGGTACTTCAAAGTCTAATCCATTTTTTATATCTTGCATAGCATTATTAATTGCATTATATGCAGAATTACTCTTAGAAGATATGGCTAAGTATATTACAACTTCAGATAAAATTATTCTCACTTCAGGCATTCCAATATTTTTAGAAGCATTTAAGCCTGAGTTTGCAATGTTTAAAGCATCTGGGTTAGCCAAACCTATATCTTCTGACGCTAATATTAATAACCTTCTAGCAATATACTCTGGATCCTCGCCACCTTCTAGCAATTTTGCTAGCCAATAAACTGCTGCATCTGGATCTGTTCCTCTTATACTTTTTATCATTGCAGATATAATATTATATTTGTCTTCTTTATTATCGTAATACCTCTTATTTTCTTTAAATATATCTTTTGCTCTATTTAGATCAATATTATCATCTAAATTTATGAGGATTTCTAAATTATTAATAGCGCGTCTAGCATCGCCATTTGATTTTTCTGTAATATAATCTAATACTGAATCTATAATTTCGTTATTGCTTGATTTTAAACATCTTTTTAATAATATCTTTATATCTTTATTGTTTAATTTTTTGAATTCAAAAATATTAACCCTAGACAATAAACTATTATTAATAGAATAATAGGGATTAGTTGTTGTTGCCCCTATTAATATTATTATCCCTTTTTCTGTTGCGGGTAATAGAGAGTCTTGCTGTAATTTATTAAATCTATGTATTTCATCTAAAAATAAAATTGTTTGCCTATTTTCTATCTTTAACCTTTTATCAGCTGTTTTTACTGTCTTTTTTATGTCTGAAATAGAAGCCGTAGTTGCATTAAGCTCTAAAAATTCTCCTTTTATTTCATTTGAAATGATTTTAGCTAGAGAAGTTTTTCCTGTTCCAGGAGGACCATGAAAAATTGAGTTTATCATTTTTCCATTTTTTAATAACTGTCTTAATATTTTCCCTTCTCCTAAAAGATGATTTTGGCCAACATATTCTGTAATCTTTTTTGGTCTAGCTCTATATGCCAGGGGTAATTTTTTTTTATAACTATTATAAAGTAAGTCTTTCATATTTAGCTCCATTATATCATATTTAATAGCTTTAAACAATTAATTTTTCCATTACAATACATCAAAATTGTACTTTTGTGGTCGTTATTTTAATTTAAAATAGATATGCCCAGGGCATATCTATTTTAAATTTATTCTTAATTTTTATTAGTTAACTACTCACTATATATAGTGCAATAGCTACTACCATAAATAAAGCTGCAACTATTTCAGTTATTTTTGCTAAAGGTCCTCCATCTTCTGATACTCCGAAAACTGTATTTGAAGCTCCACTTCCAAATGAAGATCCCATTCCTTTACTTCTATCCGGTTGTATTAAAACCAAAATAATTAATGTTATAGCCAATAGAAATAAGGCAATTGTTAAAAAAACTGTCATCTCGTCCTCCTTAAAACCAAATTATTTTTTTAATAAAACATTTCCTGTCATCTCTTTCGGGATATCAATTTTCATTAATTCCAATATCGTAGGTGCAATATCTGCTAATTTTCCATCTTCTCTTAATTTTGCATCTTTATATTTATCAGATATTAATATAAAAGGAACTTTATTAGTTGTGTGAGCTGTAAATGGTTTATGCGTAGTTGCGTCTTCCATTTTATCAACATTTCCATGGTCAGCTGTAACTAAAACAACTCCTTCTTTTTCCAATACTTTGTCTATAACTTTTTTCATGCACTCATCAACAGTTTGTACTGCTTTTTGAGCTGCTTCAAAATCTCCTGTATGACCAACCATATCTGGATTTGCATAATTTATAACTATTTGATCATATTTATCTTCATCTAAAGCTTCCAATAATCCCTCAGTTACTTCATATGCACTCATTTCTGGTTTTTCATCATATGTTTCTACATCAGGGGAAGAAACAAGTTTTCTATCCTCGTTTCTAAATGCTACCTCTTCTCCTCCATTAAAAAAGAAAGTTACATGTGCATATTTTTCAGTTTCAGCAGTTCGTAATTGATTTTTTCCATTTTTACTTAACACTTCACCTAAAATATTATCATGACTTTCTGGTGGATAAGCAACAGGAGCATCAATAGTTTTATCGTATTCAGTAAGACATACAAAATCAACCTGAGGATTTATTTCTCTTAGAAATTTATCAAACTCTTCATCATTTATAGCCCTAGTGATTTCTCTTGCTCTATCAGGTCTAAAATTAAAAAATATTACTCCATCTCCATCTTTCATTTGTCCCAACGGATTCCCAGCGTTGTCAGTAATAACTGCTGGTTTTACAAATTCATCAGTTACATCTTCTTTATATGAGATTTCGATTGCCTTTTTTGCTGACATATTCTTTATTCCGTCTCCATCAACAATTGCATTGTAAGCTTTTTCTATTCTAGGCCATCTATTATCTCTATCCATGGTATAAAATCTTCCAGAAACAGTTGCTATTTTCCCTAATCCAACTTCATCCAATTTATTTTCTAATTGTTCAATATATTTTAAAGCAGATTTTGGTGGAACATCTCTACCATCTAATATGGGATGGATATATAATTCTTTTATTCCCATATCTTTAGCTATATCAATTAAACCAAATAAATGATTAATATGAGAATGAACTCCTCCATCAGATAGTAATCCCATTAGATGTAAAGCTTTATCTCTTTTTTGAACATCGTTTATTATTTTAGAAAGAACTTCATTATTTTTAGCATTTCCGGATCTTATTTCTTTAGATATTTTAACTAAAGGCTGATTAATCACTCTTCCAGCTCCTATATTAAGGTGACCTACTTCAGAATTACCCATCTGTCCATCTGGTAATCCGACTTCTTCACCAGATGCATGTAAACTAGTATGTGGATAATTATTCCAAAACTCATTAAAATTCTTTGGATTAACTTCTTCTATTGCATTTTTTTCATCTTTATTTTTATTTAATCCCCAACCATCTAAAATCATTAACATTACAGGTTTCTTCATTTATACCCTCCTATTTTGCACACTCTATTATCTCAGAAAAACTTTTTGCTTCTAAGCTTGCTCCTCCAACTAATCCACCATCAATATGTTCTTGTGCTAAAAGTCCTTCTGCGTTATGAGGTTTCATACTTCCTCCATATTGAATAGTCGTATTATTTGCTACTTCTTCATTATACATATCAGTTAAAAGTTCTCTAATAAATGCGTGAACATCATTAGCTTGCTCTGGAGTAGCTGTTTTTCCTGTTCCTATAGCCCAAATTGGTTCATATGCTATAACTACACCATTCATATCTTCTTCTGTCAAACCTTCTAGGGCTCCTTTTACGTGATCTTCAACTACCTTTTTTGTTTCTCCAGCTTCTCTATCTTCTAATTTTTCACCAACACATATTATAGGTTTCAAATTATGCTCTACTGCTGATTTAACTTTTTTGTTTACCTCTTCATTATCTTCTCCAAAATAAGCTCGTCTCTCAGAATGTCCTAATATAACATAATCTATTTTTAAATCATTTAACATTACAGGAGAGATTTCGCCTGTAACTGATCCACTTTCTTCCCATCTCATATTTTGAGCTGCTACTTTAATATTAGAATCTTTTAATTCTCGCTTTACATCTGCTAATGCCAAAGAAGTCGGACCTACCACTATTTCAACATTCTTTACACCTTTCACCTTCTCTTGTAATTTTTTTACCAACTCTATTGCCTCTGTGTTCGTCTTATTCATTTTCCAATTTCCTGCTATTATTGTTTTTCTCATTTAGTACCTCCTATTATTTTTTAATCTTTACCTTATTTTATCACAAAACAAAGCTTTTTTCAAATAAATATCTTCACATTCGTTTGTTCTAGTTTATTTTTAAAAATTACAAAGTCCTTAAAATTTTTATCTTTTTTTCGAGAATTAAAATATAAGTAGATTTCTTTAGTATTACTATCATATCTTAGGTTTTGTAGATTTCCCACAGGGATTTTTGTAAATAAAGCTTCTATTACAAATGAAGTCATATCCATTTTAGGCTTTTTCATTTTTGCCTTTTTCAAAATACGTATTAATTCTTTTTTCGAATACCTTCCTAAATGTTCACATCTAACTTTTTTAGGCACTTTATTTATTATTTGTAATTTTTTATCGTATTTTATTATGGGAACCATTTTAAGATCTTTATTTAATATTATTTTTTTAGTTATCTTATCCAGTAAGTTTAAATTTTTTTCATGGATATTCTTTTTAAAAGACCCTTTTTCAAGTCCCTTAATGCTGTACTTTTTTGATACAAAATTAAAACTTTGATTTCCCAACTTAAAAATTTCATTAAGTAGATTACATTTAGTAACTGTACTTGGAAAGGATATATCTTTGATATTCACATCAAAGTTTTCATTTATATCTCTTATATTCGGATATATTTTTTCTGAACTGACTTTTATATTAGCGTTAATCTTTCCCTTTTTTTCTTGGATAATACATTTAAAAATATCTAGTTTTTTTTTGTTAATCTTAGGTCCAAATATTTCATTTTTTATGGTCTTCCAAATACTCCGAAAACCATTTATAATTCTCCCTTGCATATTAATCTAAGAGCCTCCTCCATTCGATCTAAAGGTTCAATAAAATCAATATTTTCATCAATTTTTGTAAGCATTTCTACTGTTTTCTCTTCTTCTTTATTCAAAAGAATTCTAATGGGACTATCCTCTTCATTCATTTGGAATAAAATTTCATTTTCCTTGATTTTTTTATAATCTTTTTTTTCTTTAAAGGGTTTCATTTTAGTTTTTTTTATCACCAATAAATCTTTTTTTATCACCTTAGAAAGTCCTATATTCTCTTGTGAATCAGTTATAAATATTTCAGGTTTATTTTCAATTTGTTTAATTAAATTTTTTATAATCACCTCTTCTCTAATATATTTTCCCAAAACTGCACCGTATAATACTTGTTGTAATTTCGTCGGTTCAATAGGATCAGTATACTTAAATTCTATGGGAATTCCATCTATATCAGCAACCATAATTCCGCCTATATATTTTTCATCTTGTAGAATTACTTTAAAATACCCTATTTCTTTCATTTTATCCCTCCAAATCAATTAATTTTCCTCTATCTCTATCTTTACTTTTTCTTTTCTTTTTTTCTTTTTTTCTTTTTTCGTCATTTTTTTTCTTATTATTTTTTTCATCCCCCTTAACCTTTCTTATATGTTCATCTTTATTATCAATTATGCCATCTTCTACCTCGCTTCCCTCTCTTATTGTTGTCATCTCATTTTGGATTTCACGTGCCATCTCTTCTTTTGCGTGAGCCTGTTGAGCCAATGGGTTGTTGTCCTGACTTTTACTTGTTTTAGCAACCTGATCTACACTTTTTATTATAACCTGCATATCAATTGGTTTAACCATAATGCTCTCCCCTCTTCCAAGAAATAAATAATATATATAGCATTACAACTACATCTTTTCAAACAGCTAATACAAAAGACAGAATCAATTAGACCCTGCCTTATCGTAAAGATTTTGTTTTTATCTTACCATTTTTATAGTAAAATTTAATATTTTTCATTTCATCTTTTATTCTAAAAGTTCCTTTTCTCATATGTATTTTAGAACCTGGATAACAAGTTCCATATACTTTTACGCTGGCTTCGTGAGATTTATTCAACATTTCTGTATCCTGTTCAACTTTGTCATTTAATTCTTTCAAATGTGTTCTTATTGATAATTTTGCCTTTGATAATTTCTGAAGTAAGGCTTCTTTATCAGGTGGCATTTGTTCTTTTAATTTTTCCTTTAAAGTATGTAATATTTTCAAATTTTTATCTATTGAGTTGTCTTTTTCTTCTAATTTTTCTATTTCAGTTTTATTTTTTGTCAATCTTTCTTTTATCTTAGGATTTTCCCCAACTTCAATATTAGTTTTGGCTCCTCGTGTTGACCCTAGGTTTTTAATCTCAATATGATCACTTGCTTTTAGTTCTCCACCTAATACAACTCCTTTTTTGTCTATAACTTTAATAGATCCATTTGCCATGGCCTTTGTATTCATTAAAGCTTCATTGGCAACTATATCCCCACCAGCTTCTAAAGTTACAGCTTCAACGAAGTTTGCCATGATATCACCTTTAGCAATTATTTTCCCCTCGTGTTTTCCAAATATACTTCCCATCACAATTATATCTCCATCAGCCATAAGATTTCCTTTTTCTACATTTCCTGTGATTTCAATATTACCTTTGGCTCTAATCTCATATCCAGGGTCTACATCACCATTTACAATAACATTTCCATTAAATTCAACATTTCCTGTTTCTATATTGACTCCTTTTGTTTCATAAACTTTTAAAACTTCTATTTTATTTTTATCCACTAATTTAACCATACCATCTATTTCAGAAATAACTTGACTATTTTCATCCCATTTTGTATTTTTTCCAGACTTTAATTTAGCTGGTTTTCCACTTTTGGCGACTAAAGTTTCACCTAGAACATTTTTCCCATCTTCTCCCATGGTCTCTGGTATGTTTTTAGCCAATACGTCTCCAGCCAAAACATTGTCAATAAGGTGAAGTTCTTTAAAATTTATACTTCCATTTTCAAGTAATTCTCCAGTTAACTTATTTTTATTTTTTATTGACTCTATTTTATAATCTATATATCCATCTTCTCCTGAAACTACAGGTTTTCCTTTAGCTACCAATAATTCTTCTTGTATTTTTGGAAGTTTTAATATATTTTTGATTTTATCTTCTAATATTCCAAAAACTATACCTTCTTTGTTTAATAATTCAATTATTTTTTCCACTGATAATTTTTTTATTACGTCTTGATCTTTAAACTCTATATATCCTTCCATTTTATCTTTAGAATAACTAATATTGATTTTTTCGTCTATTTCTCCTTCGTGTATTTCCAAGTCTTCCTCTTCTACTTCAGGAGTGGGATCTTCTACTTTCTCATATATTTTTCCTACTTTATATTTTTCGCCTCTATTTTCATAGGCTTTTTCAAGGTTTTCCATAATTGGTTCTTCAATATCAAATAATACAACATAATCTAAAAATTCAGTATACTCAATTTCCCCCTCTTTTAAAATAACATATAGCTCCCCATCTTCTTTAAATGTTTCAATGAGGTCATCTTTTTTCTTAAAGTTATCAACAGATTTTTTTAATTCAACTTTTTTGCTATTCTCATCTTGTTTTGTCTTATCATCACTGGATTTTATGTCTTCTTTCAACCAGACTACTATTTCAATTTCTGTGGTTATTAAACCAAATTTTTTCTTTTTTGTTTTAATTTCATAATCTAAATCTTCTACTTCGACTCCTAATTTTTCAGCAACTTTAGGTAATAATTCTTTTATATTTTTCCCTTTTGCTCTATATTTTTTCATAATAACTCCCCAATTCTATAATAATTTTAAACATTCAATTTAAACATTCAAAAAACCCATAAAAACTAGACTGAGTAATTATACCAAATTTGCATATTTACTAAAATCTTTAGTTAATTTAGCTCGTAATTTTAATACTATTTTTGAATGAATTTGAGATACTCTTGACTCAGACACATCTAAAATTTCACCTATCTCTTTTAAAGTTAAATCTTCATAATAATACAGAGTTATTACCATCTTTTCTTTTTTGGGTAATTCTTTTATTTTTTCTAAAAGAGCTTTTTTTAATTCCTGTTTTTCCATTTTCTCTTGGGAACTTATTGTTTTTTTATTTTCAACTAATTCTCCAAGAGAAGTTTTTTTACCTTCTCCTTCATATACTGTTTTATCCAAAGAAGAAAAGTTTCCTAAATTTACCTTTGCAAGTACTTTGTTTAATTTCTTTTTAGTTATATCTAGATACTCTGCTACCTCTTCTTCAGTAGCGCTCCTATTATATTTTTGTTCTAATTCAATATACGCTTTTTGAATATCCTTTGATATTTTTCTAATAGATCTAGGCAACCAATCTTGTGATCTCAACTCATCATATATAGATCCTCTTATTCGGGTTACAGCATATGTTTTAAACTTTATTCCTTTAGTAACATCAAATTTACTAATAGCATCTAATAATCCAATAATTCCATGTTCAACTAAATCATCATATTCAACATTATTTGGAAATTTCACGATCATCTTTCCTACTACATATTTTACTAATGGTATATATTGTATAATTATCTTCTCTCTTAATTCTAAGTTGCCTGTTTTTTTATATTCCATCCACATCTCTTTATTTTCTACCATTTCTTCCCCCCGCTATCATATTGATAAATAACCATAGATTATCTAGCTAAACCTTTACTATGATAGTTATATTAATTTCTCTCCATGTCCAATAGTCTTAACTTTTAAATCACCAGTCTCCAGCAATAAAGTTATTGTTCTACCAAATGTTCCTCCTGTGTCTTCTGCTACAATCTTAATTTTATGTTCTTCTAAGATCTTTTTTACCATAACTGTATTTCTATGTCCCACTGATTTTGTTTTGCCATTTCCAAACTTAAACATTTTAGCTCCACCTGCAACCTTTGCAATTGCCCTTCTATTTTTTAAGCCTAATTTATAGAGTTCATCTAACATATCTTCAATTGCATTATCAGCAAATTTAGCTGATCTTTTTTTTCCTGGGTTCTTGGGAAGCATTATATGTGCCATTCCTCCGACTTTTGTTGCCTCATCATAGATAGTAATTCCTACGCAAGACCCTAATCCTAAAGTCATTATCTTTTTTGGAGATTTTCCAGTCTTATAATCACCTATACTAACTTTGAGAGTTTCAACCATATCACTCAACTCCCAATGATTTCAATAACAAGTTTAATGAATCAACATCAGGTAACATAAAAAAACTACCATCTATTGCCTTTCCATCACTCATAAACTCCGTTTCAATTAAAAGAGCATAATCACTAACTTCACTTTGTTCTATTAAAATTGTACTAAATAATGCTCCTGCCATATCATATGCCAAAGCAGGGGTTGATGGAACTATTGTTAAACTTGAGAAATCACTTAGTGCATTTAAATAAGAGCTTGTCAAAATATTTCCGATTTCCATAAGAGCAGATTGAGATATTTCACCACCTAACCCTTCTTCTTCAGCTTCTCCCATTAAAATTTTAATTAGATTTTCTGCACTGCTAGTTGGTAATAAAAACATAATATTCCCTTGTATATCTCCAAAGATTTTTAAATATACACCGGCTACTAAATTTTCAGCCCCTCCTAGAACTTCAGGAACATCTCCTAACTCCATTACTTTAACTGCAGGTACTGTCATATCAATTCTTTTATTTAATACTTGTGATAATGCTGTAGCTGCATTTCCTGCTCCTATATTTCCAGCTTCTTTTAAGGCATCTAATTCAACTTTATTTAAATTTTTTATTTCTACACTCATTATTCCCTCCCAACTTCATTTTTTTGTATTCCCAACACTTCTTTCAAATTTAATAATGTTAATAATCTATCACCTTTTAATTTACATATTCCTTCTACAAAGTCATCATCAATTTGAGAGTCAATTGTAGAGTTCTTAAATATTGCCTTTTTATCCGTTTCAATGACCTCAGATACTCCATCTACCATCAACCCAACAACAAACTTACCAGTTTCAATTATAATTATTCTCTGTGCTTTCCATTTTTCAACTTCAATATTAAAACGTTCTGCTAAATTTATTATAGGTACTACTACACCTCTTAAATTAATTACTCCTTCTATATATCCTTGAGCTCTTGGAACCCTTGTCGCTTTTTGAGTTTTGATTATCTCTTTTATATTTTCAATAGGTAATGCATATTCTTCATTATCCAATTTGAACCCCATAATTGTTATTATCTCTTTTGCCATTTCTATCCCCCTTTTTTTATTTTATGAGAGTTAATACATCTAAAATAAGTGCTACTTCACCATTTCCAAGAACAGTTGCACCAGTTATCCCTTTTAAATCTGAGAAAACTTTTCCTAAAGGTTTTATAACAATCTCTTGTTGTCCTATTAGATGATCTACAATTAATCCTAATTTTTTCTTTCCTGCTTTTACTATAACTAAAGTAGTTGTTTGTTTATCTTCTAATTGATATTCAGGAACTTCTAATGTTTTTCCAAGATTAACAACCGATACAACTTCTCCTCTTAACATTATAACTTTTTCACCCTGAACTACTTTTACATCATCTTTAGTTATATCAACAGTTTCAACAATGTTTGCTAATGGTATTGCAAATATCTCCTCTTTCAAGTTAATCAAAAGCGCTTCTATGATAGCTAGTGTTAGTGGTAATTTTATCTTTATTTCTGTTCCTCTTCCTAACTCTGTATTTAAAGCTATCTCTCCATTTATTCCTTCAATTTTTGTTTTTACAACATCCATTCCAACGCCTCGTCCTGATACGTCTGAAACTTTTTCTGCTGTTGAAAAACCAGATGCAAATATTAATTGTAAAATATCTTGTTCGTCCATTTTCTTTATCTCTTCTTCTGTTTTGATTCCTTTTTTGATTGCACTCTTTGCAATGTTATCACTATCTATTCCAGCTCCATCGTCTTCTATAGTTATTATAACATTATTTCCTTCATGTTCAGCTTTGAGTAAGATAGTACCTTCTCTATCTTTTCCAGCTTTTTCCCGTTCCTCTGGATGCTCGATTCCATGATCTAAAGAATTTCTTAAAAGATGAACCAAAGGATCGCCAATCTCATCAATTACAGTTCTATCTAATTCTGTATCTTGACCTTCAATCACTAAATTAATTTCTTTATTTAATTCTTTGGCTAAATCTCTTACCATTCTAGGAAATCTATTAAAAACAGTTTCGATAGGAACCATTCTTACTTTTGTTACAATATTTTGCAAATCTCCTGTTACTCTATCTACGTGAGCCAATGTTTCTGTAAGCTCTTCTAAGTTATATTCTGAATTCAATTGAAATAATCTAGTTTTATTTATAACTAATTCTGCAACTAAATTCATTAAAGAATCCAATTTATCAGTATCAACTCTAACTGTGGTACTTTTTCTATGTTTTATTTTTCTCTCTTTTTTCTTTTTAGGAGTTTTCGAAGTACCCGCATCATTCTCAATATTATCTTCTACTTCTGATTCTTCCTCTTCGTTATTATTTTCAGAAATATCTAATTCCATTATTTCTACATTTTCGATTTCACTTACTGACTCTGTAGATTTTTTTACTTTTTCCATTTCTTCTTTAGTAACAAATGCTATCTCAAATGAAAGATCAAATTCTTCTTCTTCTAAACTCTCAGTATCTGGTATTGATTTTATTATCTCCCCTAATTCTTCTAAATTTCTAAATACCATATATACTCTAGCTGCTTTTAAAAGACAAGATTCTTCTAGAGTAACTTTTAATAAATAAGTATTCAGACCTTTTGATTTTGCTTCCTTAAATATTTGTTTTTCATATTCATTAAAATTCATATCAGTAACATTCTGAGGAACTTTTTCTTTTTTAGGATTTTTTTCAGGCTCTTCAGAATTAAAATCTCCTTCTAATATATCTGATAATTGATTTGCTAAATTATCAATCCCAGTTTTTTCTCCACCTTCTTCTATTATTTCGTCAGTAAGTATATTTAATGTATCTAAACAATCAAAAAGTAAATCTACTATTTCTGTTGTTATTTTTAAATTGTGATTACGAACTTCATCTAATACATTTTCCAAATCATGAGTTAATTCTGCTGTATTGTCAAACCCCATTGTAGCAGCCATTCCTTTTAAAGTATGTGCAGACCTAAAAATTTCTTCGATTATAGACATATTTTCCGGTTCCTGTTCTAGTTTTAATAAATTATCATTTAAACTTTGTAAGTGTTCTCTTGATTCGTCTACAAAAACTGACATATATTGATTAGTTTCCATCTTTACCTCCTAATTTTTTAATAATTCTATGATTTTTTTGGGAATTCTTTCTAGATCCACTTCATAATCTACAGCCCCTAGTCTAAATGCTACTTTAGGCATACCGTAAATCACACAAGTTTCTTTGCTCTGTCCTATTGTTTTGGCTCCAGTATCTTTTAATTTTTTCAACCACTTCGAGCCATCGCCTCCCATTCCAGTCATAATTACCCCTACTGCATTTTCTCCATAAATTTTACTTACAGATCGAAATAATACATCGGCAGAAGGCCTATGTCCATTTTCTGGTTCATTTTGGTTCAACCTTATATATCTTCTAGCTCCCTTTTTAACGACTTCCATATGATAATCTCCAGGGGCAATATAAGCTGTTCCTCCTATGATTTCGTCATTATCTTCTGCTTCTTTTACATTGATTTCACTTAATACTTCTAATCTATCTGCTAAAGATTTTGTAAATTTAGGAGGCATATGTTGAACAATAAGTATACCAACTCCAATATCTGCAGGTATTTCAGGTATAATGGTTTGTAAAGCATTTGGACCTCCTGTAGATATTCCTATTGCAACAATTTGTTTAGCATCTCTAATTACTTTTTGTGAGGCTTTTGACTTTCTTTTCAAAAATTTATGTAAATTTATTTTTCTTTTTTTAGGTTTTTTTTCTAATTGTTTCAAATTAACTTTTACAGATTCTCGAACTTTCTCTACTAATTCTTTTTTTACTTTTTTGATATCCAAAGATATCTGCCCTGATGGTTTTTGTACAAAATCATAAGCACCTTTATCTAGAGCTTCAATTGTTTCTTTTGCTCCTTCAGCTGCTAGGCTGCTAAGCATAATAACTTTTGTAGGGTTTGTATCCATAATTTTTTTTACAGCTTCTAATCCATTCATTATAGGCATTTCTATATCTAAAGTTATCACATCTGGATTTAATTTTTTATTTTTCTGTATAGCATCTTTTCCATTTCGGGCTGTACCAACTACTTCGATATCTTTCTCTTCATTTAACATATCAGATATCAAATTACGCATAAATATAGAGTCATCTACAACTAATACTTTTATCATAAATCCACCATCCTATCCAAACCATTTTTTAATCTTGTTAATAAACCCTTCTTTATCTTTTTCTTTTTCTAACCCCAATACTTTATCACAAATATGCTTCATACATTTTGTCGCTTTTGAATCTGGGTAATATATAATAAATGGAGTTTTTTTATAAATTGTCTCTTGAACTATTTTTTCTTCATAAATAAATCCTAATCTTGTAATCGATTTATCTAAAAATTTCTCTGTAGCGTTAATAATAATATCAGAAGCTTTTTTGAAATCATTAATCGAATCTACTCTATTTATTATTAGTCCTATTTCACTACTTGTATTTTTATTGTTTATAATTTTTATAACACTATATGCATCTGTTAATGCAGTAGGTTCTTGAGTAGTTATAACAATTGTTTCATCAGCTATTTCCAAAAAAGAGGTTACATTTTTAGAAATACCAGCTCCTGTATCTATTATAATTATATCATATTCTTGATCTAATTTAGAAAGTTTTAATAACATCTCTTCTATTTCAATATTTGACAGATCAGTCATCTCTAAAAATCCATTACCACCTGAAATAAAATCTATATTATATGGAGCATTTATAATAACATCTTCAATATTTTTATTTCTCTTTATTAAATCTTTTAATGTATAAGATGGTGTAATTCCAAGCATTACCTCAACATTAGAAAGACCCAAGTCTGCATCAATAATTAATACTTTTTTGCCAGTTTTTATTAACGTTGCGGCTAAATTCACAGAGAGAGTTGTTTTACCCACTCCTCCTTTTCCAGATGTAACCGCAATTATTCTTGCTTTTCTATTTATCGGATTTTGTTTTACCTTTTCTTCTTTTGATTTCACTAATTCTCTTAGTTTAGCTGCTTGATCCATCACTTAACCCCTTAATGAAAATTTGAGCAAGTCTCTCTTTTGTAGCTTTTTCTATGTCATCTGGAACTTTTTGACCAGTAGTTATATAAGAGACAGCTACATCATACTTTTTAGAAATTGTTAAAAGAGATCCTATATTATCTGTTTCATCTATTTTTGTAAAGATAATACTCGAAAATCCTATTGACTCAAATTTTTCTATAATTTCACATAATACTGATAGTTTTGAGGTAGCACTTAAAACTAAAACTACATTTAAGTTTCCACCCTTAGTTTTAGTGTATTCTTTCAATTCATCCATCTGCTCTTTATTTTTAGGGCTCCTGCCTGCAGTATCCATGACTAATAAATCTTTATCTTTAAATTTTTCAATAGCAAAATTTAATTCTTCTGGTTTTTTTATTACTTCTACAGCGATCTTCATGATATTAGCATATGCCTTTAGTTGACTTACTGCTTCTAATCTATAAGTATCAGCTGTAATCAGAGCAACATCTCCCTCTTCATTCCATTTATTAGCAACAAGCTTAGCACAAGATGTTGTCTTTCCTACTCCTGTCGGTCCTACTAACATCAAAAATTTTTCACTTTCTAGGTTTTTCCCCAATTTTATGTTATTTTTAAAGTATTCTTCTAATCCTTTTAAATAATCATTTTTAGTAATCCCTCTATTTTTAAAATAGGCTTTTATTTCTTTTATTATATCTTCTGTTATATCATCTTTTCTAAGCTTTTTCCAAAAGTCTCCCTCTTCTCTTTGAATATTTAAACTTTTGAAATCAGAACCTTTTTTTTCTTCTGTTTTTTGTAATTTGGAAAATTCTTTTCGTAATTCTTCAGTAATTTCTTTTTTTAATTTATCTGCCATGTCATTATCTTTGTTATTATCTTTATTATTATTTTCCGCATTTTTATTAATATTTTGGTTTCTAGTGGCATAAGGTTTATACAGGCCAGAATTATTAAGTTTCGATGAGTCGTTTTTTTCTTTATCTTTTAATACTTTCTCATTCTTATTATAACCCATTTTTTTTAAAAAATCCAATATTTCTTTGTCTGTATCTAGGCCCTTCTTTTTTTGAGGAGGAGGAGTATTTTCTAAACCAAATGTTATCTTTAATTTCTTTTTTGCAAAAAGTCCAAAAAAACCTCCAACTTTTATCTCTTTTTTTTCAATTATTATAAGATTGGCCCCTAATTCTCTTCTAGCTTTAGAGTAAGCCACTTTATAATCTTCGACTATATATGTTTTCATATCTTTGATTTTTATATTTTTATTTGTCATCAGTCAATATTCACCATCCCTATTGCTTCTAATTCTATATTAGGTGCAATTTCATTATATGATAAAACTATTACATGACTTAAATCTCTCTCCAATATTCTTCTCAGTGGTTTTCTTATTTTCGGTCCAACTAACAATATCGGTTGATTGCCTGCACCGGAAACCTTTTTAACTTCTTCATTTATAACTTGAATAAGTTTATTGTTTAAATCTGGAGATAGGTTTATATAAGTCATTGCTTCAGCTTCTTCTAAGTTTTCTTGTAAAATATTTTCCAATGAAGGATCTAAAGTTATTACTCTAATTTTTCCATCATCGTCCTGTAATTTATTACATATCTGTCTTGATAATCCACTTCTAACATATTCAGCTAACATTTCTAAATTTCGTGTCATTCCAGATGCATCTGCTAAGATCTCTAAAATCAAAGGAAGATTTCTTATTGAAATATTTTCATTTAACAATGTTTGTAGCACAGTTTGAATCTCTCCTAATTTTAAGATATCTGGATAAACTTCATCGACAATAACACTGTATTCATCTTTTATATTTTCAATTAAATCTTTTACTAGTCCTCTATCTAATATTTCCGGAGCAAACTTTTTAACAGTTTCCGTAATATGAGTTGCTAAAACCGAAGTAGGATCTACCACTGTATATCCTACCATCTCTGCTTTTTCTCTTTTTTCTTCTGTTATCCATATAGCTGGCAATTGAAAAGCTGGTTCAGTTGTTGGGATTCCTTCAATCTCTTCTTCAGCCCCACCTGGATTCATAGCTAAATAATGAGATGTCATTAATTCTCCCTTTGTTACTTCAGACCCCTTTATTTTAAATACATATTCATTGGGATTTAATTGCATATTATCTCTTATTCTAATTGGAGGTATTATAATCCCTAACTCTGAAGCTATCTGCTTCCTAATCATTGTTATTCTTTCTAATAAATCTCCTCCTTGTGTCTTATCAACTAAAGGAATTAAGGTATATCCTAGTTCTAACTCCATTTGATCCACTTTTAAAAGATCTTTTACATCTTCTTCTTTTTCTTCTGGAGTTTTTTCTTGACTTTCTGCTTCTTTTTCCTCTTCAGCCTCTTTTTCTTCCGCTTCTTTTATGGAACTTGTCATAAAATATGCTAAAGTTGCCATGGCAATACTCAGAGTAAAAAAGGCAATTTTAGGCATACCTGGTAATATTCCAATTATAAATAACGCACCTGAAACTAAATACAAAATCCTAGGTTCCTGGAGAAATTGACCAATTAAATCTGTTCCAAAGTCAGCTTCTGAAGTTGTTCTAGTTACTATCATACCCGTTGCTAAAGATATCAAAAGTGCTGGTATCTGAGCTGCCAGTCCATCTCCTATTGTTAGTATTATGTATGTAGAAGCTGCATCTGCAAGAGGTTCTCCCCTGGTAAACACACCTATTATAAGTCCACCTATTATATTAATAACTGTTACTATTATTCCGGCAATGGCATCTCCTTTTACAAACTTCGAAGCCCCATCCATTGCACCATAAAAATCTGCCTCTTGTCTTACCTTTTTTCTTTGTTCCTTTGCCTCTTTTTCTGTTATCAAACCCGCATTATAATCAGCATCAATACTCATTTGTTTACCTGGCATAGCATCCAGTGTAAATCTTGCTGCAACTTCTGCTACTCTTCCTGAACCTTTTGTAATAACTATAAATTGTATAATTACTAATATCAAAAATAAAATTATTCCTATTACATAATTTCCCCCTGCAACAAATTCGCCAAAAGCTCTAATCAATTTTCCATCAAAAGCCATCCCTCTTAATAATATTAATTTTGTAGAAGAAACATTTAAAGCTAATCTAAATAATGTAGTTACTAATAATAGGGTTGGAAATATTGAAAAGTCCAAAGCTTCTTTTGTATACATAGATAACAAAAATACAATTAATCCAAATGTTATATTTAAGGCTTGTAAGGAGTCTAACAAAAAAGTTGGTAATGTCATAAAAAACATTAAAACTATTCCAATTAAAAAAATTGGAACTAACACACTTAGATTATTAGAACTTTGAGCCATCTTTATCTCCTTAACTTGATTTTTTCATAAATCTTTAAATCTCAAAACTAATTTACTTTATGATTAATTTATTATAGTATTTATCAACTTTCATAAACATATTTCAGTATTTCTGCTACCGCTTTATAATATTCTTCGGTTATTTCTTCACCAGGTTCTATATTCTTATATAGCGCTCTTGCTAAAGGCTTATTTTCAACCAGCGGAATGTCATTTTCTCTTGCAAGTTCTCTTATTCGTTTGGCAATATTATCTGCCCCTTTTACTAATAACAATGGAGCTTGCATCCCTTTTTCATATTTTAAAGCAATTGCTAAATGTGTAGGATTAGTTACAACTACAGTTGCCTCTGGAACTTCTTCAATTATTTTTCTCTTAACTAATTCTCTTTGCATAGCTTGACGTTTTGATTTTAATTGTGGATCTCCTTCTGTCTGTTTATATTCTTCTTTGATTTCTTGTTTAGACATTTTTAAACTTTTATTGTGTTCCCATCTTTGATAAAAATAATCCATCAAGGCTAGAATAAAAAGAGCTAAAGATATTTTAAAAGCAATTTCATACGCTAATGAAAATATTGTGATAAATCCCTGAGATACACTTCCAAATATTATTTTTTGTATATCTACTTGAGAATTTTTAATAGTCAAATAAGCATAAAATCCTACTATCATTAATTTCATAACCGTTTTAATTAATTCAACTATTTTTTTTAATGAAAATAGCTTCCCTAATCCTTTTATTGGGTCAATTTTTTCAAAACTTGGCTTTAATGGTTCTAAAGTAAATAAAAATCCAACTTGTAGATAGTTAGACACTAAACCCATTACTAAAATTGATAGTAGTACAGGTCCAGTTACTGATATCACTGCTATAGCAGAGTCCATCCAGATTCTATTTAATTTTTCCAAAGAAAATCCCGTTTCTTCAAAACTTTGAAATATAGAAATCAAATATTTATCCATAACTTTATAAAAATATTTAAAAAAAATATTTAACACAAACATCCCAGTAACTAAAGTTATTGCCTGAGGTAATTCTGTACTTTTAGCTACTTGACCCTTTTCTCTTGCTTCTTGTTTCCTTTTTGAAGTAGGTTCTTCTGTTTTTTCTTCATCAGCAAATAATTGAATATTTATTCTAAATAAATAATTTTGATCTATGTTCTGGTCTTTAGATTGTAACCTTTTTTGCTCTTTTCCCATTTTTACGCCCTTATTTTTTATAATATTTAAGTTAAAATTATATTTATTATTTCGATTATTTCTGCATACATTTCATTTAGTAAAATTTGAAAATAATTAACCATGACTGGGACAAATGAAATTAATATTAAAAAACCCACTAAAATTTTCAAAGGCATACCAATAAAAAATACATTCATCTGGGGGGCTATTTTTGCCATTATTCCCAAAATAACATCTATTAAGAAAAGTACCCCTAAAACTGGCAATGCTATCTTAATTGCAATTGAAAAACAATATGCAAAATTTGTAACTATAACTTGGGTTAGTGAATTATAACTATAATCTAAATTCCCTACTTCAAATATTTCAAATGAATTTATCAAAGTTAATATTATTCGCCTATGAATCCCCATATTTAAAAATACAGCCAGCAAAAACAGATATTTAAATTGACCTAATATCGGAAGTTGAAATTGAGATATTGGATCTAATACGTTAACCATTCCGAAACCCATATCCATACTATATATTTGTGCTGCAATTTGAACAGTAGAAAAAAACATCACCATTATAAATCCTATTACAAAACCCAATAGTGATTCTTTTAAGACTAAAATTGTTAAGTCAAAAAAGGTAAGATTTGTAAGTATATCTATATTTTTTTCAATAGAAGTAAATATTAAAAAAACTACCAAGAAAACAAAAAGAATTTTTATTTTTCTTGGTATACTGCCATTACTAAAAAATGGACTTACAAAAAATATTCCTGATATTCTCATTGTAATTAATAAAAAAAATATTACCTCTGAATAAATAAATTCCATATTTTTTCACCTAATTTAACGTTGAAATCATCATAAATAATGATTCTGTAAACTCTATTAAAGTTGTCATCATCCAATGTCCTAATACAAAAACTACAACAAAAACAGCTATTATTTTTGGAATAAAACTCAAAGTCATTTCTTGAATTTGAGTAGTTGCTTGAAAAATTCCAACTAATAATCCTACTGTTAAAGCTGATATCAAAACCGGTAAACTAACCTTTAATATTGTAAGTAGTGCTGTTGACATTAATTCCATAACCAATTCTTCTGACATTTTACCACCTAATTAAAACTTTTTATTAGACCTTCTATTAATAACTCCCATCCATCTACCATTACAAACAAAAGCACTTTAAATGGTAAAGAAATCATAACTGGAGGTAGCATCATCATTCCCAAAGACATTAGAACTGTTGCTACTATCATATCAATCATTATAAAAGGAATAAATATTATTATCCCAATTTCAAATCCTTGGGTTATCTCACTCAAAGTATATGCCGGTAAGACCGTCCAAATTGATATATCATTTCTAGATTTTGGAGGTTCAGTTTTTGAGGCCTCCAAAAATAATTCTAGATCTTTAGTCTTTGTTTGTTTTAACATAAATTTCTTCATTGGACCTTCTATTCTTTCAAAAAACTCTGTTCGGTTTATTTCTTGATCTAAATATGGATTTATACCCTCTTCTAAAACTGTATTTATAGTAGGTTGCATTATAAAAAAAGTTAAAAAGAGAGTTAACCCAACCAACACTTGATTAGGAGGCATTTGTTGCAATCCCATGGCCTGCCTTATAAAATGAAATACTATAATTATTCTTATAAAAGAAGTAGTCATAATTATAATAGCAGGAGCCAAGGTTAGTATTGTCAATATCAGTAATATTTGTAAACTAGTAACTAAATCTCCTGGCTCTGTAGCCTGATCAATTCCAATATTTATATTAGGAATTGGTATTTCTCTTTGACCAAAAGCTCCTACTGAAGTGATTATAAAAAAAAATATTATTTTTATTTTTCTCATACTATTTCCTCATTTTTTTTAATTTATCTTTTAGTCTTTTAGAATTTTCTTGGTTATTTAATACAAAAAAATCTTTAAAATTACTTTCTTTATTATCTTTTAAATTGTTTTGTATTATTTTTTCTTTTATCTTTTCATCCTTAAATTCCTTTAAGATTGATATTGAAGATTCCGTTATTCCTATTAAAATTATTTCTTCTTCGATCATAACTAAAGACAAAAAAGAATTTGGCGTATATTGGAACCTCTCTAATTCTTGTATATTATTTCCGCTTTTTCCTAAATTTAATTTTCCTTTTTTCAATATAAAATATCCTAAAATTATTATTAAAAAAGCTGCTCCGATTAACTCTAAAATTATTAATCGATCCAATTTAACTTCCTATAACTTTAGAAACTGCTTCTAATACTCTATCTGGTTGAAAAGGTTTAACTATAAAATCCTTAGCTCCAGCTTGTATTGCGTCTATAACCATTGCTTGTTGTCCCATGGCACTACACATAACTACTTTGGCATCTGGATCTTGATCTAATATCTCTTTTACTGCAGCAATTCCATCTTTTTCAGGCATTGTTATATCCATTGTAACTAAATCCGGGTCTAACTCTTTCCATTTCGCTACACCTTCATCTCCATTTTCAGCTTCACCAACTACTTCATATCCTGCTTTTGTTAGTATGTTTTTTATCATCATTCTCATAAATGCAGCATCATCTACAATTAATACTTTTTTTCCCATTATTTTCCTCCTTTTTTTTATTGAACCTTATTTATTCTTTCCATCTTACTTACTATGTCTGTTATTCTTACTCCAAAGCTTTCATCAATAACTACTACTTCTCCTTTAGCTATCATTTTTCCATTTACTCTTATATCAACTGGCTCTCCAGCTAGTCTATCTAATTCTACTATAGAACCCCCCCCTAAGTCAAGTATTTCTTTAATTTTCATTTTTGTTCTTCCTAACTCAACTGTTACTTGCAATGGAATATCCATTATCATATCTATATTTGAAGGTAAATCCTGTTGTACACTTTGATTCCCAAATGATGAAAATTGAGCCGGTTGTACATTTACGTTATTCAGCTGTTGATTTTGACCCATCATCTGCGGCTGTTGTGGCTGCTGTTGTGGCTGTTGCTGCATCATTTGTGGTTGCGGCTGTTGCATCTGAGGTTGTTGCTGCATCTGAGGTTGCTGTTGTTGCGGTTGTTGTTGTTGTTGTTGTGGTTGAGGATTATTTTCTGGTTGTTTTTCAGAAGCTCCCTCTCCTTCCGCTTGAGCAAACATCTTTTGAGTTATTTCTTTTACAAAAGCCATATTCATGGTTTGGTATATTTTTGTATCTATTAAATCACCTATTGTTAAATTAAATTCAATAGTAATAAATTCATCATTTTGTTCAAAAAAATCAGTATTTTTTTCTAATTCAGTGATACTACTAACAGATATCTCAGGAGATTTTATATCAATTTCCATATCAAACATACCGGCTAATGAAGTTGAAGCAGATCCCATCATCTGATTCATAGCTTCTCCGACTGCACTTTTATACATGTCAGTAAATTCTTTTGGATTTTTCCCATCTTCCCCCATCATAAGATCCCCTATAATTGTAGCATCTTGTTTATTTATAATTAAGATATTTAAACCAGAGAAACCTTTTTTGTATTCAATTTTCACTACAACTTTTTCCTTAGGTTCAGATATTTTATTTATAAATTCATTTATATTCATTACCTCTACTTTTGGAGTATCTATACTTACATTTTTTCCAATCAAAGTAGATAAGGCTGTGGAAGATGATCCTAAGGATATATTTCCAACTTCTCCTATTGCATCTTTTTCTTCTTTAGTAAGTTCTATAGTATGCTCTACTGTTTCATTTGAAGAGTTGTCAACTTCTTCTTCGTCTGAACTACCTCCACCTAATAGAGCATCTATTTCATCTTGAGATAATACTCCTTCCATTTTAATCCTCACCTTCCTTTATCACTTTTTTGATAGAAACAGCCATCTTTTTACCTAGTTGTCCGGCCTCTCCTTCAAATTTAATTTCATTTCCTACTTTTATTTTTAAATCCTCATCAACTTGTTGATCCAGAGATATTACATCTCCCTTTTTTAAACTTAATAATTCACTTAACGGTATTTGAGTCTCTCCTAGATTTGCTATTACAGGAACTTTAACAAGATGTAGTCTTTCTCTCAAAGCTTTTATGTTTTCCGTAGTTCCTTCTTCTCTAATATTAGAAAACCAATATTGTGCTGATAATTTTGAAACTACAGGTTCTATCATAGGATATGGAAAACACAAATTCATCATTCCTTCTGAGTCTCCTATTTTTACCTCGAAAGTTATCAAAATAACCATTTCATTAGGTCCTACAATTTGTACAAATTGAGAATTAGATTCTATCTGTTCTATCCTCGGAGATACTTGAGTTATGTTTTCCCAAGCTTCTTTTAAATGATTTAACTGTTTCAACATCATTTTTTCAACAATACTTATTTCAATATCAGTTAACTCTCTAGATACATCATATTTTTTTCCTACTCCACCAAATAATCTATCAATTAAGGTAAATGCAATATTTGGATTCAATTCTAAAATGGCATTTCCATCTAGGCTTCCGGCATCAAATATACCCATTATTGTATTTTCTGGAACAGATCTGATAAATTCTTCATAAGTTATCTGATCAACAGAAATAACCTGGATTTGAACTGAAGTTCTCAACTGTGCTGACAACATTGTTGTATTTAACCTTGCAAATGTCTCATGAATCATTTGAAGAGTTCTTAACTGATCTTTAGATAATTTATCTGGACGTTTAAAATCATAAACTTTAACTTTCTTTTCTTTTTCTTCATTTTTTGCTTCTTCTATGTCCATTTCTCCTGTTGAGATTGCCGATAACAGGGAATCTATTTCTCCTTGAGATAATACTTCAGCCATTATATCCACCACCTAACTATTATAATTTATTATTGAATCAGCCATTTAACAAAATATATATCTTTTATTTCCCCAACTGGAATACTCTCATTGAATTCTTTAATTAATTCTTTTTTGAGTTTTTTATGTCCTGGATCATTTCTTAAATCTTCAATACTCTTCGAACTCATAACTGTTAAGAATTTATCTTTTAATATAACATTTATATTTTCTAATTTTTCTATTGATAATCCATCTTTTTTGGAAGCATCTATTTCTAATCGAACCGAACATACTAAATACCTAGAAGTTGGCTCATTTAAGTTAACTGTAAAATCACCAAAATCATAAATAGTCCCAAGCTCTTTGGATTCTTTAGGTGATCCACCATTTGATTCTTCTACAGCGGCACTTCCTCCGCTTCCGCTATTTGGTTTAGTTAGTACCCAGGTTATCCCAATAGCTGCTACTGTATTTACAATTAATATAATTCCTATAATTAAAGCTTTCGTTATAAAAGGCATTTCACTTTTTTGCATTGGAATTTGTTCTTCATCTGCCATATTATTCCTCCTTATCTAGAGATTCCTGTAACTCTTTTTCTTTTGCTCTCTCTTCTAAACTTTTTAAAACTATTATATCCACTCTTCTATTTTTAGCTCTTCCCCTGGCAGTATCGTTTGTTGCAACAGGGCGAGTATCAGCATAACCAGAGGCAAATATTCTTCCTCGTAAAGTAGAATCATTTTCTAACATATATTTTAATACATTAACTGCTCTTGCTGTAGATAATTCCCAGTTACTGGGATATCTTTCGGTATTAATAGGCACATTATCTGTATGGCCTTCAACAACTATATCATTTGGAATTCCTTGTAATTCCGAAAGAACAGCTTCTAATATTTTTAATCCTTGCGGTTTAATCTGCGCATACCCTGAGTCAAAAAGGCTTCTATTTAAAAAACTAATCTTTAAACCTCTTTCTGTTATTTCAGTGGTAACAGAGGGTTGATCTTCTTGATCCTCTTGTTTTAATTTTTCTCCCTTTTCCATACTTTCATTTATCTCTTCGTCAACTCTTTTTTGGACTTCTTTGGAAAGAAGCATAAATTTCATTTCTGTTCCCTTAGCTTGAATTCTAGTATCAGTAATCAATTTTTCTGGACTTATTGTCTTTCCACCTTCCATTACTCCTAAAGCACCTTGAAAGGCTTTCATCATCGTCTGAAATTTTTGAGAATCAGTTGATGAAAATGCAAATAACAAAACAAAAAAGGCCATTAACAAAGTCATCATATCTCCATAGGTTGCCATCCATTCCGGTTGGCCCTCTGGAGGACATTCTGGACATTTTTTTTTAGGCATTTTATTATTCCCCCTCTCCTAATTCCTCCCGCGATGTTGGAGGCAAAAAAGATTTCAGCTTTTCCTCTACAACTTTAGGGTTATCACCTGCTTGAATTGATAATATTCCTTCAATAATAAGTTGTTTAGATAAGATTTCTTGTCCACTATAATATCCTAATTTCGTCGCTATTGGCGAAAATATAACATTTGCAATAAATGATCCATATAATGTTGTTATCAATGCAATAGCCATTGATGGTCCTAAAGAACTTGGATCACTTAGGTTACCAAGCATTAATATTAAACCAATTAAAGTCCCTAACATACCATAGGCTGGCCCATAACTAGCTCCATCCTCCATGAGATCTTTTCCTAGTTTATGTCTTTCTTCTATAAAAGAAACTTCACTATCCAATATACTCTGTACGAGTTCTGGTTCTGTACCATCTACAATAAGTTGAACTCCTTTTTTGAGAAATTCATTATCTACTTCTTCAATATCTCCTTCTAAGGCTAATAAACCTTCTCTTCTTGCCTTTTCTGCAAAACTTACCAAGTTATTTATAGTTGAAACCAAGTCAGGAACTTTATTCAAAAAAGCTTTTTGAACATAAAAAACAGATTTCAACATAACTGGTAATGGATAAGATATAAATAAAGCTCCAAATGTTCCTCCGGCAACTATAGCTAAAGACTGAACATCTACAAATGGACTTATATCAAACCCCATACCTATCATCATTAATACTACTACCATAACATAACCAATTATCGTTGCTATATCCATAATTTCCTCCTACATATGTGTTTTGATAGTATTAAAGTAAAATACTTCGTTTATATTTCACTACCAAATCAACTATCTCTTCCTTTGATTCTGTAACTAATATTTTTTTTCCTGTTGTTAATTTTATGATTGTATCTGGTTTTTCTTCTAATGTTTCAATTAGTTCTGCATTGATAACTATCTCTTCGTTACTCTTGCCTATTCTATGCACTATGATCATTTTTATTTCTCCTTTAATTATAACATTTTTTTTACAAAAAATCTAACTTTTTTGTAAATTAAATCTATATAAATCTAATAAATTCAAAGCCTAATATAATTTTATAAAATAAGACGAGGTCCCCCTCGCCTTATTTTTTTATTTTTAGATTATCTTTTTAGATTTATTAACTCTTGTAATAGTTGATCAGCAGTTGTAATTGTTTTAGAATTAGCTTGAAACCCTCTTTGTGCAACAATCATATCAGTAAATTCTTCAGCCAAATCAACATTAGACATTTCTAAACTACCTGAAGCTATAGAACCAGTTCCAGAAGATCCCGGCTGAAGTACTTGAGGTTCTCCTGAGTTAGATGTTCTTTTAAACATACTTCCCCCAACTTTTTCTAATCCACTGGGATTTAAAAAGTCTGCTATTGCTATTCTTCCCAATGGTTGTTCATACCCATTCGAATATTCACCAATTACATTTCCATCTCCTGAAAATCTAAAATCTTTTAACTCTCCCATTCCATAACCATTTTGATCACTTAACGTTATACCATACTCTTCAGAAAACTGAGTAACATTATTAAAGTCAGGTTGTAATATTATTTTTGCAGCTCCTTCATCATTGGGTAATGCCCCTCCATCTTTGGCCGGGTCAAAGCTAAAAGATCCTGTATGACTCAAATTCACTATTGAATCTTCATCTGGTATAGCAGATAATGTTATTTCAGTTATTGCATCTCCATTTCCTGCAACATCAGGTATTCCATTTCCAGTTGTATCTTCACTCCCTCTGTACTTTATAACACCACTAGAATCTATTCTGTATGGTGAAGTTTCATCTCCATAAACCCTTAGAGTTGGATCATTTTGATCTGCTAAGACCGCACCAGTTGCATCTAAATATTGCCCATTTTGATCTTGGAGTCCATCTGGAATATAATATGATAATTTTGAACCAGTATCAGTTCCACCTGGTAAACCTAATTGACTTGCTGACGGATACGAATCTATAGTAAATCCTTCTGCGTCTTCTGTAGACGCAAATCTTGTTAAATCTGAACTGTCAGTTTCTGCAAACATATAACTTTGCCCTACTTGTCCATAACCATCAAAAGTTAAAAATCCTTTTCCATTCTCCACTTCTAGACCGCCAGGATTTGAGCTTTCCCACGTCCATAAATTCTCTTCACTTTTGGTATATTTCATACTAACTACATGTTGCTCTCCTAAAGAGTCATACATTTTATTAGAAGTTACTACTACATTTTTAGTATATTCACTTGTTACTGAGTTTCCGGCATTATTCTTTTCTTTAAACGTTATTGAACCATTTGTCGGTACATCTAAAAGTACTGTTCCTGCTCCTGGACCCGATCCGGCATTTGTTATAGCCTGAGTTGTAACACTTTCTTTTATTGTTCCATCTGAATATAAATCAAAATGTCCTGATCCATTTATTTCAGGATCTGTTCCCAAAGCATTATCCGCTGACCAATTCCATCTTTCGTTTATAGAATCGTATGTAAATGATATAGTTACTGGTATTTTATCATCTTCTGGACCACTTCCATCAGCATCTACCTCTATCCTCAAATCTTCAAGACCACCACGAGAATTTAAGTTTCCAGCATATTCAAGTCTCGTCGTAGCTTTAGCTGGTAGAGTACTTCCTAACTTTATATTTATTCCACCTATTTCAGCTCCTGGTTCAATGGAAGTTGTTCCATCCGGTTTTTTCGTTGCTTGCCAACCTTGAACTTTCATTCCATTTTTAGCTACTAAGTACCCTTTTGAATCTAGTCCAAAATTTCCTGCTCGTGTATAGAAATTATTCGATCCATCACTGGCCATAAACATCCCATCACCGTCAATTCTAAGATCTGAATCTTTACCTGTTTCTTGAGTCGAGCCTTTCTTATCAAAGTTTGTATCTATACTTGAAACTCTTGAACCCAATCCAACTTGTATTGGGTTTTGTCCACCTAAACCGCCTTCTACTGGAGCTTTTGCTGAAGAAATTTTAGTTGATAACATATCTGAAAAAGTTACACTCGCTTTTTTGTATCCTATTGTATTAACATTTGATATATTATTTCCTATTACATCCATTTTTAATTGATGACCTGTTAAGCCTGAAACACCTGAATATAATGATGGCATCATACTTATCATCCTCCTATTATTTTTATCATCTCTATCAGTCGATGATTTTAAGGCTTCCTTTCGGTCCAGCCCTTTAATTTCAAATTATTATTTTTGACTATTTTCCATTATTATCATACTATCTATATTTGTAAAAACATTTTCCTTCATATCTTTCCCATTCATTACAGTAATAACTGTATCATTTTTTACACTTACAACATAAGCTTTTTCATTCAATAAAACAACTGATTCTCTTCCACCTTTTTTGGATAACTTATTTATCCCTTTTTCCAAGGTTTGCATCTCCATATTATCTATTTTTAGATCTCTAGAATTTATTCTTTTTTGAGCATGAGATGAAAATTTCAGTTTTTTTTCTTTTTTATCTAAGAGATCTTTAAAGCTTATATTTTGAGAGCCGCTCTTTTTCTGAGATTTATTATTTTTATTAATAGTATTATTTTTATTAATATTTATCCCAGATATACCATTTTGGTTTATAAAATTTCTCATAAAGACTCCTTTTTTATATTCTTATAAGTTTGTTACCTGCATTACCTCCTCCATAGGCACACTTACCATCTCTTCTTCTGGGGTTACCATATTTAACATTAACTTATTATCTTTCAAAGAAGCAGACACTACTTCTCCAACTCCTTGCGAAGTTCCAATCATTTTACCGATAAATTGAGCTCCTGTAGCAATACTATTAGATCCGCTCATCCCAGAATTTCCATCCACATCTCTTATATCATTAAGAGAGATTGGCACTTCTGCCATCTTTAAATTTCCGTCTTCATCTTTTACTTGTGTTTTCATTTTTAGAAATAACTCTCCATCATCAGAATTTATTCCAGTTATTTCTCCAGTTACTTTTTCATCTTCTATTATTGCCGTTACATTCTTTCCTATAAATTGTACCCCAGCACTCATATCAGATGTTTTCTGAGATTCTACAAAATCCATAAAATTACTATTTAAGGATTCCATCTGAGATAATGAATTAAATTGAGCTAGTTGTGCAATTGAATCCTTATTATCCATGGGATTCAGGGGATCTTGATATTTCATTTCTGCCATTAAAAGTTGCATAAAATCTTCTCTTCCCAACTGTTGTGAATCATTTTTTATAACTCTTTCATCTTGCGTAGATTGTTGAGTTCGAGATACATCACCTAAAGTTCCTAAATCCATTTTTTCCACCTCCATCTTATGCTAAAATATTTAAACCATTTATACCTGGATCTTCCAAAGCTCTGACACTTGTATTATTTTCGGCATTATTAAAATCATCTTCAGTTATTTTTTGTTTTTCTATAAATTTCATGATATTTGACTTGGGTTTTTCTCTTTTTTGCTGTTGATTAAAAATACCAACTTTTAATTCTGAAACTTCGACTCCTTTTTTATTTAATTCATTTTTCAAATTACTCAAATTAGACTCGACTATTTTTTTTATTTTTTCATCTTCAACCATAAACTCAGCTTTTAATTGTCCATCTTTTAATTTTATTTCAATTTCCACTTCTCCCAAGCTTGCTGGAGATAACGTAATCTTCATCTTATTAGTATTTTTATTAAAATTCATCTTTATTTTGTCATTGATTTGATCCATTACTTCATGAGGATCTATTATAGTTTTAACCTTTGAAATAGTTTGGTTTGCTTTAGTACTGCTTTTAGTAGATAAATTATTCAAAAAAGAAGCATCATTTTTTATGTTTTCGCTATCTTCTTTAGGTTTTTTACTATTTTCTCCATCTAGATTTCCCTTGAACTTATTACTATTTAATTCTTCCAATATTACATGAGAATTTAGACTTTTCTTTATATTTCCAGACAGACTTTCCAATACTGTCTTTGCACTTTGAATTTGAGAGGTTTTCATTTCCTTTAGTATATTCTGTTCCTCTTTTGTTAATTGTTCTTTTATTTCATTAGGTAATTTAAATTCTGCATAATTTTCTTCTAAAATCTTTATTTGTTTTTCTATTAATGACATAGAAGACTTCAAGTCGTGTTTAGTTATATCATTTTTTTCTTTTTCAAAAGTTCTTTTCTTTAGAGATGATTTAAGATCTTTAAGTTCATCATTATCTGAATTATCCGCTAATAAATTTTCAATTCTTTCTAAGATCTTTTCTTTTTTGGATTTTATTTCAGTCTTTTTTGAAGTATTATTTTCTATTTTTTCAATATCAATAGATTTTCTAAGGGTAACCTTTTCCTTTTCACTTAGATTTAACTTCTGGCTAAGCTCTTTCAAAAGATGGTCTTTCGAATATTTCTCTTCTGGTATATTTTCTAATTCATTTAAAATATCGCTTAATCCCTCTTTATTAATATATTCTTTTAATTTCA
>JBNJFI010000006.1:0-47215 GCA_051746725.1 Fusobacteriota bacterium
TTAAAGAAGTAAAGGTAGAATACCTAAAGGATAGTAGTGTGAAAGGAAATCCAACAAAAAGCTTTAAATACACTTTGATTTTAAATTAAAATAATAAATAGAAAGGGGGAATAGACTTGGAATTAGAAGCATTTGGACAAACTCTTGAGATAAATTTAAACCAAAAGAATATAATAGTAATATCTGGAATTTTAGGTTTTGTAATAATGATTTCAATTGCAATTTTTTTTATAATGCCTAAAATTCAGAATATATCTCAAAATAAAGATGAGATTAGAAAGCTAGAAAATGATGTAAGGGTGGCAAAAGCTAAGTATCAAAGTGAAAAGAAAAAAGTAGATAAACTAGTAAGTATATATGAAAAGCAGAAGGAAAATTTAACAATTTTAGAAGAAAAATTTGATAGAGCTAGTTTAAAAGATATTTTAGAATTAAAGATATCAATCCAGAAAATGATAGATAATTTGAAGTTAAATGTTATAAGTGTAGGTGGAACTCAGAGGGAAGAAGTCAAAAAAGAGGGGTATATCAAAGAATATGTTCCTTATGAAGTTGATGCTCGTTTTTATCAGATAGCTCGATTATTTTACTATTTAGAAAATTCAAAAGATTGGCTACTAACATTTGGAGATACAGGTTTTGTTATGAAAGCAAAAGGTGATGAAGGTGTTTTGAATTTAAAATTTAAAATTGGAGCATATATAGAGGAGGGAGATAATAGATGAAGGTTTTAATAACTATATTTCTTATGAGTTTTACAATGATTTTTGCATCGAATCCTCTAGATGAATATGTTACAGACGAAGTTTATAATCAAGGTGTACAAAAATTCCATAAAAATCAAAGTATTTTTAAGCCTAAAGTTTATTCTAGAGCAAATGCGGACCAAGAGAGAAAAGCGGCAATAAGTAGAATAAAATCCACATTTACTAAAATTTCCTTTATTAGTAAAAATGCAATGGGGAACTGGATCACTACTTTTTATTATAAAAATAGTGAAGGTAGATCAACTCGTAAAACTATTGAAGGGGCTCAAAGAGTTGAAATAGGGGAAACAGCTTATTATATAACTCCTTATAGTAGTGGTTTGAAAATTAAGGAATTAAATACTAATTATGAATATAATCTAGAGAAAGAGGGTAGATAGAATATGAATAGAAAAATATTTGCAGCAATTATGATAATCTTTACTTTTACAGTTTTAAATGCAATGACGGCATCAGAATTTCAGGAAAAATTAGAACAAACAAGATATCCAGTAGAATTAGATTTTAAAGGAACTCCTTTATCAGATGCCTTGAGCAATATATCTAAAACAAGTAATGTGAGTATTGTAGCATCTTCAGAGATAGCAAATTTACCAATTGATATATATCTTCCCAGAGGACAAACTTTGAAAAAAGTAATTGATACCATTAAGAATACAAATGGATTAGTTTCAAAGATTGTAAATGATACAATGATATTATCAAAAGCACAGACTACAGGAAAGCAGGAAAAAGAAACAGGAACTGTGTTTGGGAAAGTTACAGAGATAGATAAAGATAGTGGAATTAGAGGTGTTACCTTATCATTAGGTGATGATATCAATACCTTGGTATTATCAGATGTAGGAGGAGCATTTATAATAGATAATGTAAAGGAAGGAACTTATATATTAAAAGCAAGTAAAAATGGTTATAATTCTAACTCTCAGATTGTTCAAGTAAAAGCTGACCAATCTATAAATGTTAAAATGACTTTATTAAAATCTGGGGTAACAGAACCAGGAGAAATAGAAACTAAAAAAGAAGAACTAGGACAGGTAAAAAGAGATAACGGTGAAATAAGAGATACAAAATTATTAGAAGTTATATATGGAGATGTAACTGAAATAAAAAAAGTAGTTGAAAATGTAGTACCTTTAGATAACATGGTTATAAATGTAAAACAAAATAAGATATTATTAGTGGGAAGTGAAGATAATATTGAAACAGCAACTAAGTTAATTGAAAAATTAGATGTACAGTCAAAACAAGTAGAAATTGAAGTAGAAATTTGGGATATTAGTAAAGACCTTTCTTCAAATCTTGGATTGAACTGGAGTGCCAATCCAATTGACGGAACTGGTGAAATATCTAAGCAAAATACTGCGGTATCTTTCTCAGGGTCTAGTGGATTAAATCTAGGGTTATCTTATGGAGGTTTTATTAATGGAGCAAAAGATGAAAAAGCATTAAGTGTGTCATTGGATATGCTAAAAGGAACTAGTGATGCAGAAGTCTTGGCTAAACCAAGAATTGTAACTTTAAATGGAGAAAAAGCTAATTTTAAAGTGGTTAATGAAGAGATAGTTGGTTATAAAGAAACTTCAGATGAAGATGGTAATTCTGAAAAAGCCCCTTTATTTAAAGAGGCAGGAGTTACTTTAACAGTTACTCCTACAATAAAAAGTAATGAGACAATTTTAATAGAGCTTAACTCAAAGGTAAGTAAATTTGTTGGAGATTCATCATTTGGAGACGCAGCAGAAAAGAAAAGTGAAGCAACTACTAAAATACGTGTCAAAAATAATGAGACTATAGTTATTGGAGGCTTAACTCGAAAGGATAAAACCAAAGGAGTGTCTAAGATTCCTTTATTAGGGGATATTCCTTTATTTGGAGCATTATTTAGAAGGCAATCCACTTCTAATACAGAGCGAGAAATATATATAAAGATTACTCCTAAAATTTTAGGAGAGGTAATTCCTAAAAATATAAATGAATCCTTAGTAGATAATGAAAATGAAGAAAGTTCTGAAAATACAGAATAAAAATAGAAATAAAACATCAAAAAAGCGCCTTGTAAATTAAGGTGCTTTTTCGAGTATATAATATAGGAGGAAAAATGGTAGAAAAAACTAGATTAAAGAAAATATTAGATCAATTTTCTGATAAGAAAATAGCAGTGGTGGGAGATATGATGTTAGACGAATATATAATTGGAGAGGTAAGCAGAATATCTCCAGAAGCTCCTGTCCAAGTAGTTAATATAAAGAGTGAATCTTTTGTTTTGGGTGGAGCAGCAAATGTAGTAAATAATTTAAGTTCTTTAGGAGCTAAAGTGTTTAGTTATTCTGTAGTAGGAGATGATGAAAAAGGAAAAAAATTACAAAGATATCTAACAAAAAAGGGAGCTTCAATAGAGGGAATTTTTGAAGATCAGGATAGGCCAACTATAGTAAAAAAAAGAATAATAGCTAGAAATCAACAACTTTTAAGACTTGATTGGGAAGATAAAAAAGAAATTGTATTAACACTGGAAGATCAAATAATAAATAGCTTAAGAGAAAACTTGGAAAATTTAGATGCCATTATATTATCTGATTATGATAAAGGAGTTTTAACAAAAGGTTTAGTATCCAAAGTAATAAAAATGGCAAAAGAATCTGGTACTATTGTTGTAGTAGATCCAAAACCTAGGAATCGAAATAATTATATAGGAGCAACTTCTATGACTCCTAATCATATAGAAGCAATGGAATGTGCAAAAAAGGACAGAATAGAATCTGAAGATGAGTTTGTAGAGATGGGAAAACAGCTCAAAAAAGATCTTGAATTAGATAATATATTAATTACAAGGGGAGAAAAAGGAATGTCTTTATTTGAAGATAATGAAATTGAATATATTGAAACAGTTGCAAAAGAGGTTTATGATGTTACCGGAGCCGGAGATACAGTTATTTCTGTATATACTTTAGCCTCTGTTTGCGATGCTTCATTATATGAAGCGGCTAAAATTGCCAATACAGCTGCTGGTATAGTTGTTGGTAGAATGGGTACCTCGGTTGTAACTAAATCAGAAATATTAAAATTCTATGAAGATTAAAAGTTTTCAACATTTTTTGTTCAAAACTTAGTGGATAACCTTTAAAAATCTAAAATAATGTGGAAAACTATTGAACTGGAAGCCAGAGGAGAGAAAATGTATAGGATAGGGAATGGTTATGATGTACATAAAATAACAAATGATCGAGATTTAATTTTAGGTGGAGTAAAAATAGATTGGGATAGAGGATTATTAGGTCATTCAGATGCCGATGTATTATTACACGCTATTATGGATGCTTTATTAGGAGCTTTGAGTTTGGGAGATATAGGTAAACATTTTCCAGATACCCAAAAAGACTATAAAGGGATATCTAGCATGAAATTATTGGAAAAAGTTTATAAATTAATACAAAAAAAGGGTTTTTCTATAGTTAATATCGATTCAATAATAGTAATGGAAAAACCTAAATTAAAAAAATATATAGAAAAAATGAAAGTAAATATAGCAAAGGTATTGCAAATTAAATTAGAAAATGTTAGTATTAAAGCAACAACAGAAGAAGGACTTGGGTTTACAGGAAACAAAAAAGGTGCAAAATCATACGCAGTGGTTCTTCTAAAGGAGGAAATTAATTAATGGCTGTATTACAGTTTAATAATATATATAAATCATATGGCGGAGATTATCTTTTAGAGGATCTAAATTTTTCCATAGATAAAGGTGATAAAGTCGGCTTGGTAGGATTAAATGGATGTGGAAAAACCACGTTATTAAAACTAATAATTGGTGAAGAAAATGATGATATTTCCCCTGCCAGTAATAAAAAAGGAAATATTATAACTAAAAAAAATATGGAAATAGCTTATCTATCTCAACATGTAAAATTTAGTGGGGCTGAAACTATCTTCGAAGAGGTAATGGAGAATTTTAAACATTTAGAACAAGATAGACTGAGAATAAAGAAATTAAATTCTCAAATAAGCAAAGCCAGTGGAAAAGAATTAGAAAAAAAAATGAAAGAGATGTCAGAATTAACACATAGATATGAATTTGAAGAGGGTTATGAAATAGAGTACAAAGTCAAGCAAGTTTTGAATGGTGTTGGTTATAAAAAGGATCAATATGATTTAAAAGTTAAAAATTTAAGTGGTGGTCAAAAAAGTAGACTGGCGTTAGCCAAAATATTACTTAAAGATCCAGATCTTCTTATATTGGATGAGCCTACAAATCATTTAGATATTAACGGAATAGAATGGCTAGAATCTTTTTTGAACTCATATAAATCTGCTTGCTTAATAGTCTCTCATGATAAATATTTTTTGAATAAAGTTGTTAATAAAGTTTATGAGATTGAAAATAAGACGCTAATAGAATATAAAGGGAATTTTGATAAATTTATTAAAGAAAAGGAGCATAGAAAAAAAGCTCAACTAAAGGCCTATGAAAAACAACAAGAAAAAATTCAAAGAGAAGAAGAATTTATAAGAAAAAATAGAGCTGGAATAAAATCTAAACAGGCTAGTGGAAGAGAAAAGAAATTAGAACGAATGGAAAAAGTTGAAGAACCTATATTTAATATAGATAAAATGAAACTGGATTTTAAAGTAAGGAATAATCCTTCCAATAAAATATTGGAAGTTAAAAATTTAAAAAAAAGTTTTGGAGAGACCAAATTATTTGAAGATATTTCATTTGAAATTTTTCGAGGAGATAAAGTTGGAATTATAGGAAAAAATGGTGTTGGGAAGTCTACCTTACTTAGAATAATAAGTAAAAAAATAGACTATAAAAAAGGATACATAAAGTTTGGTGGGAAATTATCAGTAGGAATTTATGATCAAAACCATGAAAATCTAAATATGAGAAATACAATTTATGATGAATTACGAAATACAAAGCCAATGTCAGAAGAAAAAACTAGAGAAGTAGCTGCAAAATTTTTGTTTAAAGATGAAGATATATTAAAAAAGATTTCTAGTTTGAGTGGAGGAGAAAAAGCAAGGTTAGCTTTTTTGAAGCTAACTCTACAAAAGCCTAATTTTTTAATCTTAGATGAACCTACCAACCATTTAGATATATATTCTAGACAAATATTAGAAAACAGTCTAAAAGAATATGATGGAACTTTGATTACCGTTTCCCATGATCGACATTTTTTAGAATCTGTAGTTAATAGGATATATATAATGAAGAAAAAAACGATGAAAAAATTTAGTGGTAATTACAATGATTATAAAAAACAAACTAATAATAAAAACGAAAATACTGGAAAAAAATCTTCAAGCTATGAAGAGCAAAAAAGGCAGAGAAATAAAATAAATAAATTAGAAAAATTAATAGAAGACAATGAAAAAAAAGTTGAAAAATTAGAAAATATCAAATCTCAAAAAGAAAAAGATTATGAAAAGGCAGGAAAAGAAAACTCATATGATAAATTAATAGAGATTAAAGAAGAATTGGAAAAAATAGAAATAAAAATTTTGGATAATATGGAAAATTGGGAAAAAAATTCAAAGGCCTTGGAAGAGTTAAAGAAAAAATTTGACTAAGGAAATAATAAGGAGATGAATTAAAATGGATAGAAAATTAAAATTATTATTAAAATTATCTGTTAATTTATCACAAGAAAAGGATCTATCTGAAATATTAAAAAAATTAAATGAGATAACTAAAGATTTATTAGAAGCAGATAGATGCAGTATCTTTCTTCATGATAAGAAAACCAATGAATTATGGACAATAGTGGCCCACGGGGTAAAAGAAATAAGAATAAAAGATGATAAAGGGATTGCAGGATTAGTTTTTAAAGAGCAAAAAAGGATAGAGATAGAAGATGCATACGAAGATCCTAGATTTAATAAAGAAGTTGATAAAAGAACAGGGTATAGGACTAAAAGTATTCTAGCAACTCCAATGATCGATAAAAAAGGTAAAACCATAGGTGTTTTTCAGGTTATCAATAAATTAGGGGCTCCAAAGTTCACACCTGAAGATGTAGAGCTTTTAAATCATATGGATATGTATGCATCTTCGGTAATAGAAAACGCCTTATTATATCAAGAATTAAAAGAGGCTCATCAAGATGTAATTTATCGGCTCGCAAATGCAACTGAGTATAAAGATCCTGAGACTAAAAATCATATTATTAGAGTTGGATTATATAGTTATGAAATTGCAAAAAAGTTAGGATTACCAAAAAGGAGATGCGAATTATTAAAGCTAGCAACTCAGATGCATGACATAGGGAAAGTAGGAATACCTGATCGAGTATTAAAAAAACCAGATAAATTAAATGATGTAGAATGGGAAATAATGAAAAAACATACAGTTTATGGGTATTCTATTTTAAAAGGATCAGAAAGTGAAGTTCTAAAAATAGCTGCCAATACAGCCCAAGATCATCATGAAAAGTGGAATGGAAAAGGATATCCAGAAGGAAAAAAAGGAAAGGAAATAACATTAGAGGGAAGGATTACAGCAATAGTAGATGTTTTTGATGCTTTGATGTCAAAACGACCTTATAAGGACCCTTGGCCATTAGAGAAAACTCTAGATATAATCAAAGAGGAGTCCGGCGAACATTTTGACCCTGGAATCGTTGAAATTTTCTTTGAAATTTTAGATAAAATCATGGAAATTAAAGACAAGTATGAGGGATAAAAAAAATTATATAAAAATATTTATGTAAAAAGAGATAATTTCTTGACATTCATGGATATTTTTGTTATTATACATAGGCTAATAAAAAGAAAAATATCGAAAGGAGGCTTAAGATGCCTACAATAAATCAGTTAGTAAGAAAAGGAAGAAAATCAGAGAAAAAGAAAACTGGGTCACCGGCATTAGGTGGAAATCCACAAAAACGTGGAGTATGTGTGAGAGTTTATACAGCAACGCCTAAAAAACCAAACTCAGCCTTGAGAAAAGTTGCAAGGGTAAAAATGACTAATGGTAAAGAAGTTACAGCTTATATCCCAGGAGAGGGACATAATTTGCAAGAACACTCTATTGTATTGTTAAGAGGTGGAGGAGTAAAAGATTTGCCAGGAGTAAGATATAGAGTAGTTAGAGGAACACTAGATACAGCAGGTGTTGCTGAAAGAAAACAATCTAGATCAAAATATGGAACTAAAAAAAGTTAATAAGATAAAATAAGTAGGAGGTGAATTTATTGGGGAGAAGAAATAGAGCAAAAAAGAGAGATGTTTTGCCTGATTCAATTTATGGAAAAAAAGTTGTTACAAAATTTATAAATAGAATGATGTTAGATGGTAAAAAAGGATTGGCAGAAAGAATATTTTATGGAGCTTTAGACATAGTTGATAGTAAAAATGAAAAAAAGGGGATTGACGTTTTTATGGAAGCCCTTGAAAATGTAAAGCCAGCTTTAGAAGTAAAATCTAGAAGATTAGGTGGAGCAACATATCAAGTTCCAGTTGAAGTTAGACCAGAAAGATCGCAAATGTTAGCAATCAGATGGCTAGTGGAAAACACAAGAAAAAGAAATGAAAAAAAGATGATAGATAAGTTGGCGAATGAATTAGTAGATGCCTCTAATGAAGAAGGCGGTTCATTTAAGAGAAAAGAAACAATACATCAAATGGCTGAAGCTAATAAGGCATTTGCACACTACAATTGGTAGAAAAAATTAGGAGGTAGAAACTAGATGGGAAGAAAAGTTTCTCTAGATAAGACTAGAAATATTGGAATAATGGCCCATATAGATGCGGGGAAAACAACAACAACAGAAAGAATATTATATTATACAGGTGTAACTCATAAAATTGGTGAAGTTCATGACGGTGGAGCTGAAATGGATTGGATGGAACAAGAACAAGAAAGAGGAATTACAATAACATCTGCTGCAACTACATGTTTTTGGAAAGGTAATAGAGTAAATATTATAGACACACCAGGGCATGTGGACTTTACAGTTGAAGTGGAAAGATCATTGAGAGTTTTAGATGGATCTGTAGCTGTTTTTTGTGGTGTAGGGGGAGTTCAACCTCAATCAGAAACAGTATGGAGACAATCTGACAGATATGAAGTTCCTAAAATTGCATTTGTTAATAAAATGGATAGAGTTGGAGCTGATTACTTAGGTACAATAGAAGAGGTTAGAGAAAAGCTTGGCGGAAATGCAGTTGCTATGCAATTACCTATCGGTGCAGAAGACAACTTTGAAGGAGTTGTAGATCTTATAACTATGACAGGGATAACATATGCAAGTGATAAAATGGGTGCTGAATGGGAAGAAGGTGAAATCCCAGCAGATTTACAAGAAAAAGCTAAAAAGTACAGAGAAAAATTAGTAGAAAAAGTTGCTGAATTAGATGATGAATTAATGATGCAATATTTAGAAGGTGAAGAAATTTCTGAGGAAGATCTAAAAAATTCGATACGAAAATCTACTATAAATAATGAGTTAGTTCCAATGTTATGCGGAACAGCTTTTAAAAATAAAGGGGTTCAACCATTATTGGATGCAGTACTTGATTACTTACCATCTCCTTTAGATGTCGGAGCTGTAAAAGGAATTAAACCTGGAACAGATGAGGAGCCAGCTAGTAGAGAACCTTCAGATGAAGAAGATTTTTCTGCTTTAGCATTTAAAATAATGACAGATCCTTATGTAGGGAAGTTAGCATTTTTCAGAGCTTACTCTGGGATTCTAGAAAAAGGAAGTTACGTATATAACTCTACAAGTGAAACAAAAGAAAGAGTTGGACGGATACTTCAAATGCATGCTAATAAAAGAGAAGAGCTTGACTCTGTGTATGCAGGAGATATAGCAGCAGCAGTTGGATTAAAAAATACAACAACTGGAGACACGTTGTGTTCAGAAGAAAATCCTATTATATTAGAAAAGATGGAATTTCCAGAACCCGTTATAAGTGTTGCTGTAGAACCAGAAACTAAAAAAGATCAAGAGAAAATGGGAATAGCATTACAAAAGTTAGCTGAAGAAGATCCAACTTTTGTTGTTAAAAGTGACGAAGAAACAGGGCAGGTAATAATCTCTGGAATGGGTGAATTACACTTAAATATATTGGTAGATAGAATGCAAAGAGAATTTAAAGTAAAAGCAAATGTAGGGAAACCTCAGGTTTCATATAGAGAAACAATAACTAAAACTGCAGATGTAGAAGAAAAATATGTAAAACAAACAGGTGGAAGAGGTCAATATGGACATGTTGTTATGACTGTAGAACCGCTGCCAGAAGATTCAGAAGAAGAAATTTTTGAATTTGTGGATAATATTAAAGGTGGAGTAATTCCAAGAGAATATATTTCATCGGTAGAAAAAGGTGCAGAGGAAGCCTTAGAAGGCGGATTTTTAGCTGGTTATCCAATGCAAAAAGTTAAAGTTACTTTATATGATGGTTCTTCGCATGATGTTGATTCATCTGAAATGGCATATAAAATAGCAGCTTCTAAAGCTATGAAAAAGGCCGCTAAAAAATGTAATGCAGTTTTATTAGAACCTGTATTTGATGTAGAAGTTACTACTCCAGAAGAATATATGGGAGATGTAATAGGAGATCTTAGTGGTAGAAGAGGAAAAGTTGGAGCAATGAAAGAAAAGAAAAACTTCAAACTTATAAATGCAAAAGTTCCTTTATCAGAAATGTTTGGTTATGCAACAGACTTAAGATCTAAGACTCAAGGTAGAGCAACTTATTCAATGGAATTTGATTCTTATGAAAGAGTGCCAGAAGCAATAGAAAAAGAAATAATAGAAAGCAGATTAAAATAATAGATTAAAATAAATAAAAAAATAAAGAAAAACAAACAAAAACAGGAGGGATTTTAAAATGGCAAAAGAAAAATTCGAAAGAGGAAAACCGCACGTAAATATTGGAACAATAGGACATGTTGACCATGGAAAAACAACAACAACAGCTGCAATAACTAAAGTTTTATCAGACAAAGGGTTGTGTGACATCAAAGATTTTGCAGAAATTGATCACGCTCCAGAAGAAAAAGAAAGAGGAATAACAATAAATACATCTCACGTTGAGTATGAAACTGAAAAAAGACATTATGCTCATGTTGATTGTCCAGGACATGCTGATTATGTAAAAAACATGATAACAGGTGCTGCACAAATGGATGGTGGAATATTAGTTGTATCTGCAGCTGATGGACCAATGCCTCAAACAAGAGAACATATATTACTTGCTAGACAAGTAGGGGTTCCTGCATTAGTTGTATTTATGAACAAAGTTGATATGGTGGAAGATGAAGAATTATTAGAATTAGTTGAAATGGAAATCAGAGAATTATTAACTGAATATGATTTTGATGGGGATGAAATAACTGTAGTTGCAGGATCTGCATTAAAAGCACTAGAAGGTGAACAAAAATATGTAGATGGTATCATGGAATTAATGGATGCTGTTGATGCTGACATACCAACTCCAGAAAGAGACACAGAAAAAGATTTCTTAATGCCTATAGAAGATGTATTTACAATAACAGGTAGAGGAACAGTTGTTACTGGAAGAATCGAAAGTGGAGTTGTAAATGTTGGAGATGAAGTTGAAATAGTTGGTATAAAAGAAGATATACAAACTACAACTGTAACAGGTGTAGAAATGTTTAGAAAGCTTTTAGATAGAGGAGAAGCTGGAGATAACGTTGGAGCATTAATAAGAGGGATTAAAAAAGAAGAAGTAGAAAGAGGACAAGTACTAGCTAAACCTGGATCTATAACTCCTCATACTGAATTTAAAGCAGAAGTTTATGTATTGAAAAAAGATGAAGGTGGAAGACATACTCCATTTTTCTCAGGATATAGACCACAGTTTTTCTTTAGAACTACAGATATAACTGGAAAAATAGAATTACCTGAAGGTGTAGAAATGGTAATGCCAGGAGATAACATAGAAATGGTTGGGAAATTAATTCACCCTATCGCAATGCAAGAAGGTTTAAAATTTGCGATTAGAGAAGGTGGAAAGACTGTAGCGTCTGGTGTAGTAGCAAAAATAATTAAATAAATGATATAGACTAGTTAGTAGGTTTATCTACTAACTAGTCAACTCTTTAATACAACATGAGTAATAGGAGGTGTAATTCTTAGTGGAAGGAAAAATAAGAATATATTTAAAATCATTTGATCATAAATTGTTAGATGAAGCTGCTAAAAAAATAGCTGAGAAGGCTAAAAAATCAGGAGCAAATATATCAGGGCCAATGCCTTTACCAACAAAGAAAAAAATATATACTGTTTTGCGATCTGTGCATGTTAATAAAAAATCACGAGAGCAATTTGAAAAAAGAACACATAGAAGAATGATAGAAATATTGAATTCAAGTCAAAAAACGATAGCTTCTCTAACATCTGTTAACTTACCATCAGGGGTAGGAATAGAAATTAGACAAGCGTAATATAAGTTGGCTTATGTTCAACCAATATATTATGGAGGTGCAAGAATGTTAGGAATTTTAGCAAAAAAAGTAGGAATGACACAAATATTTGAAGAAGGTAAAGAGATCCCAGTAACTGTTGTAGAGGTTGGAGAAAATGTTATTCTTCAAAAAAAGACAGAAGATAAAGATGGATATACAGCTTTACAATTAGGATTTGATGAGAAAAAAGAGAAAAATACAAAGGATCCATTAAAAGGGATTTTCAAAAAAGCTGGTGTAAAACCACAAAGATTTATAAAAGAATTTAAAGTTGACTCTGTTGAAGAATATGAATTAGGACAAGCATTAAAGGCAGATATACTAGAAGGAAATGAATATGTTGATGTTACAGGAACATCTAAAGGAAAAGGGTTCCAAGGGACGATTAAACGACATAACTTTTCAAAACAACCAGCAACACATGGTGCTCATAATGTCCACAGAAAACCTGGTTCTATAGGACAAAGTGCTACTCCTTCTGAAGTCATGAAAGGTATGAAAATGGCTGGAAGAATGGGTGGAGATAGAGTAACAGTTCAGAATTTAAAATTAGTAAAAATAGATTTAGATAAAAATATATTATTAGTTAAAGGGGCAGTTCCTGGAGCTAAAAATGGATACATAGAAATAAAACCAGCAATAAAAAAATAAATTTGGTAAGGAAGGAGGCTAACAGATGCCAAAGTTAAATGTATATGATATGAATGGAAAGAGCATAGATGAGATAGCAGTTAATGAAGATATATTTGGGATAGAACCAAATAAAGCAGTATTACATGAAGTAATGGTTGCGGAATTGGCTGCAAGAAGAAGTGGAACAGCTTCTACTAAGACAAGAGCAATGGTTCGTGGAGGTGGAAGAAAACCTTGGCGACAAAAAGGAACAGGTAGAGCAAGAGCAGGATCAAATACTTCACCTATTTGGGTTGGAGGAGGAGTTACTTTTGGACCTCATCCAAGATCTTATAAGAAAAAGGTTAATAAAAAAGTTAGAAAATTAGCTATAAAATCGGCATTATCTGAAAAAGTTAATGAGGGGAACGTAATTATAGTGGATGAATTTAATTTTGATAACCCAAAAACAAAAAAGATGGCAGACTTCAATAAAGCAGTTGAAGCTAGTAAGCCATTATTAATCATAAATGATTTATTAGAAGATAAAGATTGGATAACATATCTATCTGCTAGAAATATTAAAGATCAAATGATACTTCAAGTTAATGAGTTAGAAGTACATGGACTATTAAAACAAAACAAAGTAGTTATTACCAAAAAAGCACTGGAAGAGATTGAGGAGGTGCTAGGATAAATGAAAAATTTATATGATGTAATTAAAAAACCTGTAGTCACTGAAAAAAGTGAACTTTTAAGAATGAATGAAAATAAATACACTTTTGAAGTGGATAAAAAGGCTAATAAATATGACGTAAAAACTGCTGTAGAAAAAGCATTTGATGTTTCAGTAGATAAGGTGAATACTATGAGAACAAAATCTAAAGTCAAAAGACATGGAGCTACACTTTATAGAACAGCAGAAGTAAAAAAAGCTATAGTTAAATTGAAAGATGGAGAAGAAATAACATATTACGAAAATGTATAAATAAAGGAATGGAGGTAAACAATGCCAATTAAGAAAATGAAACCGAATACTAATGGAACTAGACACATGTCTAGATTAGTAAACGATAAACTTGATAAAAAAAGACCTGAAAAAAGCCTTACGGTTCCATTGAAAGCTGCTTATGGACGAGATAATTATGGACATAGAACAGCTGTAAATAAATGTAAAGGTCATAAGAGGTTATATAGACTAATTGATTTTAAAAGAGACAAATTTGATGTTCCAGCAAAAGTAGCTTCTATTGAATATGATCCAAATAGAACTTCTAATATAGCACTTTTGGTTTATGCTGATGGAGAGAAAAGATATATACTTGCTCCTAAAGGTTTAGAAAAAGGGGATACAGTAATATCTAGTGCAAAAGCTGAAATAAAACCGGGGAATGCAATGAAATTAAAAGATTTACCTGTGGGAACTAGAATTCATAATATTGAATTAGAACCTGGAAAAGGTGGACAAGTTGCTAGATCTGCTGGTGTTTTTGGAAGATTAATATCAAAAGAAGGTAAGTATTGTCATGTTGCAATGCCATCGTCAGAATTAAGATTAATTAGTAAAGAATGTATGGCGACAATAGGTATAATAGGAAATGAAGAGCATGAAAATATAAGTCTAGGTAAAGCTGGTAGAGGTAGAAATAAAGGTAGAAAACCACATGTTAGAGGATCAGCAAAAAACCCTGTAGACCATCCACATGGTGGAGGAGAAGGAAGAGGATCTATAGGACGACCACCAGTAACTCCATGGGGGAAACCAACTTTAGGTAAGAAAACAAGAAAAAGAAAACAAAGTGATAAGTTTATAGTAAGAAGAAGAAAAACAAAACGAAGATAAGGGGGAAAAAATGGCTAGATCATTAAAAAAAGGGCCTTTTGTCGATGACCATTTAATGAAAAAAGTTGAGAAGGCGACTGATAAAAATACAGTTATTAAGACTTGGTCAAGAAGATCAACAATATTTCCTCAATTTATAGGATATACATTTGGGGTATATAATGGAAGAAAACATGTTCCAGTTCATGTAACTGAAGAAATGGTAGGGCATAAACTAGGTGAGTTTGCTAAAACCAGAACATTTAGAAAACATGGAGAAATTGGAGCTAAGTTAGAAGAAGAATTTTAGAGAGGAGGATCAATAAGTGGAAGCAGTAGCAAAAGCAAAAAATTTGAGATTAACTCCTAGAAAAGCAAGACTTGTTGTTGATTTAGTAAGAGGTAAGGATGTCAATGAAGCTTTAGACATATTAAATTTTACTAACAAAAAAGCAGCAAAACATGTATATAAAGTTTTAAGATCTGCTATAGCAAATGCAATAAATAATTTTGATATGGATGAGGAAAAATTATTTGTTTCACAGATATGGGTAGATGAGGGGTCTCATTTAAAAAGAATAAAACCAAGAGCGATGGGAAGAGCTGATAGGATATTAAAAAGAATAAGTCATATAACAGTATATGTAAGTGACGAAAAGAAGGAGGGTTAATTAAGTGGGTCAAAAAGTAAATCCAACCGGGATACGATTAGGAATAACAAAATCTTGGGACTCTAATTGGTATGCAGATGATAAGCAGTATGCTGATTATTTCCATGAAGATTTAAAAATAAAGAAAAAAATCAAAGCTGATTATTATCATGCAGGGATTGCTAGAATGGTAATTGAAAGAACTTCTCCAACTAAAGTTGTAGTAATTGTACATACTGCTAAACCTGGAATAGTTATAGGAAGAAAAGGTTCTGAAATAAAGGCTTTAAAATCTGAATTAGAAGAATTAACAGGAAAGAAAATCTTAATAAAAGTTCAAGAGGTTAAAAATCCTAATAATAATGCTCAATTAGTAGCAGAAAATATAGCAAGAGCAATAGAAAATAGAATCTCATATAAAAGAGCAATGAATCAAGCAATGAGAAGAGCTGAAAGATCTGGAGCAAAAGGAGTTAAAGTTGCTGTATCTGGACGATTAAATGGAGCAGAAATGGCAAGAGAGTATTGGGAAGCCTCTGGAAGAGTACCTTTACATACTTTAAGAGCAGATATAGATTATGCATTTACAGAAGCCAACACTAAATATGGAACTATAGGTGTAAAAGTATGGTTATTTCATAAGGAAGTTCTTCCAACGAAGAAGGAAGGAGGAAAAGCGTAATGTTAGTACCTACTAAATCAAAATATAGAAAACAAATGAGAGGTAGACTTAAAGGTAGAGCACGAAGAGGGAATACCGTAACTATTGGAGAATTTGGAATGCAAGCTGCCGAGCCTCATTGGTTAACAAATAGACAGATAGAAGCAGCAAGGGTAGTTATGAATAGGGTTTTTAAAAGAGAAGGAAAGATACATTTGAGATCTTTTCCTAATAAACCTGTAACAAAGCAACCAGCTGAAACTCGAATGGGTAAAGGTAAAGGTAATGTTGAAGAATGGGTAACAGTTGTTAGACCAGGGAGAATAATATTTGAAATTTCTGGTGTTTCAGAGGAAAAAGCCAAAAGAGCTGTAAAAAAAGCAAGTTATAAACTACCTATTGATGTTAAATTTGTAAAAAGAGAAAATGGTGGTGATGTTAATGAAAGCTAATGAATTGCGAGAATTAAACAATGAAGAGTTAAATGCTAAAGAGAAAGACTTAAAAGAAGAGTTATTTAACCTTAAATTTCAATTATCTTTAGGTCAATTAGAAAATGCATCTAGAGTAAAAGAAATAAAAAAAGATGTAGCAAGAATTAAGACTATTTTAACAGAACGTGAATTGGCTGAATGAAGGAGGGAAATTCATGGAAAGAAAAGAACGAAAAGTTAGGGAAGCATTAGTAGTGTCAGCTAAAATGGATAAAACTGTTGTAGTTGCATTGGAAAAAATGGAAATGCACCCTTTATATAAAAAAAGAGTAAAAAAGACTAAGAAATATAAGGTACATGATGAAGAAAATAGATGTAACGCTGGAGATAAAGTAAAAATAATGGAAACACGACCACTTAGTAAGCAAAAAAGATGGAGAGTAATCGACATCATAGAGAAAGCTAAGTAGTTTGAGAGAGGAGGAAAAGCGAAGATGATACAACAAGAAAGTGTATTAAAAGTTGCCGATAACTCTGGAGCAAAAAAGGTTAAATGTATTAGAGTATTAGGTGGGTCTAAAAGAAAGTTTGGTAGTGTTGGGGACATTATAGTAGGAAGTGTTCAAGAAGCAATTTCCAATGGTACTGTTAAAAGAGGACAAGTAGTTAAAGGTGTTGTTGTTCGAACTAAAAAAGAAGTTCGAAGAGATGATGGATCTTATATCAGATTTGATGATAATGCTTTAGTTATTATAGAAGATGAAACAGATAATATGGTGGGAACTAGAATTTTTGGTCCTATAGCAAGAGAACTTAGAAATAAAGGTTTCATGAAAATAATTTCGCTTGCACCAGAAGTATTATAGGAAGGAGAAAAAATTGAAAAAGCCTAAAATTAAAGATATTCCAAATAAGATACATGTCAAAAAAGGAGATATGGTAAAAGTTATCTCTGGAAATGATAAAGGAAAAACTGGTAAAGTAATAAAAGTTATACCTAAAAAGGGAAAAGTAGTTGTGGATGGTATAAATATAGTTAAGAAGCATTTAAAGCCAACTCAAATGAACCCACAAGGAGGAGTTGTAGAAAAACCAGCTCCATTCTATTCTTCAAATGTTATGTTGTTCTGCGAAAGTTGCGGAAAGGCAACTAGAGTAGGAAAGAAAATATTAGAAGATGGTTCAAAAGTTAGAGAATGCAAAAAATGTGGAGAAGTCTTATAAGAAAGGAGGACTTACAATTGTCTGAAAAAATAAAAACAAGATTAAAGAAAAAATATAAAGAAGAAATAGTACCTGCATTAATGAAAAAATTAGGATTAGGGAATATAATGGAAGTTCCTAAAGTGGAGAAAATAGTTTTAAATATGGGAGTAGGAGAAGCTACTCAGAATCCAAAGTTAATAGATTTAGCTGTAGCTGATATGGCAACAATTACTGGTATGAAGCCAATTGTTAGAAAAGCAAAAAAATCAGAAGCTGGATTCAAACTTAGAAAAGGTGAGCCTATTGGAGTAAAAGCAACTTTACGTGGAGCTAAAATGTATGAATTTTTAGATAGATTAATATCAGTGGCTTTGCCAAGGGTTAAAGATTTTGAAGGAGTTTCAGATAAATCTTTTGATGGTCGTGGAAATTATTCATTAGGAATTAGAGAGCAAATGATGTTTCCTGAAATTGAATATGATAAAGTTGAAAAAATATTTGGTATGACTATAACAATAGTTACATCTGCTGAAACAGATGAATCATCTAAAGCTTTATTAGGTGAATTTGGTATGCCGTTTAAAAAGTAAGGAGGATAGAATGGCAAAAAAATCAATGTTAGAAAAGAATGAAAAAAAAGAAGGAACACTTCAACATAGAAATAGATGTAAAATATGTGGAAGACCTAGAGGATATATGAGAGAGTTTGAAATATGTAGAGTGTGTTTTAGAGAATTAGCTTCAAATGGTGAGATACCAGGAGTTAAAAAAGCAAGTTGGTAAAAACCGAGAGGGGGAAATTATAAAATGAATGTAACAGATCCAATAGCAGACATGTTAACAAGATTGAGAAATGGAAATGCTGAAAAACATAAAAAAGTTGATATACCTTTCTCAAATGAAAAAGAAGGATTAGCTAAACTTTTAAAAGAAGAAGGGTATATATTAAATTATAAGGCATTAAAAAAAGGAAACAAAAAAGATCTTAGAGTATATTTAAAATATACTAGAGATGACAAAAGAGTACTAAAAGGAATAAAAAGAATATCTAAACCTGGACGAAGAGTTTATACAGGAGTAGATGAAATGCCAAGAGTATTAGGTGGATTAGGAGTAGCAGCTATCTCAACTTCCAAAGGGATTTTAGCGGACAGAGTATGTAGAAAGCAAAATGTCGGTGGAGAAGTACTGTGCTACGTTTGGTAAAAAAGTAAAATAGGAGGTGAAATTATGTCAAGAATAGGTGTAAGGCCCATTGAAGTTCCTGAAGGAGTTAATGTTACTGTAGATGCAATGAATAATGTAACAGTTAAAGGAAAAAAAGGAACTTTGAAGGATAAATTTAGTGCAGATATAGAGATTAATCAAGAGAATAATGAACTATTGGTTACTACAAAAGTAAACACCAAAAAAGCAAATATGTTGCATGGGACTACGAGAGCTTTATTAGCAAATATGGTAAACGGAGTTACAGATGGGTTCCATAAAAACTTGGAGTTAAGAGGTGTTGGGTATAGAGTTAAAACTAAAGGTAAAGGTTTAGAATTATCTCTAGGATTTTCACATCCAGTTATAATAGATCCAGTGGATGGGATTGATTTCACTGTTGAAGGAAATAATAAAATAACAGTTAGCGGTATAGATAAAGGATTAGTTGGTCAAGTTGCAGCTAATATTAGAGAACATAGACCTCCAGAACCTTATCAAGGTAAAGGGGTTCGATATGAAGGTGAATATGTTATAAGAAAAGAAGGAAAACAAGCTTAGGTAAAGGGGTGAATTAAGTGTTTAAGAAAATAGATAGAAGAGCAAGTCGGAAGCGAAAGCATCTGCGACATAAGGATAGCGTAAGAGGAACCTCTGAAAGACCTAGAATATCTGTATTTAGAAGTGCTAAAAATATATATGCGCAGATAATTGATGATAAAAAAGGGATAACATTGGTTTCGGCTTCTACTGTTGATAAAGAATTATCAGCTAATGTAGAAAATGGTGGTAATATTGAAGCAGCTAAATTAGTTGGTTCTAAGTTGGCTGAAAGAGCATTAAAAAAGGATATTGAAACTGTGGTTTTTGACAAAAGTGGATATCTTTATACAGGAAGAATCCAAGCTTTAGCTGATGCAGCTAGAGAAGCTGGATTAAAATTTTAATAAAAAGGAGGTAAAGGATTGAGAAAAAATAATAGAACTCCTAAGAAAAAGTTTGATGAAAAGGTAATAGATATAAAAAGAGTTGCAACTACTACAAAAGGTGGACGATCTATTAGCTTTACTGCTATGGCAGCAATAGGAGATAAAAAAGGAAAAATTGGCTTAGGATATGGAAAAGCCAATGGAGTTCCAGATGCTATAAAAAAAGCTATTACGGATGCTGAGAAAAACATTGTTGAAATTACTAGAAAAGGGACGACAATACCGCATGCTGTAGATGGTAAATTTTGTTCAAGTAAAGTAATATTGAGACCAGCTTCTGAAGGTACCGGAGTTATAGCTGGTTCTGCAGTTCGTGATATTATTGAATTGTCAGGTGTTAATGATATTTTGACAAAAATAGTTGGTAACAAAAATAAATTAAATGTTGCCAAGGCAACTTTACAAGGATTAATGGAACTGAGATCTCCAGAAGAAATAGCTAAGATAAGAGGAAAAAAAGTAGAAGAAATATTAAGCTAGGAGGCAAGCAAATGGCGAAAGAGGTAAAAATAAAGTTAGTTAAAAGTCTTATAGGTAGACATCCAAAACATGTAAGAACATTAAAAAGTTTAGGGCTAACAAAAATAGGAAAAACGGTAACTAAGAAAGCAACAGATGATATTTTAGGAAAAACTAATCAAGTATCATATATGGTAGAGGTTGAGGAGGTGTAAAGATTGAATTTAAATGAATTATCACCAGCTCCAGGTTCTAAAAAGAATCGAAAGAGAGTGGGAAGAGGAGATTCTTCTGGATGGGGAAAGACATCTGCAAAAGGACATAATGGACAAAAATCTAGATCTGGTAAATATCTAAAGCCATTTTTTGAAGGTGGACAAACGTCTTTAATAAAACGAATTCCAAAAAGAGGATTTTCTAATGCAAGATTCAAAAAAGATTTTGCAATAGTTAATCTTGATACCTTAGAAACAAGATTTGAAGATGGTGCAACGATAACTCCAGATAGTCTGTTAGAAAATGGAGCAATAAAAAAATTAAAAAGTGGTTTAAAGATTTTAGGAAAAGGTGAAGTTACAAAGAAATTTGTTGTAAAAACAAATAAAATTTCGTCTTCTGCAAAAGATAAGATAACTGCAGCAGGCGGAACAGTTGAGGTGATTTAATGTCAGAATCAATGGGGGCAACGTTAAAAAATAAGCTTCAAAACATTAATAAATTACCCAATTTAAAAAAGAAGATTTTTTATACATTAGCAATGTTCTTAGTAGCTAGAATTGGAACTCATATTCCTTCACCAGGGGTTGACATAGCTCGATTATCTGAAATGGTTAATACAAATGATATATTGGGTTTTATAAATATGTTCTCTGGAGGAGCATTTACTAGAGTTTCAATATTTGCTTTAGGGGTAATGCCGTATATTAACGCATCAATTGTTATGCAACTTCTTACGGTTATAATACCAAAATTAGAGCAGATGCAAAAAGAAGGAGAAAATGAAAGACAAAAGATAACTCAATGGACTAGGTATTTAACGATTGTAATTGGAGTAGTACAAGGATTCGGTGTGAGTATGTGGCTTCAATCAATGGGGTTAGTAAAAAATCCTGGAATTTTGTTTATCTTTACAACAGTAACTATATTGACTGCAGGAACTGTATTTTTGATGTGGCTAGGAGAACAGATAACTGTTAATGGAATAGGAAATGGAATTTCACTTATAATATTTTTGAATATTATATCTCGAATGCCTGCTGGAATAATTCAAACAGTTCAGAAGATTTCTGGAGATCAATTTTTTATTGTTAAGGCAGTTTTCTTGATTGCATTGGCACTTGCACTTTTTGCTTTTATAGTAATGTTTCAAATGGCGCAAAGAAAAATACCTATTCAGTATGCTGGAAAAGGTTTTGGAGGTAAAAACTCTGTAGCATCTAAGACTTATTTACCTTTAAGAATAAATACAGCTGGAGTAATACCAGTAATATTTGCATCTGTTTTGTTAACATTACCAGGAATGCTTATAAATGCATTGCCAACTTCAGATATGCAAGTTATATTAAGTAGAATATTTAGTACAACTCATCCGATATATTTAACTTTATATGGGTTATTAATTATATTCTTTACATTTTTCTATACAGCAATAATGTTTGATCCTGAAAAAGTCTCTGAAAATTTAAAGAAAAGTGGAGGGACAATTCCGGGAATTAGACCAGGAGAAGAAACAATTCAATATCTAGAAAAAGTTGTAACTAGAATAACATTTGGTGGAGCGCTTTTTTTAGCAGCAGTTGCTATAGTTCCTATGGTCATATTTGGGATGTTTGATGTGCCTGTATTTTTAAGTGGGACTGGACTATTAATAATGGTTGGTGTCGCACTAGATACTGTACAACAATTAAATTCACATTTAGTAATGAGAGACTATGAAGGGTTTATTTCAAAATAGTTTCTGGAATTAGATAATTGGATTTTTGGCATTAATAAATAAATGGAAGAACAGTTTGGTATAAAACCCAAACTGTTTTCCGGTCTAAATAGCATTTAAATTCATAAAAAATGGGTAAAAAATTTTTATTTATCTTTTATAAATTTAAGGAAAGGGTGTAAAATGAATTTAATTTTATTAGGAGGTCCCGGAGCAGGAAAAGGGACTCAAGCAAAAAAAATAATTAGTCAATATGATATCCCTCAAATATCTACAGGAGATATTTTAAGACAAGCTGTAAAAGATGAAACGGCTATGGGAATGGAAGCAAAAAAGTATATGGATGATGGAAAACTTGTTCCTGATGATGTAATTGTTGGAATAATTGAGGATCGATTATCCAAAGATGACTGTAAAAAAGGGTTTATTTTAGATGGTTTTCCTCGAACAATACCACAAGCAGAAAGTTTAAATAGGGTATTAGAGGATTTAGAAAAGGAGTTAACAGCAGTAATATCATTTGAGGTGAGCGACGAAGAATTAGTTTCTAGGTTAACAGGGCGAAGAGTATGTAAGGAATGTGGAACTAGCTATCATGTTAAATTTAATCCCCCAGAAAAAGAAGGGGTTTGTGATGAATGTGGTGGCCAATTAATTACTAGGAAAGATGATAACAAAGAAACTGCTAAAAACCGAATTGAGGTATATAAGAAACAGACATCTCCGCTAATCAATTATTATAAGAAAGAGAATAAACTGTATGAGGTTAATGGAGAAAGAGGCATTGAAAAAATTACAGAAGAAATTTTTGATATTTTGGAGAAAGCTTAGATGATTATATATAAAACTGCCCAGGAGATAGAAAAGATACGAGAAGCTAATCAAATAATAGCTACTCTTTTAGACAAAATATTACCAGAAAAGATTAGACCTGGGATCTCTACTTTTGATTTAGATAAGATTGCAGAGGATTATATTTTAAGTCAAGGGGCTAGACCTGGATTCAAAGGCTATAGAGTTGGACATTTAGCTTTTCCTAATACTCTATGTATATCAATAAATGATGAAGTGATACATGGTATTCCTTCAAAAAAGAGGATTTTAGTTGAAGGAGACATTGTAAGTATTGATGTTGGAACTATAATTGATGGATATTATGGAGATGCAGCTAGAACTTATCCTGTAGGCAAAATTACTAAAAAGGATGAAGATTTATTACAAGTGACTAAAAAAGCTTTAAAAATTGGAATAGAAAATGCAAGAGTTGGAAATCGGATTTCAGATATTGGACATGCGATACAAACTTATGTAGAAAAAGAGGGTTATTCTGTGGTTCGAGATTATTGTGGACACGGAGTTGGGAAAGCTTTACATGAAGATCCTCAAGTCCCTAATTTTGGAAAAAAAGGTAGAGGATCTAGAATTGAAAATGGGATGGTATTAGCAATAGAACCCATGGTAAATATAGGTTCTTATGAAGTTAAGACTCAAAAAGATGGATGGACAGCTGTAACTAAAGATGGCAAAAGATCTGCTCATTTTGAAAATAGTGTTGCTATAGTCGATGGACAGGCGGTTATATTGAGTGCGAAGATTAACTAGTAGGTAAGAAAACCTAAAAAAAGGTGGACTTTTTGTTTATAATTTGATATCATAGAAGAGATTGTTTAGGAGGAAAAAGATGGCAAAGAAAGATGTAATAGAGGTTGAAGGTACAATTTTAGAAGCTTTACCAAATGCGATGTTTAAAGTAGAGTTAGAAAATGGACATGAGATTTTAGGACACATTTCAGGTAAAATGAGAATGCATTATATAAAAATCCTTCCAGGGGATAAAGTTACAGTAGAAATGTCTCCTTATGATTTATCTAGAGGGAGAATTACATATAGAAAAAAATAAAAAGGAGGATCAGATGAAAGTTCGTGCATCAGTAAAACCAATTTGTGATAAATGCAAAATGGTTAGAAGAAACGGAAAATTAAGAGTTATATGTCCCAATCCAAAACATAAGCAACGACAAAAATAACAAAAAAGAAACTGTAAAGGTATGCTTGTTTTGGCCAAGAGAAAGGCAGCCTACAATTGTGTAGGGTATACTGAAGAAAGTATTTTAAGGCTTTTCCTAAAATATAAATAAAATATTTGAGAGGAGGAAATTTTAATGGCAAGAATTGCAGGAGTTGATTTACCTAGAAATAAAAGAGTAGTAATAGCATTGACTTATATATTTGGTATTGGAAAGAGTTTATCTCAAGAAATATTAGAAAAGGCAGATATAGATGAAAATGTTAAAGCAAAAGAATTAACAGATACAGAGGCTAAAAAAATTCGGGAGATAATATCTGAAGACTATTTAGTAGAAGGTGAATTGAGAAAAGAAAAGAAAATGGCATTAAAGAGATTAAAAGAAATTAAATGCTATAGGGGAATTAGACATATAAAAGGATTACCTGTTAGAGGGCAAAAAACAAAAAACAATGCTCAAACTAGAAAAAAAAGGCGATAGGGATAGGAGGTATTTAAATGGCAAAAAAGAAACGGAAAAAAAAGCAAAAAGTTCTTAAGGGAACTGCATATGTATATTCAAATTTTAATAATACAATAATCACAATTACAGATAAAGAAGGAAATGTTTTGACATGGAAGAGTTCTGGAACAGCTGGTTTTGAAGGGACTAAAAAAGGGACTCCATTTGCAGCGCAATTAGCAGCTGAACAAGCGGCTAAAGAGGCATCAGAAGTTTTTGGTATGGAATCTTTAAATGTAAAAGTTAAAGGACCAGGTTCAGGAAGAGAATCTTCAATTAGAGCATTAGAAGGTGTAGGAATGGATATTACAAGTATACAAGATGTAACTCCTATTCCTCATAATGGGTGTAGACCACCTAAGAAAAGAAGAGTATAAATTTTGAAAGGAGGATATTGATAATGGCTAGGAATAGACAACCGATAATGAAACAATGTAGAAAATTTGGAATTAGTCCTATGGTTTTAGGAATTAATAAAAAATCAAATAGACAATCAGATGAAAGAAGAAAAATATCTGAATATGGAATTCAATTACAAGAAAAGCAAAAAGTTAAATTCATATATGGAATGTTAGAAAAGCAGTTTAATTTATACTATAAAGAGGCTGATAAAAGAGAAGGTGTTACAGGTGAGTTATTATTAACTTATTTAGAACAGCGATTGGATAATGTAGTATTTAGAGCTGGATTTGCTCAAACTAGAAAACAAGCTAGACAAATAGTAAATCATGGTCATATAGAAGTTAATGGTAAGAGGGTTAACATACCTTCATATAGAGTATCACAAGAAGATATTATATCTGTTAAAGAGAAATCTAAAAAACTAGATATAATAAAGGAAGCTGTTGGAAGTAGAAAGGCTCCTGCATGGTTAGAACTAGATGAAGAAAAAATGCAAGTAAGAGTTGTTGAATTACCAAAGAAAGAGTATCTAGATTTCGAAGTAAACGAACAATTAATTGTAGAATTTTATTCTAGATAATATAGGGGAGATCCTTTTTTGAGGGGTGAGTTAATGTTAAAAATTGAAAAGATAGCAAATGAAATAAAGATAAGAGAAGAAAGAGAAAGCGAATTTAAAACTAGTTACATAATAGAACCTTTGTATCGTGGTTATGGGCATACAATAGGAAATTCTATTAGACGAGTACTTTTATCTTCTATTCCTGGAGCAGCAATAAAAGGAATGAAAATAGAAGGGGTTTTAAATGAATTTTCAACTATTGATGGAGTTAAAGAAGCAGTAACTGATATAGTTTTAAATGTAAAAGAGATAGTTTTAAAGACAGAAATTCCAGGAGAAAAGAAGATGAGTCTTTCTGTAAAGGGACCAAAAGTTGTAACAGCTGCCGATTTAGAATTGGATTCTGATTTAGAGTTAATAAATCCAGAAGCTGAGATAGCTACAATAACTTCAGATAGAGAGCTTGAGATGGAATTTTTAGTTGATACTGGCGAAGGATTTGTTTTATCTGAGGAGATAGATACTGATGATTGGCCAGTTGGATATATAGCAGTTGATGCTGTATATACTCCAATTAAGAATATAAATTATAAAGTGGAAGACAAGATGGTTGGACGTGTAACTGATTTTGATAAATTAACTTTATTTATTGAAACAAATGGTGGTGTCGAGATAGAAGATGCACTTAGTTATGCAATAGAACTATTGGAAATGTATTTAGATCCTTTTTTAAACATTGGAGATAAGATGGAAGAAATGAGAAAAATGTTAGAAGAGGAAGAGGAAGAAGAGGAAGAAGAAGAGGAAGAAGAAACTACAGAAAATTTAAAAATAGAAGAATTAGACTTAACTGTTAGATCTTATAATTGCTTGAAAAAAGCTGAAATAGAAACTATAGGAAAACTTGCAGAATATAGTATTCCAGAATTATTACAAATAAAAAATCTTGGAAGAAAATCTTTAACAGAGATAATTGAAAAAATGAAAGAGTATGGATATGAATTAAATAATGCATCTCTTGATGAGTAATAAAGGAAAGAGGAGGTAGAGATGAGACATAAAAAAGCTTATAGAACTTTAGGAAGAAGAAGTAAACATAGAAAAGCTATGTTACGAAATCTTACGACTTCTTTATTAAAAGAGGGAAGAATAGAGACAACAGTTACTAGAGCAAAAGAGTTGAGAAAATTTGCTGAAAGAATGATAACTCTAGGTAAAAAAGGAAGACTACAAGATAGAAGAAAAGCTTTAGCTTTTTTGAATCACAAAGATATAGTTGGAATGTTATTTTCTGAAATTGCTCCAAAATATAGCGATAGAAATGGTGGATATACGAGAATAATTAAGACAGCTGTTAGACGAGGCGATTCAGCAGAAATGGCAATAATAGAATTAGTATAAATTCTCAAAAAAAGACAGCTTAGCTGTCTTTTTTTGTTTTGAAAATATAATCGAAAATTAGATAATCTAGTTGACACAATCTATAAAAAATGATATTATATAATCACAAAGCACGATTTTGAATATTGAAAGTGGTGCCCTAATGAGGGTTCTTTCATAAAGAAAAAATCGGAAGAAAAAAACCAAATCGAGGAGGAAATTAGTATGGCAGTAGTAACAATGAAAAGATTATTGGAAACAGGGATTCATTTTGGACATCAAACGAAACGGTGGAATCCTAAAATGGATAAGTTTATATTTACAAAGAGAAATGGTATTCATATTCTTGATTTACATCAAACAATTAAGAATCTTGAAACTTCTTATAACAAAGTTAAAGATGTTGTAAGTAATGGTGGAAATGTTTTATTTGTGGGGACTAAAAGACAAGCTCAAGAAGGGCTTGAAAAAGCAGCAAAAAGATGTGGAATGCCTTATATTAGTAACAGATGGTTAGGTGGAATGTTAACTAATTATAAAACAATAAGCAAAAGAATAAAAAGACTAAAAGAGTTAGAAAAGATGGAAGAAGACGGAACACTAGAACTTCTACCAAATAAAGAGGAAGCTCAATTAAATAAAGAATTAACTAAATTAAGAAGAAATCTTGGTGGGATTAAAGACATGAAAGGTATGCCTGAGCTTTTATTTGTTGTTGATACAGTAAATGAAGAAATAGCTGTAAAAGAAGCAAATAAATTGGGAATACCAGTAATAGCAATGGTGGATACTAATGTTGATCCTACAATGATAGATTATCCAATTCCTGCAAATGATGATGCAATAAGAGGTATTAATTTAATCTCTAAAGTTATTGCAGATGCAGTAGTTGAAGCTAATCAAGGAAAAGAAGAAGAAAAAGTTGAAGAAGATACAGAAACAAAAGAAGAAAGTTCACAAGAAAAATAAATAAAATTAGGAGGATATAGATGGCTGTAACAGCAAAATTAATTAAAGAATTAAGAGGGAAAACAGGAGCTGGAATGTTAAATTGCAAAAAAGCTCTAGTAGAAACAGATGGTAATATTGATGAAGCGATGGAATACCTTAGAAAAAAAGGTATAGCTAGTGCTGACAAAAAATCTGGAAGAGTAGCTGCTGAAGGAATAATATTAGATGCAGTATCTGAAGATAAGAAAAAAGGTGTTATATTAGAATTTAATAGTGAAACTGATTTTGTAGCTAAGGAAAAAAGTTTTACAGAATTTGTTCAAAAAGTAGCTGATCATATTTTAGAAAATGATTTTGAAACTGTTGAAGAATTAGAAGCTTCTGAAATGGGAGATAAAACTGTAGAATTACAAGTAAAAGAATTAATTGCAAAAATAGGTGAAAACTTAAATATTAGAAGATTCAAAAAAGTTGAAGCTGAAGATGGATTTGTTTCTACATATATACATTTAGGTGGAAAAATAGGTGTTATAATGGAAACAAAAGGTGAAGTAACTGATGATAATGAAGTTGTAGCAAAAGATGTAGCTATGCATGTTGCCGCAATGTCACCTAAATTTTTAGATAAAGATAATGTAGATCCAAAAGAAGTAGAAAAGGAAAAAGAACTATACAAAGAAGAAATGAGAAACTCAGGAAAGCCTGAACATATTTTAGATAAAATAGTTGAAGGAAAAATGAAAAAATACTATTCAGAAAATTGTCTTTTAGAACAAGAATTTGTAAAAGATTCTGATTTAACTGTATCTGAATATATTGATGGAAAAGTAGATATAATTAATTATACTAAATTCACATTAGGTGAAGGAATTGAAAAAAAAGAAGAAAATTTTGCAGATGAAGTAAAAAAACAAATTGGATAATAAAAAAAAGAGAAGGGATACTTAGGTATCCCTTATTTTTAAATGGGAGGTTTTTGTGAAACCAAAATATAAGAGAATATTATTGAAATTAAGTGGTGAAGCATTATTAGGTGATGAAGATTTTGGAATCTCTTCTGATGTGATGTCTAGTTTTGCAAAACAGATAAAAGAGTTGGTAGATATGGATATCGAAGTTGCTGTGGTTATAGGTGGAGGAAATATATTTAGAGGACTAGCAGCAGTGGCTGATGGCATAGAGCGGGTTACAGGAGATCATATGGGTATGCTTGCTACAATGATTAACTCTTTAGCTTTACAGAACTCTATAGAGCAGTTAGGGGTGCCTACCCGGGTTCAAAGTGCAATTGAAATGAAAAAAATAGCAGAACCTTATATAAAAAGAAGAGCAACAAGACATCTTGAAAAAGGAAGAGTAGTAATATTTGGAGCTGGAATTGGAAGTCCTTATTTTACCACTGATACTGCTGCCGCTTTACGAGCTATAGAGATTAAAGCAGAGATAGTAGCAAAAGCGACTAAAGTTGATGGAATTTATGATAAAGATCCTGTTAAACATAGTGATGCAAAAAAGTTTGATAAAATTACTTATAAGAAAGTTTTAAATGAAAACTTACGAGTTATGGATGCAACTGCGATTTCTTTATGTAGAGAAAATCAATTACCAATATTTGTATTTAATTCTTTAAAAGAGGGGAACATGAAACGGTTGGTTTTAGGAGAAAAAATTGGAACAATAGTAAAAGAAGACTAAGGGAGGAGAAATTATGTCGAACAAAATTTTAAAACAAGTGGAAAAGGATATGGATGAAGCTATCGAACAAACAAAAGAAAAATTATCAGCAGTTAGAGCTGGGAATGCTAATATATCTATGTTAGATGGGATAATGGTTAATTCTTATGGAGTAGCAACACCTTTAAATCAAGTGGCAAATCTTTCAACTCCAGATGCTAAAACTTTGGCAATAAGTCCTTGGGATAAAAGCATGATTAAAGAAATAGAAAAGGGAATTGAAAAATCTAATCTGGATTTATCACCATCAAATGATGGTAATATTATAAGATTAACAATACCAGATTTGACAGCTGATAGACGAAAAGAATATCTTAAAATCGCTAAAAAGGAAACAGAAAACGGTAAAATTAAGATAAGAAATATTAGAAAAGAAGGAAACAACTTATATAGAGAGTTAGAAAAAGAGGGCGAAATAACAGAAGATGATCTTAAATTATATGAAGAAGATATTCAAGAATTAACAGATAAGTATACAAAAAAGATAGAAGAGTTATATAAGATAAAGGAAAAAGATATAAAAACTATATAATTCTGGAAAATATTTTTTAAATATGATATAATTAAAAAAGAAAACATTCCAGGAGGTGAAGTAAAATGGCATTTAAGATAGAAAAAGCAGACTGTATTGGATGTGGAGCATGTGCTGGGACTTGTCCAGTTGATTGTATATCTGAAGTTGATGGGAAATATGAAATAGATGCAGATGCATGTATTGATTGTGGAGCATGTGCTGGGGTATGTCCAGTAAATTGTATAGAACAAGCGTAAATAAAAAATCTCCCTTTAGTAAAAAGGGAGTTTTTTTATTTATGTTTTTAATATAAAAGATAAGTAGGGGGATAAAATGTCAGATATAAAAAATAAACCAAAGCATATAGCAATTATAATGGACGGAAATGGAAGATGGGCAAAAAAGCAAGGAAAACCGAGAACATATGGGCACAAAAAAGGGGTTGAAGTAGTAAGAAATATTTTGAAAGAGGCTAAACGTCAAGATATAAAATATTTAACTTTATATGCTTTTTCCACTGAAAATTGGAAGAGATCTAAATTTGAAGTTAAAGCCTTGATGACTCTTTTTAGTGCATATTTGAAAAAAGAAAAAAATGAACTTAATAAAGATAATGTGAAACTAGTTTTTTCTGGAACCGATGAAAATGTATCAGATAAATTATTAAATGAGATGAATGAAACTGAAAAGTTTTTAGAAAATAATGACGATATAACTCTTAATATAGCTTTTAATTATGGAGGAAGAAGAGAGATAATCGACGGTATAAATGATATATTAAATGATGATTCTGTTGATAAAATAACTGAAGAGGGATTTAGAAAATACTTATATCATCCTGAAATACCTGATCCTGAATTAGTAATTAGAACAGGTGGAGAGATGCGGGTAAGTAATTTTTTATTGTGGGAGATAGCATATTCAGAATTCCATATATGTGACAAATATTGGCCAGAATTTACAGAAGAAGATTTTCAACAGGCAATAAGAGATTTTACAAATAGAAACAGAAGATTTGGAGGAGAAAACAATGTTAGGTAGAGTATTGGTAGCAATAATTTTTATTCCATTATTAATTTACATAATGCTTATGGGGAATTGGTCATTTTTATTATTTGTAGAAGTGGTAATAGGTTTTTCTCTATATGAATTTTATAGGATATTAAATAATAAAGATATCAAAGTTTATAAAAAAACCGGTATTTTAATAGCTCTCTTAATTCCATTGGCTAATTATTCAGAGGAATTTGGGATATTTATAGATAAAGATATTCAGTATTTAATGATTATAATAACTATTATGTTTTTTATAATAAGGCAGGTCTTTTTTGGCGAAATAAAAGACGCTATAGAAAGAATTTCATATACAGTTTTTGGAGTTTTATATGTTGGACTTATGTTTTCTCATATAATTTTCATAAAAAATATTCCAAATGGTAGATATTGGTTATTGGCATTATTTTTATTAATATGGGCATCTGATTCAGCAGCTTATTTTGTCGGTATTAATTTTGGAAAAAATAAATTAGCCCCTAAAATAAGTCCAAACAAATCTATTGAAGGTGCTATTGGTGGAATTGTAGCTCCGGTACTATCAATGTTAATAATGAATTATATATTGCACTTTTTTGATATAGGAATATATCACACAATTATTATTGGTTTACTAGTGGGAGTATTTGGTGAATTAGGAGATTTAGCAGAGTCATTATTTAAAAGGGAATTTGAAGTAAAAGACTCTGGCTCTATACTTTTAGGACACGGAGGTATGTTAGATAGATTTGATAGTTTGTTATTTGTAATACCGGTGTTATATTATTATTTAGAGATTTTTGTTATATAATAAGGAGGTTGTATGAAAAGAATATCCATCTTAGGTTCTACAGGAAGCATTGGTCAAAATGGACTAAAGGTTATAGATAATTTGGAAGACTGTGAAGTTTTAGCGCTAACAGCTAATAATAATTATAAATTACTTATAAAACAGATTAAAAAATACAATCCTCGATATATATGTATAGGAAGTGATGAGGGATATAGAGTTTTAAAAGATAAATTTAAAAATTTAAAGATATATAAAGGTGAAAAGGGCTTGAAAAAAATAGGGCAGCTAAATGAAACAGATATATTATTAACTGCAGTATCTGGAGCTGTTGGATTAGAGGCCACAATAGAAGCTATTAAAAGAGAAAAGAGAATAGCTCTAGCAAACAAAGAAACCATGGTTGCTGCTGGTCCTTTAATTAAAAAGCTATTAAAAGAATATGATGCTGAAATAATACCTGTGGATAGTGAGCACAGTGCAATATATCAATCTTTAAAAAGTGGCAAGATTTCAGAAGTGGAAAGACTTATAGTAACTGCATCTGGAGGTCCATTTCGTGGAATGTCAACTGGGGATTTGAAAAAAGTTACCCTAGAGGATGCTTTAAAACATCCTAACTGGAGTATGGGATCAAAGATAACAATAGATTCTGCTTCCATGGTAAATAAGGGATTGGAAGTTATTGAAGCGCATTATTTGTTTGGAATAGATTATGATGATATTGATGTAGTGGTCCATCCAGAAAGTATTATACATTCATTAGTTGAGTTTAAAGATAGATCGACAATAACTCAAATGGGTGTGCCAGATATGAAAGTTCCAATACAGTATGCTTTTACATATCCCAATCGAGAAAAAAATTCTCAAACTGAGAGTTTGAATTTAGGGAAAATAGCAAAATTAACGTTTGAAGAACCGGAATTATCTGTATTCAAGGGTTTAAAATATGCATATGAAGCTGGTAAGATTGGAAAGAGCATGCCTATTGTTTTTAATGCAGCCAATGAAGTTGCAGTAAATAAATTTTTGAATAAAGAGATAAAATTTTTAAATATATACGAAATTATTCGAAAAACAATGGATAAACATAAGTTATCTGAGATTAACTCAGTGAAGGATATACAGCGAGTGGATAAATGGACAAGACAGTTGGCGTCCGAAATGGCTATTTCAAAAAATAATTAATTTAGAATTTATAGATGAAAGGGAATATATGGAAAAGGGATTATTTATAACTTTTGAAGGAGTAGAAGGTTCAGGAAAGAGTACTCAAATTAAAATTTTAGAAAATAACTTAAAAAAAAGAGGATTCAAAGTAGAAAAGACCAGAGAACCTGGTGGTACTAATATTAGTGAAAAGATAAGAGAAATATTATTAGATTCTGAAAATAGTGATATGGATTATATGACAGAGCTACTTTTATATTATGCAAGTAGAGCACAACATATAGCAGGAAAAATATTGCCAAATAAAAAAGAAGGAAAAATAATACTCTGTGACCGATTTACTGATTCGACTTTGGCATATCAAGGCTATGGTCGTGGATTGGATAAAAATGTTATAAATGAACTGACAACACTTGTAGTTGGTGAAAACAAACCGGATATTACTATACTTATAGATATTAATCCAGAAATAAGTTTAAAAAGAGCCAAGGCTCTATCACTTGATAAAACTGGAGATAGATTAGAAAAAGAAAAGATAGATTTTCATAAAAGAGTATGGAAGGGATATCGAAATATAGCCAAAAAAGATGAAAAAAGATTTATAATAATAAATGGAGATCAATCTATAGAAGATATCTCCAGAGATATTTTAAAAGAGATCGAAAAAAAATTAAAGAAAAAATAAATTATAATAAGAAAAATGGAGGGGAAAATGAGTATACTATGGACATTAATAGTATTAACGATAATAATATTTATACATGAATTAGGTCATTTTTTATCGGCTAAATATTTTGATATACCTGTTTCTGAATTTGCAATAGGAATGGGACCTAAGGTATTGAGCAAAAAAGGAGAATATACAGAATATTCATTGAGGGCCATTCCAATAGGCGGATTTGTAAATATAGAAGGGATGGAACCTGGAAGTGATGTAGAAGATGGTTTTAACAAAAAAGCGCCATATAAAAGATTTATAGTTTTATTTGCAGGGGTATTTATGAATTTTGTTTTAGCTTTTTTAATAATGTTTTTCATGGTGATTATTCAAGGAGAATATCAACAAAGTGAAAAACCTATAATAGGAGAAGTTACTGAGAATTCTCATGCCAAGGGGAAGATCAAAACAGGTGATTTGGTATTGAGTATAGAAGAAAAAGAAGTAAATAGTTGGGATGATGTAGTATCGATTTTATCCAAAAAAGAAGATCCTGAGATTTCGCTTAAGGTTCAAAGAAATCAAGAAATCCTTTCTATAAATACCCGGATGCAATATGAAAATGATCAAAAAAGATATTATCTTGGAATTGTTCCAGAATATGAAAAGGTTAATTATGGAATAATAGAAGGAGCAAAGGTTTCTGTAGAGAGATATTATGGATTATTTGCTGCTACTTTTCAGGGATTTAAAATGTTAATCCGAGGAGAAGTTACTAAAGAGCAGATAAGTGGACCTGTGGGAACAGTGAAAATTGTAGATCAATTTGCAAAACAGGGAATAGCTCCGCTTTTATTTTTAACAGCTCTTTTATCAATAAATATAGGAATAATAAATTTGTTTCCTCTGCCTGCATTAGATGGAGGAAGAATTGTATTTGTAGTACTTGAAAAATTAGGAATAAAGATTAATAAAGAGATTGAAGAAAAGGTGCATAAAGTTGGATTTATATTACTTATAACTCTGATTATAGTAATTACATATAATGATATTTTAAATTTAATAAATTAAAAAAGAGAAATATCTACCCAAGAATAAAAATTAATTTTTGGGTAGATATAAAAAGCCAAAGAGAAGTCTTTAAAAATAGGGTTTTGGTATTAAAGAATAGAGAAGAAACAAAAAAGTTGAAAAAATAATCAAAAAAAGCTTGATTTTTTATCAAAGAGGTGGTATACTAATATTGTGTAGGAAGATTTTTTTTACATCTTTATAAACACGTGTTTATATCTTGGTTAAAATTGCTTATATCTATTAAGGTAATTCTTTTTTTTAAACCCTTTATAAACGCGCGTTAAAGATTAAAAAATATAATATAAAAAAAACTGAGGAGGAGAAATTATGAAAAAAAGAGGATTAAAAATGTCGGTAGTATTATTTGTGTTAATTTTAGGGGTAACTTCATTTGGAAAAACAACATTAGATGTGGCGTGCTTTCCAGATCAAGATTCAGGATTTGAATCTATACTAGATGATTTTCATGCAGAATATCCAGATATTGAGGTAAATCTAATAGTCAACGGATTTGCAGAACATCATGATGCTTTATTAACACAAATCGCATCAGGTGCAAATGTTCCAGATGTAGCAGTTATTGAAATAGGTTATATAGGTAACTTTGTTTCTAAAGGAGGATTTTTAAATTTAAAAGAATCTCCATATAATGCCCAGCAGTATAAGGATAACTTTGTAGCATATAAATGGGGACAAGCAACTTCTGGAGATGGAAGATTATTAGCTATGCCTTTGGATATAGCTCCAGGAACTATATTTGCAAGAAAAGATAGGTTAAATGAAATTGGATATAGTGTAGATGATATGACTACAATGGAGAAATGGTTAGAAGCAGGTTTAAAATTTGCAGAAGATGAAGATGGAGATGGTACTAATGATAGATGGTTAGTTCCAGATGCTTCGGATATTTATTATATGATAGCTAAAAGTGGAAAAGAGAGATATTTTGATGAGGATGGAAATGTAATAGTAGATAACGATAGATTTTTGAGAGCTTTTAAAATGGCAAAAAAGGTAAGAGATCTTGGTTTAGATGGTGGAATTGGAGCTTGGACGAATGAGTGGTATGAAGCATTTAAACAAGGTTTAGTTTTAATGCAACCTTCTGGAGCATGGTTAGGTGGACATTTAAAAAACTGGATGGCGCCAGATACAGCAGGTAAATGGAGAGCTTTAAATCTTCCAGATGATATGTATATAAACTGGGGAGGTTCTTTTGCAGGGATACCTGAACAATCAGATAATAAAGAAGCTGCATGGAAATTCATTAAATTTGTAAGTACTACTAAAGAGGCTCAAATAGAACAGTTTAAATCATCTAATATATTCCCAGCATGGAAACCCGCTTTTGATGATCCAATTTTTGAGGAAGAAGTGGAATTCTTTGGTGGACAAAAAGTTAGAAAACAGTGGGCTGAAGCTGCAACTAAGGTACCTGTAGTTGTAACGGATAAATTCGATACAATGGCAGATGAGATAGTTCAAACAGCACTTACAGATGTATTAGAAAATGATAGAGATCCAGAAGAAGCTTTAAGAGAAGCTAAGATGTTAATACAAAGAAGAGTAAGACGTAGAAGATAAATAACTAATAAGTTATGATAAAAGCAAAAGGGGAGAGAACCTCCCCTTTTAGAAAGAAGTGTTATAAATCAAAAAAGGATTGGCAGATCAGACTGTCCCTATATATTTGTATGACACTATTTTATAAGAAAGGATGGTTAAAATGAAGTTTAGATTAAAAAGGGAATCAGCTCCGTATTTTTTTATATCTCCATTTTATATATTGTTTGCTATATTTGGAGCATTTCCAATACTTTTCTCTCTATTTTTAAGTTTTCATAGATGGGACGGAATAGCAGCAATGGAATGGGTTGGTATTGAAAACTATTCATTTGTGTTGACTGATCCATGGTTTTGGAAGTCTATAATGAATGTTTTGATAATTTTTGTTATGACAACAATACCACAGCATTTAATAGCACTTGTCTTTGCATATATTTTATATTCTGGAACAGTTAAATTTAGAGAATTTTTCCGTGGTGCTTTTTTTCTACCATATATAACATCGGCAGTGGCAGTATCTATGATATTTAGAATGTTATATGGTGAGCATTATGGTGTTTTAAATGCACTTTTAGAGTGGTTTTCTTCAATACCAGGAGTTAGTTTTATATTTGAATACTTAAAAATAGAGTTACCAATAAAGTGGCTGACTAATTCAGCCTGGGTAAAACCTTCAATTGCAATATTGGTAACATGGAAATATACAGGTTGGAATTTGATATTATATTATGCAGCCCTTCAAAATATACCAGGTAGTTTATATGAAGCGGCTAGAGTAGATGGAGCAACACCTACTCAAACTTTTTTCCATATAACAATACCTATGCTAAAACCAGTTATATTTTTTGCAGTGACAATGTCAATTATAGGTAACTTACAACTGTTTGCTGAACCATATATGTTAACTACAGGACTAGGTGGACCAAGCCAAGCAGGTTTAACTCCGGCGTTGTATTTGTATACAACAGGATTTAAATGGGGAGAATTTGGAACTGGTAGTGCAATGGCATATATTTTATGTGCCTTGATAATAGTTATTTCTTTGATAAATAAATATATATTCAAAGAAAAAAAGGAGGTGTAATAAGATGGAAAATACGCAATATGAAAAAAAATTGAGAAACATGAAAATAATAAAAATATTTAAAAAAATATTAATGTATTTAGTTTTAGGAGCAGGAGCCTTTATAACGATATTTCCATTTTATTATATGATAGTTTTATCTACTAAAAGTAGAGAGGGAATATTTACATTTCCGCCTCCAATGTGGTTTGGGACACATTTTATGGAAAATTTATCTAATTTATTGGAAAAACTTCCAATATTTAGAGCATTATTTAATAGTATGTTTGTGGCAGGAAGCCAGACAATACTTGTTTTATTTTTCTGCTCCCTTGGAGGTTATGCATTTGCTAAGTTTGAATTTAAGGGACGAGAAAAACTGTTTGGAGCAATGCTTGCAACACTTATGATTCCACAACTATTGTCTATAATACCTTGGTTTATATTAATGAAACAATTTGGTTGGATAAACACATATTTACCATTAATAGTTCCTATGATAGCAAATCCATTTGGAATCTTTTTAATGAGACAGTTTATGGAGGATCTGCCTGATAGTATTTTAGATGCAGCTAGAATTGATGGAGCAGGAGAGTTTGAAATTTTTATAAAGGTGGTATTACCTATAAGTTTACCAGCTTTGGGAACTTTGGCGATATTTACATTTTTAGGATCCTGGAATCAGTTTTTACAAGCTCTATTGGTATTACAACAAAAAGAGATGTATACTTTACCAGTAGCTTTATCTAAATTAGCTGGAAAAGTATCTAGTGATGCAGGAGCCTCTATGGTAGGAACAGTTTTAGCTACTATGCCAATAGTTATTGTGTTTATAATAGCTTCGAAACAGTTTATATCAGGGATGACTGCAGGGGCAACGAAAGGATAAAGGAGGAAGTATGAAAAAACGATACTTAATTTTACTAGTATTAGCTACTCTATTTTTAGGATGTAGCTCATTAGATAAAGATAAACAGGTTATTACAGAGGATAAAATACAATCCAAAGAAAATTCGGCGGATAAAGAAAATACCCAAATTAAAAAAGATAATATTAAAAAAGGAAATATTAAAAAAGGTAATATTAAAATAGAAATAATAGATGAAGATGGTAACTCTATAAATGGAGAAGTCATATTAAAATCTGAAGAGAGTGACTATATTAATGAGAAACGAGGTGATACTATAGAATTTAATAATATCCAAAATGGACTATATAGTATACAGGTCAAAAAAGAAGGGTTTATCTCAACGACAAAATATCTAGAAATAAAAGGGATGGACTTAATAAAAAAGATAAAAATAAAAAGAAGATATCCTCGTATTACAGTTATACCTACTTTAAATAAAGAAGAAATAAAGGCCACAGTAGAAATATCAAAAGACGGAAAAGTAATAAAAAAGGATACTGGGATTTTTATGGATTTCAAATTAAAAGAAGGAATATATCAGCTAAAATTAAGTGGGCCATATTTAATAACAACTACTAAATATATAAACGTGGATAATAATAATCAAGATATAGAGATAAAATTAAGAAGAGGAACCACAATAAAAACTAATATCTTAGATTCTAATGGAAATAATATAAAAGGAATGGTGGAGCTCAAAAAAGATGGAAGAATAATTAAATCGGCGTCTGGAGACAAAATAGAATTTAATAAAATTCCCAAGGGCATGTATGAGATAACTGTCAAAAAAGATGGGTATTTATCTACTACAAAATATATTTTTGCTGTGGGGATGATATTAGAAAAAGATTTTATATTAAGAAAGAGCTCTGAACTTACTGTAGTTCCAATATATCAAGGTGAAAAAATCAAAGCAGAAGTGGAAGTTTCTAAATCAGGAAAAATATTAAAAAAAGGTTCAGGAGAAGAGATAAAATATCAATTAGAAGATGGAATTTATCAAGTTAAAGTATATGGAGAGAGTTTAAGCTCCACAACTAAATATGTATCTTTAGATGAAGATAAAAAGATTGAAATACCAGTTGAAAAAGTAAGTGACTTAAAAATAAAAGTTGTAGATGAAAATAAGCAACCTATTAAGGGAGACATATTTTTAAAATCAGATGATAAAATAATAGCTTTAGACACAGGTTCTACAGTGAATTTTGGTAATTTAAAAAGTGGAATATATGAAGTTGTGGTAAAAAATGAAAATTATAATTCAGTATCAAAATTTGTAAATATTAAATCTAAAAATAAAGAGATATCAATAAAAATAAGAAAATAAAATTCGAGAGGTGGTAAAAATGGCAAAGGTAATATTAAAGGATTTAGATAAAGTTTATCCAAATGGTTTTCAAGCTGTATATGGACACAATTTAGAAATAAGAGATGGTGAGTTTTTGGTATTTGTTGGTCCTTCTGGATGTGCCAAATCAACGACACTTAGAATGATAGCAGGGTTAGAAGATATATCAGGTGGAGAAATACGAATAGGAGACACAGTAGTTAATGATTTGGCTCCAAAAGATAGAAATATAGCAATGGTTTTTCAAAATTATGCTCTATATCCTCATATGGATGTTTATGATAATATGGCATTTGGTTTAAAATTACAAAAATTTCCAAAAGAAGAGATAGATCAAAGGGTAAAAGAAGCTGCTAAGATATTAGGAATAACGGATCTTTTAGATAGAAAACCAAAGGCGATGTCAGGTGGACAGCGTCAAAGAGTTGCTTTAGGTAGAGCAATAGTAAGACAACCAAAGGTATTTTTATTTGATGAGCCGTTATCAAACTTAGATGCAAAATTAAGAGTGCATATGAGAGTAGAGCTTACAAAATTACATCAACAGTTAAAAACAACTATGATTTATGTAACTCATGATCAAATAGAGGCAATGACAATGGGAGATAGAATTTGTGTAATGAAATTAGGAGTTATACAACAAACAGCAGATCCAGTAACTTTATATGAAGAACCTGTAAATAAGTTTGTAGCTACTTTTATAGGGTCACCTTCTATGAATGTTGTAGCAGCAAAATTAACTCAAGAAGAAGATGGTATATATGTTGACTTTGAAGAGGCAAAATTAAAATTACCAAAGGTAAAAGCCCAAAGAGTAAAGGATTATGCAGGAAAAGAAATATGGTTTGGAATTAGACCAGAGAAAGTAGAATCGTATGAATTAAATCAAGATAAAGATACAGATATTTTAGAAGCTAAAATAGATGTTGTGGAACATATGGGAAGTGAAGTATATGCATACTTTACATTAAAAGGTGGGCAATTTATAGCTCAATTAGAACCTCATGTAACAATAAAAGCTGGAGATACTTATAAATTCTGGCTAGACATGGAAAATTGCCACATATTCGATAAAAAGACAGAAGAAAACATTAGCTTATAGTTTGGAGGCAAAAGATGGAAAAATATAAAGTAGATAAAAAGAAAGGTTTTATAATAAAGGATTATAATAACACAAAACCCTTTTCTAGCTTTTTACCTGGGATAGCTGGAGAAAAGGGGGTTCCTCTATGGTTATTTTATGTAAATAGAGGACAATGTGTTGCAAGTTTTGGTATTGAAAATAAAAATGGTTCTATGATGGAGTTTTATCCAGCAAATAAAGCTTATCAATTTACTTCTAATTATGGATTTAGAACATTTATAAAATTAGAAGATGGTTCCATATTAGAACCATTTAACGAAAGTTATAAAGATGAAAATCGATTGGAAACTTTAAAAATAAGACCAGATGAATTTGAAATAGAACACATAAACGAAGAGGAAAAATTAAAGATAAATATAATTTATCATACATTACCTTATGAAAATTTTGCAGGTTTAGTTAGACGAGTAAAGATAGAAAATTTATCAGATAAGCCTAGAGAGATCGAAGTTTTAGATGGTATGGCCGCTATATTACCGTATGGTGTGCAAAATGATGCAAATAAGGAGCTAGGAAATACTTTAAGGGCTTGGATGAATGTAACAAACATGGAAAAAAACATTCCATTTTATAAATTAAGAGGTGGAACAGGAGACAGTGCAGAAGTAGAGATGATAGAAAGAGGTCATTTTTATCTTAGTTATTCCAAAAAAGGTGAAGGAGAAAATGAACTTTTAAAACCTATAGTAGATCCAAAGGTTATATTTGGAAATAACAAATCACTATCATATCCCGAGGTGTTTGCAGATGAGGGATTAGACGGAATATTAGAAAAAGAGCAGATTAAAGTAAATAAAGTTCCAGCAGGCTTTTTTGGAAAGAAGAAAAAGTTGGGTGGAAATGAAAGCTTTGAAATGGTATCTTTAATAGGAAATGTATCTAAAATAGAAGAGATTAATGAAAAAGTGGATACTTTTTTAGATCCTGAATATTTAAAAAATAAGAGAAAAGAATCTAATAAATTAATAAAAGATATTACTAAAAACATAGAAATAAGTACCTCTGATGATATGTTTGATGAATATATGAAACAAAATTACATGGATAACCTATTAAGAGGGGGATATCCAGTATTATTAGATGGTGGAGATAAGTCCCATGTGTATCATATATATTCTAGAAAACACGGTGACTTGGAAAGAGATTATAATTTCTTTTCTTTAGAAGCTGGATACTATTCACAGGGAAATGGGAATTTTAGAGATGTAAATCAAAACAGAAGATCAGATATACTGTTTAACCCTGAAATAGGAGATTTTAATGTTAAGATGTTTATGAACTTGATTCAAGCCGATGGATATAATCCCTTAGTAGTAAAAGGATGTAAGTTTATCTTAGAAGATTCAAAAAAGGATGAAGTTTTAGAATATGTAGAAGATAAGGAATTATTTAAAAAATTAATAGATAAACCATATACTCCAGGTAGTTTTTATGGATTTGTACACGATGCTGGTGTAAAATTAAAGATATCTGAAGATGAACTTTTACAAAAAATGCTTAAATATTCAGAACAAAACTTTGAAGCTGAACATGGAGAGGGGTTCTGGATAGATCATTGGACATATAATATGGATTTAGTGGATACTTATCTTTCTGTATTTCCAGACAAAAAAGATGAATTCCTTTATGAAAATAAAGAGTATAAATATTATGATAGCCCAGTAAGGGTCAATAAAAGGGAAAAAAAATATGTTCTAGCAAATGGAAAAGTAAGACAATTTGAAGCAATAGATGAAGAAAATATTCAAAAAAGGGAACTTATTAATTCTAGAAAAAATAAAGAAAATTGGGTAAGAACTGATAATGGTAAAGATGAAATTTATAAAACTAATCTATATGAAAAATTACTTAGTTTATCTGCTAATAAATTTGCAACTTTAGATCCAATTGGAGCTGGAGTTGAAATGGAAGCAGGTAAGCCAGGATGGAATGACTCTTTAAATGGTCTTCCTGGAATGTTTGGTTCTGGAGTTTCAGAGGCATTTGAATTAAGAAGAATATTAAACTTTTTAATAAAAGAAAAAGCAGATAAAAATATTAAAATTCCTGTGGAATTAAATAAACTTCTACAAAGAATTGAAGATCAGTTAGATATATACTTTAATTCAGAAGATGAAAATAAAAACTTTATTTACTGGGATAAGGTATCTCAAATAAGAGAAGATTATCGAGATGAGATATTATATGGATTTAGTGGAGAGTTAAAAAATATAAAAATAAAAGATATAAATAAAAAATTAGAAAAGTTTATTAAAAAACTTGAGATAGGAAGTAAATTAGCTTTAGATTATGGAGAGGGAGTATATCCTACTTATATGTATTTTGAAGCTACTAAACACGAGTTTATAAAAACTAAAGATGGAAAGAAGAAGTTGAACAAAAAAGGATATCCTTTAGTTAAAGTAAAAGAGTTTGAACCTAAGAGGCTATCTTATTTCTTAGAAGGACCAGCTCGAGCTATGAAAGTATTAAAAGATAAAGATGAAAGTCAAAAATTATATAAAAAATTAAAAGCAAGCGATGTATATGATAAAAAATTAAAGATGTATAAAACTTCTGAATCAATATTAGATGAATCTTATGATATAGGTAGAGCAAGAGCATTTACACCTGGTTGGTTAGAAAACGAATCTATATTTATGCATATGGAATATAAATATATGGTAAGTCTTTTAAAAGCAGGGCTTTATAATGAATTTTATGAAGATATAAAAACAGTATTAGTACCATTTATGGATCCAGAGGTATATGGAAGAAGTACTTTAGAAAACTCTTCTTTTATAGCAAGTAGTGCTAACCCAGATAAGTCAGTTCATGGACAGGGATTTGTTGCTAGATTAAGTGGATCAACAGCAGAGAGTTTAGAGATTAGAAATATTATAATGGCAGGAGAAAAACCTTTTAGAAAAGAAGGTGAAGAAGTAATTTTAGATTTTTCTCCTAAACTTCCAGAATGGTTATTTGATTCTAATAATGAAGTATCATTTAGATTTTTAGGAAATACCAATGTTACATATCACAATCCAAATAGAAAAAATACATTTGGAAAAGACAAGGCTAAAATAAGCAAAATAATAATTGATGGAAGAAGATTAAAGGGAACAGTTATAAAAGGAGAAGATGCCAAAAAAGTAAGAGAAGGTGAGATAGATATTATAAATATTGAATTAAAATAGACTTAGAAAGGAATAGAATATATGAAGAAAATAAAAAAATGGGAATATATAGACAAAAAAGGAACTTTTAAGCTAGAAAATCCTGAATTAAGTAGCTATTTATACTTTCCGTTAACTAATGAAGCAGGAATGATGTCCGCTATTACCCCTGATTTACATGGAGATATAAAAGCTGATAACAACACTTTTTTGCTAGAACCTACTTCAGTAGAAGATCTACATAATAGTAACTCTTCTAGAAACTTTTGGGTTTCTATAGAAGGGGAAGAAATCTGGTCTGCAACAGGGAATTCTGCAAAACAAAAAACATATAAGTTTGGCAATCAAGATACAGAAAAAGTAGTAATGAGAGCTGGATTTTTATGGCATCAAGTAGTTAGAAAAAATTCAAAGATAGGTATAAAATCTGAAGTTACAAATTTTGTACCTGCAAATGATGATAAAGTTGAATTAATGAGGGTTACCCTTAGTAATATTAGTGATGAAGATTTAAAAATAACTCCTACTGCTGCAATACCAATATACGGTAGGTCTGCTGATAACATAAGGGATCACAGACATGTAACTGCATTATTACATAGAACAAATATAAAAGAGTATGGGGTAGAAGTAAAACCAACTCTATCATTTGATGAAAGAGGACACCAAGTCAATGAGATAAAATATGGAGTATTTGGTGCAGATGAAAGTGGGAAAAAACCAGAAAGTTATTTCCCAGTTATGGAAGAATTTATTGGGGAAGGTGGGTCTTTAGATTGGCCTAAAGCTATTGTAAATGGCAAAAAAGGAGATTATCTTCCAGATGATAAAATAGATGGATACGAAACTGTAGGAGGATTACAGTTTGAAAAAATAACTCTAAAACCTGGAGAAGAAAAATCTTATATAATTGCCATGGGTATAGATGAAGATAATACATTTGAAAAAATAGAGGAAAAATATTTATCTTCTGATAAATTTGAAATGAAATTAGGTTCCAATATTGAATATTGGGATTCTAAATTATCTTCTGCAGAATTTGTAACTGGAGATAGTGATTTTGATAATTGGATGAGATGGGTCACTTTGCAACCGATATTGAGACGTATATATGGATGCTCTTTTTTGCCTCACCACGATTATGGAAAAGGTGGAAGAGGTTGGAGAGATCTATGGCAAGATTGTCTAGCTTTACTTTTAATGGAACCAGAGGGAGTGAAAGAAACTTTATATAATAACTTTGGAGGAGTAAGGATAGATGGGACTAATGCTACTATAATAGGAAATAAACCAGGAGAATTTATAGCAGATCGAAATAATATAAGTAGAATTTGGATGGATCATGGAGCATGGCCTTTTTTGACAACTAAACTATACTTAGATCAAAGTGGAGATTTAGAATTTTTATCTGAAAAACAAACCTATTTTAAAGATGCCCATATCATGTATGGACAAAAATTAGATAAAAATTGGACTATAAAAGATGGAAATAAGCAAAAAAGTTCCAATGGAGAGATTTATGAAGGAACAATGCTAGAACATATGCTAATTCAACATCTAGTTTCATTTTATAACGTAGGCGAACATAATAATATGAGATTAGAAGGAGCCGACTGGAACGATGGGTTAGATATGGCAGATGAAAATGGAGAAAGTGTTGCGTTTACTGCTATATATGGAAGTAATCTTTTGGAAATGGCAAATCTTTTAGAAGTTTTAAAAGATAAAAATAATACTTCTAAAATAGAAATAATGGAAGAACTATTAATAATGATAGATACTAAGATGGGTAGCGATTCAAAAAAGACAAATTATGATGTAGTAAGCGATAAGAGAGAGGTTTTAAATAGATATTTGAAATCTACCCAAGGGATATCCGGCAAAAAAGTTAAGATATCCATTGATGATCTGATAAAAGACTTACGAAAAAAAGGAAACTGGGTTATAAATCATATAAGAAAAAATGAGTGGATAAAAAATAAAGATGGGCAAGAGTGGTTCAATGGATACTATGATGATGATGGAGAGAGATTAGAAGGTGATAATCCTTTAGGAGTTAGAATGACTTTAACAGGTCAAGTATTTAATATTATGGGAGATGTAGCCACAGATTCTCAAGTAGAAAAGATAATAGATTCTGCCAATAGATATTTAAAAGATGAAACTGTAGGCGGATATAGATTAAATACTAATTTCAAAGAGGTTCTTTCAAATATGGGAAGAGTATTTGGGTTTGCATTTGGTCATAAAGAGAACGGAGCTATGTTTAGCCATATGGCAGTTATGTATGGAAATGCTTTATATAAAAGAGGATTTTCTGAAGCTGGATTTGAAGTTTTAGACTCGATATACCAACATACAAATGATTTTGAAAAGTCTAGAATATATCCAGGTATACCAGAATATATAAATGAAAAGGGACGAGGTTTATATCACTATCTTACAGGTTCAGCAAGTTGGTTATTAATAACTGTTATAAATCAAATGTTTGGAGTTAGAGGAAAACTAGGTGATTTAGTATTGGATCCTAAATTATTAAATAAACAGTTTGATGAAGATGGAAAAGCTAAGATAAAAACTATATTTGCAGATAAAAATATCCAAGTGATATATAATAATTCTAAAAATTTAGAAGTATCTGAATACAAAATAACAGATGTAAAAATAAATGGAAAAAAAGTAAATTTTGAAATTAAAGATGGAATAACTAAAATAAAACGAAAATCAATAGAAGACTTATCAGATGGTGAAATGAATAAAATAGAAGTTACTTTAGACTAAAGAAAAGGGGATTTAATTCCCTTTTCTTTGCCTATTAGATTATGAATAAGAGCTAGGAAGTTGCAAAACTGAAGAATAAAATTTTAGGTTATCCACAGAATTATCAATAATTTAACGCCCCCCTTCCTAGCCTTCCCCCTGGCAGGGGACGGGATAAGCAAGAAAGTAGCAAGGTTTTAAATAATTCAAATGTTTTCTAAAAATCAATTTTGAAAGGAAATAAAGATAGTCTCCCCTGCTAGGGGGAGATTTAGAGGGGGGCAGACCTTAAAAG
>JBNJFI010000007.1:0-36402 GCA_051746725.1 Fusobacteriota bacterium
GGAAACACCTGGTCACATATCGAACCCAGAAGTAAAGTCTTTCAGCGCCGAAAGTATTTAGCGGGCAGCCGCTTGAGAGGATAGGACCTAGCCAAGCTTATAATAGAATTAAGTCTAAAGGTTATGAGCTATGTCTAAAACATTGCTGATACTCTTTGGGTATTGATATTTTTATTACCTTTGATGGAGGTGCAAGAATGAGAGTTACAGTGCAGTTAGAATGTAAAAAATGTAAGAGAAGAAATTACAGTACTACTAAGAATAAAAAGAATACAACGGAAAGATTAACTCTAAAAAAATATTGTAAATTCGATAATGAAGTTACAGAGCACAAAGAAGTTAAATAATTTTAGTGTAGGTCCATGGCTCAATTAGGCAGAGCATCGGTCTCCAAAACCGAGGGTTGGGGGTTCGATTCCCTCTGGGCCTGCCATTTTTTTATTTTTATAAATGATGAGGTGGTAAAATGAAAAGTTACTTGCAGGAAGTAAAAAGTGAATTCAGAAAAGTTGTTTGGCCTAGCAAAACAGAAATAAAGAATGCTACAACTTTAGTTGTAGTTTTAAGTTTTTGTGTAGGAGTTTATTTAGGGGTTTTTGATGTACTGTTTATCAAGTTGTTGGAAATTTTTATAGGGTAAAATTTGGAGGTAAAAATGTCTCAAAAGGAATTTGAGAAAAAATGGTATGCCATTCATGCTTATTCTGGTCATGAAAACAAGGTTAAATTGAAGTTAGAAAAGAGAATACAAAATTTGAATTTAGAGCATAAAGTTTTTCGAATAGCAGTTCCTGAAGAAGAAAAAACAGAATTTAAAGATGGAAAAGCAAAGCAAATTACTAATACTTTATTCCCGGGTTATGTTCTCATTGAAATTGAAGTTGAAAAAGAAACAGGTGAGAAGGGAATCGGCTACAAAGTGGACAGTGAAGTCTGGTATGTCATAAGAAATACTCCAGGTGTAACTGGTTTTGTAGGTATTGGATCTACTCCATCTCCTTTAGATAAAGAAGATGTCACAAGACTTCTTGGTAAAATGGGAGTAGAAGCTAAAAGTGAAATTCCAAAAGTGGATCTAGACATTGAAGTAGGGGATGTTTGCGAGATAAAAGAAGGAGCTTTTAAGGGAAGTACCGGCGAAGTTTCGAGTATTGATTTTGAGCATAGAAAATTAAAAGTTATGGTAGACTTATTTGGAAGAATGACTCCTGTTGAAATTGACTTTAATGGAGTTGAGAAAAAATAGATAAACTAGTGGGAGAGTAATCGAAAACCACAATAATTCGGAGGTGTTTTATATGGCAAAAAAAGTCATAGGAAAGTTAAAATTACAATTAGATGCAGGAAAAGCAAATCCTGCTCCACCAATTGGTCCAGCTTTAGGGCAACATGGTGTAAATATTATGGAATTTTGTAAAGCATTTAATGCTAAAACTAAAAATCAAATGGGATATATTATTCCTGTTGAGATTGAAGTTTATAAAGATAGAAGTTTTAGTTTTATAACTAAAACTCCACCGGCTTCAGATTTAATAAAAAAATCTCTAGGAATTCCTAGCGGAGCTGGAAACTCTTTAGAAGAAAAAGTAGGAACTTTAAGTAAAGATAAGTTAAAAGAAATAGCAGAAACTAAAATGCCAGATTTAAATGCTGGTTCTATAGAGGCAGCTATGAGTATTGTTGCTGGAACTTGTAGAAGTATGGGAGTTGAAGTAGAAAAATAGATAATATGTGGTAGGGAGACCGTTAATACCACGAGGAGGTAAAGATGTCTAGTAGAGGAAAAAGTTATTTAGAAGCATTAGAAAAGGTAGATAGAAAAAAGGAATATGAAGTTGGAGAAGCAATATCATTATTGAAAAACACAGCAAGTGCTAATTTTGTAGAAACTGCAGAAATATCTTTGAAATTAGGTGTTGACCCAAGACATGCTGATCAACAGGTTAGAGGTACAGTTGTGTTACCAAATGGGACTGGAAAATCCGTTAAAATTTTAGCTTTGACTACTTCAAAAATAGAAGAAGCAGAAGAAGCTGGAGCAGATTATGTTGGAGAGGATTATTTAGCTAAAATAAAAGGTGGATGGTTAGACTTTGATTTAGTTATAGCGACTCCAGAAATGATGCCTAAGTTAGGACGATTAGGAAAAATATTAGGTCCAAAAGGTTTGATGCCGAATCCTAAATCTGGAACGGTAACAGAAGATATTGGGAAAGCAGTTAAAGAATTTAAAAAAGGAAAATTGGCTTTTAAAGTTGATAAATTTAGTTTAATTAATGTCCCTTTTGGAAAAGTTGATTTTTCTGAGGAAGCATTAACTGAAAACTTTACTACTTTTATTGAGAAGATAATTGAATTGAGACCTAATGAAACAAAAGGTCAATACATAAAGAAAATTTCTATTTCTTTAACGATGGGTCCTGGTATAAAATTAGATCCACTTTCAATTTTAAAAAATTTCTAAATAGAATTTCAAATAAAAATAAATAATATAAACCAAAGACCGTAGGTGCTAGCGCTTAATTTCCTACCGAGGTTACCAGTAAAATTAGCATAGGTAACCTCCGTTTTCGGAGGTTATATTATTATAAGGAGGTGAACCAATGCCTAGCCAGAGAAAAATAGAGAAGGTAAAAGAATTAACGGCTAAAATAAAAGAAGCAAAAGTGATTGTATTTGCTAATTATAAAGGGGTTACTGTTGCAGAAGATACTGAATTAAGAAGAAAGTTTCGAGAAGTTAACGTTGAATATCTAGTAGCTAAAAATAGATTATTTAAGATAGCTTTAAAAGAAGCTGGAATAGAAGATGATTTTTCAGAAGAATTGAAGGGAGCTACTTCTTTTGCTTTTGGATATGAAGATACAGTTAACGCACCAAAAGTTCTTTATGAATTTGGTGAAGACAAAGATATACTTGATATAAAAGCAGGATACTTAGAAGGTGAAAAAGTTGCTAAAGAAAAAGTGGAAACTTTGGCAAAGTTACCAACCAAAGAAGAATTGCTTTCAAAAATGGTTTCAAGTTTACAAGCGCCGTTATCTGGTCTTGTCAACGTATTACAAGGTCCAACGCGAAATTTAGCATATGCTTTAAAAGCAATTAAAGATGAAAAAAATTAAAAAATAAAAATGAGGAGGAACAATAATGGCAAAATTAACAACAGAAGAGTTTATAGAAGCAATAAAGGAAATGACAGTTTTAGAGGTGGCTGAAATAGTAGAAGCATTGGAAGAAGAATTTGGTGTTTCAGCAGCAGCTCCAGTAGCAGTAGCAGGTGCAGCAGCAGGTGGTGCAGCAGGTGAAGAACAAACAGAATTTGATGTAATTTTAAAATCAGCAGGAGCTAAAAAGATAAAAGTAATAAAAGCAGTTAGATCTGCAACAGGATTAGGATTGAAAGATGCAAAAGGTCTAGTTGACGATGCTCCTAAAGCAGTTAAAGAAGGTTTAGAAAAAGAAGAAGCCGAAGCGTTAAAAGAAGAATTAGAAAATGCTGGTGCTGAAGTAGAATTAAAATAATAAAAAAATAATCTGAGTATTAAGACACTCGCTATTTTCGAGTGTCTTTTTACGCTTATAATTAAAAGTTAGTAATAAACAATTTTAAAAGAATTATTTATTATTAACTTTTAATTTTATTAATACTAATGAGGGGTGAAACCATGAGCAAAATTGTAAAAAGGTTGGATTTCGGAAGCATAAAAACTCGAGGAGAAATGCCTCACTTTTTGGCATACCAGAGAAATTCATATGAAAATTTTCTGCAATTACACCGAAAACCAGAAGCGCGCGAAGAAAAAGGATTGGAACAAGTTTTTCAAGAAATTTTTCCAATTGAAGCTGCAAATGAGATGGTTAGAATTGAATATATTCATTATGAGTTACATGATAATGAACATCCATTGGATGATGAGTTAGAGTGTAAAAAGAGAGGAAAGACATATTCTGCATCTTTAAAGGTAAAACTTAGACTAATAAACAAGAAAACAGAAGAAATACAAGAAACATTGGTTTATTTTGGAGAAATACCATTAATGACCGACTTTGCAACATTTATTATCAATGGAGCAGAAAGAGTTGTTGTTGCTCAGTTACATAGATCGCCAGGAGTTTCTTTTAATAGGGAAGTTAACAAAAAAACTGGAAAGGAACTTTATACTGGAAAGGTAATACCATATAAAGGGACTTGGTTGGAATTTATAACTGATAAATATGATTTTTTAAAAGTCAAGGTAGATAGAAAGAAAAAGATACTGTTACCTACTTTTTTAAAAGCAATAGGTTTTTTTGAATCGAACACTGAAATAATGGAAACTTTTTTGGAAACAAAGGCATTTAGTTTAAAGGATCATTTTCATAAATATAAAGACAAAGAAGATCTTATTAGTGAATTAAAAACTAAAATAGAAGGAAGCTTTATAAAAGAAGATGTTATAAATGAAGAGACAGGAGAGATATTAATCGATTCAGAAACGGAAATCACAGAAGATGTGATTGTTACCCTAATTGATTTGGAAATAGAAGAAATAGTATATTGGGAAGTTAATCCTGAGGATATAATTTTAGCTAATGCTTTACTTGAAGATGATACTGCGAATCCAGAAGAAGCAGTTGTAAAAGTGTTTAAGAAACTGAGACCGGGTGATTTAGTAACAGTTGATAGTGCCAAAAGTTTAATAGATCAAATGTTCTTTAATGAGTATAGATATAATTTGTTAGATGTTGGACGATATAAATTAAATAAAAGATTAAAGCTTAATATACCTGAATCAACAAGAGTTCTTACAAAACAAGATTTAATAGAAATAGTTAAATATATGAAAGTATTATATAGTGGTGAAGGTTATACAGATGATATAGATAAACTATCTAATAGAAGAGTTCGTGGAGTTGGAGAACTACTGAGAATGCAATTTAAGAGTGGGATGGCCAAGATGGAAAAAATGGCTAAAGAAAAAATGACTACTCAAGATATCGGAAGTTTAACTGCTCAATCACTTTTAAATACAAGACCACTAAATGCAATGGTTTTGGATTTTTTTGGTAGCGGACAATTATCTCAGTTTATGGATCAAAGTAATCCTTTGGCGGAGCTTACTCATAAAAGAAGAATAAGTGCATTAGGACCTGGAGGACTTTCAAGAGAAAGAGCAGGATTTGAAGTTCGAGATGTTCACAATTCACATTATGGAAGAATATGTCCAATTGAAACACCGGAAGGTCCCAATATTGGGCTGATTGGATCTTTAGCTACTTTTGGAAAAGTAAATAGATATGGATTTATAGAAACTCCATATTTAAAATTAGATAAAGGGAAAGTTGATTTTAAAAATATAGAATATCTATCAGCAGACGATGAAGAAGGGAAATTTATAGCACAAGCCGATACGTTAATTGATGACAACAATGTTATAGATTCAGAGGAAGTTGTTTGTAGATATGATGACGAAATTGTACATATTCCTAAAGAAAAAGCTGAATATTTAGATGTTTCACCTAAGCAAGTAGTATCAGTTTCAGCTGCATTAATTCCATTTTTAGAACATGATGATGCTAACCGTGCATTGATGGGGTCAAATATGCAGAGGCAATCGGTACCACTATTAAAAACAGAAGCTCCTTTTGTGGGGACAGGTGTAGAGAGAAAGGTAGCTGTTGATTCAGGAGCTGTTATTACTTCTAAAATTGAAGGAACAGTTACAGAAGTTGACGCAAGTCATATTGTAGTTGAAAATAACGATGGTGAAAAAGAGATACATAAACTAATGAACTTTGAAAGATCAAACCAGGCAATGTGTTTGCATCAAAAACCTATAGTTGATCTCGGAGAAAAAGTCAATAAAGGATCTATATTAGCTGATGGACATTCTACTCAAGGTGGAGATTTAGCTTTAGGGCGAAATGTAATGATTGCATTTATGCCATGGGAAGGATATAATTTTGAAGATTCGATTTTGGTAAGTGAAAGATTGGTAAAGGATGATATATTCACATCTATTCATATAGAAGAGCATGAAATTGAAGCTAGAACAACTAAATTAGGAGATGAAGAAATAACAAGAGAAATTCCTAATGTAGGAGAATCTGCCCTTAAAAATTTAGATGAAAACGGCGTAATAAGAGTAGGGGCTCAAGTTAGTACTGGAGATATATTAGTTGGAAAAACTACTCCAAAAGGTGAAACTGAACCGCCTGCAGAAGAAAAATTATTACGTGCTATTTTTGGAGAAAAAGCAAGAGATGTTAGGGATACATCTTTAAAATTAAAACATGGAGCTAAAGGAACTGTAATTGATGTATTAGAATTATCAGCAGAAGATGGAGATGAATTAAAAGCAGGAGTAATAAAGAAAATTAGAGTTTATATTGCTGAAAAAAGAAAATTAACTGTTGGAGATAAAATGTCTGGAAGACATGGTAATAAAGGAGTTATTTCAAAAATATTACCAGTAGAAGATATGCCATATATGGATAATGGAGATCACGTAGATATAGTATTAAATCCGCTTGGAGTACCGAGTCGGATGAATATAGGTCAGGTTTTAGAAACACATTTAGGTCTTGCTGCCGGGAAATTAAATACTCCTATAGCTACTCCTGTTTTTGATGGAATTAGCGAAGATCAGATTAAAGATTATCTGGAAAAAGCAGGATACCCTAGAAATGGAAAAATCGATCTTTATGATGGAAGAACAGGAGATAAATTTGATAATCCAGTAACTGTCGGTTATATGTATGTATTGAAATTACATCATCTAGCTGAAGATAAAATGCATGCAAGAGCAATAGGACCTTATTCTTTGGTTACGCAACAACCTTTAGGTGGTAAAGCACAATTTGGAGGACAAAGATTAGGAGAAATGGAAGTATGGGCTTTAGAAGCGTATGGAGCTTCTAATATTTTACAAGAAATGTTGACAGTTAAATCAGATGATGTTACTGGACGAACAAAAACTTATGAGGCAATTGTAAAAGGCGAACCAATGCCAGAACCTGATTTACCAGAATCATTTAGAGTTTTAATAAAAGAATTTCAAAGTTTAGCCTTGGATGTTGAATTATTTGATAAAGATGGGAATACAATTGATTTAGATGGTGAAAATAAGGAAGATGAAGGGATAACAGAATTTTCATTAGCTGATTTAAATTCATTAGTTGATTCTGATAAAGAATGAATAGGAGGCCTTTTAAAAGATGGGAATTAAAAATTTTGAAAAAGTAAGAATAGGGTTATTATCTCCTGAAAAGATAAAAAAATTATCATTTGGAGAAGTAACAAAGCCGGAAACAATTAACTATAGAACATTGAAACCAGAAGTTGATGGTCTATTTTGTGAGAAAATTTTTGGACCAGTAAAAGATTGGGAATGTGCCTGTGGTAAATATAAACGAATGAGATATAAAGGATTGGTATGTGAGAAATGTGGGGTTGAAGTTACTAAATCTAAAGTTAGAAGAGAAAGAATGGGACATCTTAAATTAGCTGCTCCAGTTGCTCATATATGGTATTCTAGAGGGATACCTAATAAAATGGCTTTACTTTTAGGAATCAGTTCTAAAGAATTAGAAGCTGTATTATATTTTGCTAAATACATAGTCATTAATGCTGGTGAAACGTCTCTTAAAAAAGGAGAAATATTAACTGAACGTGAATATAAACTGTATAAAAGTCAATATGGTAATAAGTTTAAAGCATTAATGGGAGCTGAAGCAATAAAAAAAGTGTTAGCAGGATTGGATTTGAATGAAGAAGAAGATAGACTGAAGGTCGATTTGGAAGAAGTTGGAAGTAAGCAAAAAAGAAAAAAAATAATAAAACGATTAAAGATAGTAAGAGACTTTTTGAATTCTAAGAATAAACCAGAATGGCTAATTATGGACTATTTACCTATAATTCCAGCAGACTTAAGGCCAATGGTTCAATTAGACGGAGGAAGGTTTGCAACTTCAGATTTAAACGATTTATATAGAAGAGTAATAAACCGAAATAACAGACTGAAAAAATTAATAGATATACATGCCCCAGGAATAGTAGTTAAAAATGAAAAGAGAATGCTTCAAGAAGCAGTTGATGCTCTGATTGATAATGGGCGTCGGGGTCGGACTGTTGTAACTCAAAAAAATAGAGAATTGAAATCTTTAAGTGATATGTTAAAAGGAAAACAGGGTAGATTTAGACAAAACTTATTAGGTAAACGTGTTGATTATTCTGGAAGGTCAGTAATTGTTGTGGGACCAGACTTAAAAATGGATCAATGTGGAATTCCCAAAGAAATGGCTTTGGAATTATATAAACCGTTTATAATGAAAGAGCTAATAGAAAGAGATATTACCTCAAATATAAAGACTGCAAAAAAGATGGTTGAAAATGGTAATGATAAAGTGTGGCCTTTGATAGAAGAGGTAATAAAGGATCACCCTATATTATTAAATAGAGCTCCGTCTTTGCATAGATTGAGTATACAAGCCTTTCAACCGGTGTTAATCGAAGGGAAGGCAATTAGATTGCATCCATTGGTGTGTAATGCATTTAATGCCGATTTTGATGGAGATCAGATGGCAGTACATTTAGTACTGTCTGTCGAAGCTAAAATGGAAGCAAAACTATTGATGACAGCTTCTCGAAATATAATTGCTCCTTCAAGTGGAGAACCTATAGCAGTACCATCTCAAGATATGGTAATGGGATGTTACTATATGACTAAAGAAAGAAAAGGACAAAAAGGAGAAGGAAAAACATTCTCTAATGTTAATCAAGCTATGTTAGCTCATGATTCTGGAAAAATTGATGTTCAAGCTTTAATAAAAGTTAGAATAGATGGAGAACTTGTAGAAACTACAGTAGGTAGAATCATGTTTAATGAAATATTACCTAAAGAAATTAGATATTATAAAAAAACATTTGGAAAAGGTGAATTAAAAAAAATTATAGCTGAACTTTATAAAAAGTTTGGATTTGCAATATCAGCTGAGGTAATTAATGAGATAAAAAACTTTGGATTTCATTATGCAGCAATAGCAGGTATAACAATTGGGGTAGAGGATTTAGATATCCCAGAAGCTAAAAAAGGAATACTTGAAAAAGCTGATAAAGATGTAGAAGAAGTTGAAAAGGAATATAAGGCAGGAAAATTAATAAATGAAGAGAGATATAGAAAGACTGTAGATATCTGGGATAAAGCAATAGGTGATGTTACAAATGAAATGATGTCAAATCTAGATGAATTTAATCCAGTATATATGATGGCTAACTCAGGAGCCCGTGGTAATACTCGACAAATGAGACAACTTGGAGGAATGCGTGGACTTATGGCAGATACCCAAGGTCAGATTATTGAGATACCTATAAAAGCTAATTTTAGAGAAGGTTTAAATATTTTAGAATTTTTCATGTCTACCCATGGTGCAAGAAAAGGATTGGCAGATACGGCTTTAAGGACTGCAGATTCAGGGTATTTAACTAGAAGATTAGTTGATGTCTCGCATGATGTAATAATAAACGAAGATGAATGTAATGCAGAAAGAGGGATAATCGTCTCTGACTTAATTTCTGAAGGAATTGTAATTGAAAAATTAGCTGAACGAATAACAGGTAGACATTTGGCTACTGATTTAATATATGATGGTGAAGTTCTTTACCCTAAGAACACACTTTTAACTGAAGAAAAAGTACAAAAAATTGGTGAATTAGACATAGAAGCAGTAGAAATTAGAAGTCCATTGACTTGTACTTTAGAAAAAGGGGTATGTCAAAAATGTTATGGAATTGATTTATCAGATCATAAAGATGTTTTACTAGGAGAAGCAGTGGGAGTTATTGCTGCTCAATCTATTGGTGAACCAGGAACGCAGTTAACCATGAGAACATTTCATACTGGAGGAGTAGCGGAAAAAGGTGAAACCCAAAGTATGATTACCAGTGAAGTTGATGGAGAAGTAAAATTTGTTGATGTAAGATATATAGAAAAAGATGGAAATAGAATAGTAACTTCTCAAAGTGCTAAGTTCCAAATTAAAGACAAAGAGTATGAAATTCCTTCAGGAAGTATATTAGATGTAAATGAAGGTGACAAAGTAGAAAATGGAGATAGATTAGTTGAATTTGATCCATATCAAGTACCAATAATTGCAGAAGAAGATGGGATTATAGAATATAGAGAAGTACATGTTAAAGAACATTACGATGAAAAATATGATGTTATTGAAAGAACTGCTGTAAAACCAGCTGAACATGGAGATACAAGTCCAAGAATGGTTATTTTTGATCATGATGGAGATGATAGAAAAAAATTAATAGAATACACGATACCTTATGGAGCTTATCTATTTGCTAAGGATAATGAAAAGATTAAAAAAGGAGATATCATAGCTAAAATAGTGAAAAAAGGGGAAGGGACTAAAGATATTACTGGTGGTCTTCCAAGAATTCAAGAATTATTTGAAGCTAGAAATCCAAAAGGAAAAGCTATTCTTTCAAAATCAGAGGGAATTGTTAAGTTATTAGATAAAAAGAAAAAAGGTATGAGAGTTGTCCAAGTAAAACCAGTTGATGAAAATAAAAAAGTAGAGGAATATAAAATTCCATTTGGAGAACATCTTGTTGTAATGAATGGAATGAAAATAGCTAAAGGAGCAAAATTAACTGGGGGACCAATATCACCACACGATATATTATCTATAATGGGACTTGTTCGTGCAGAGCAGTATATACTAGAAGCAGTTCAAGGTGTATATAGAGAACAAGGAGTAACAATAAATGACAAACATATAGAAATAATAGTAAAACAGATGTTTAGAAAAGAAGAGATTACAGACCCAGGAGATTCATTATATCTCAAAAAAGAAATTATAGATAGAAATATATTGAGAAGAAAAAACAAGGAATTAAGAGAACAAGAAAAGAAAGAAATAAAATCTATTCCAGTGATACAAGGAATAACAAAAGCAGCTGTAAATACTGAGAGTTTTTTATCAGCCGCGTCTTTCCAAGAAACAAAAAAAGTATTATCTAATGCTGCTCTTGCAGGTAAAGAAGATAATTTAGAGGGATTAAAAGAAAATGTAATATTAGGGAAACAGATACCAGCAGGAACAGGATTTAGAGCTTATGAAAATGTAGATTACGAAATAAAAGATAATTAATAATAATAACAAAGAATTAGCACCAAAATACTTTTTTGGTGCTAATTATATTAAATTGTTATATAAATTATTAGAAATAGGAGGATTTGATGCAACCTATAGGAATTGGATTTGGAAATATAGTTGTGGATAATAAGATTGTAGCAATTGTGACCCCAGAAGCGGCTCCAAGCAAGAGACTTAGAGAGGAAGCTAAGGCTCAAAATATGCTAATAGATGCAACTAATGGAAGGAAAACAAGAGCTTTGATAATAACAACTAGCAATCACGTTGTCATGTCCGCAGTTAATCCTGAAACTATATCTTCTAGATTAAATGATGAGGAGAAAAAATGAAACCGGGAAGATTATATGTAATATCTGGTCCATCGGGAGTAGGTAAAGGGACTATAGTTAGAAAATTATTAAAAGACGTTCCAAATATTGAGTTATCAGTTTCTGCTACAACTAGAGATCCTAGAGAAGGCGAGAAGAACGGTGAAGATTATTATTTTTATGATGAAGTTAGATTTAAAAAAGAGATTTTAGAAGGAAATTTTTTAGAGTATGCCAAAGTTCATGGGAACTATTATGGGACTTTAAAATCTGAGGTTCAAAAAAAATTAGATAATCAGAAAAGTTTAATTTTAGAAATAGATGTTCAAGGTGGAATGCAAGTTAAGAAAAACTTTCAAAAAGCAATTTTAATATTTATAAAACCTCCTTCGCTAAAAGAACTTAAAAAGCGTCTAATTTTAAGAGGTACTGATGAAAAAGAGGTTATAGAAAAAAGACTAAAAAATAGTTTAGCTGAAATGGAATATGAAGAAAAATATGACTATTCAATAGTTAACGACAAACTGTCTAGTGCAGTAAAAAAATTAAAAAAAATCATACTAGGAGGGAATAGTGAAAAGAGAAATACGATATGAAGATTTAATAAAAAAAATCCCAAATAAGTATTCTTTATGTATAGTTGCAGGAAAGAGGGGACGAGATCTATCTCTTGATGAAGATTTGAAACCATTAACTAATAATAAATTAGATGATACAATTGTAAAAACGGTATTTCGAGAGATTGTAGAAGATAAAATAGGATTAGAAGATGAAGAAGAATAAAAACTTATTAATTGGTATAACTGGAGGAATTGCAGCTTATAAGGCTACGAGAGTTGTCTCAGATTTTGTCAAAAAAGGTTATAATGTTGATATAATAATGACAGAAAATGCTACTAAAATAATAACACCTCTGGCATTTGAAACTTTAAGCAAAAGAAAAGTTCATGTCAAAATGTTTGAGCGTCCTGATTTTAAGGAAGTTGAGCATATATCATTAGCTCAAAAAGCAGATTTGGTATTAATTGTACCTGCAACTTATAATATTATAGGAAAAGTAGCAAGTGGAATAGCCGATGATATGTTGAGCACAGTTATTTCAGCAACAAAGGCACCAGTTTATTTTGCTTTGGCTATGAATGATAATATGTATAAAAATCCAATTTTAAAGACAAATATTAAAAAATTAGAAAAATTTGGATATAACTTTATAGAAGCCGATACAGGAAACTTAGCTTGCAACTCTAAAGGAAAGGGAAGATTGAAAAACCCTTTAAAAATTATTGAATATATTGAAGCTGTCTTAGAAACGGATAAAATTTTGATAGGAAAAAAAATTTTAATAACAGCAGGACCTACTCAAGAGAAATTAGATCCAATAAGATATTTCACCAATGGATCTACAGGGAAAATGGGTTATGCTTTAGCTAAAATAGCAAGAAATTTAGGAGCCAAAGTAACTCTGGTATCAGGTCCAGTAGATATTACTAAACCTACCGGAGTAAAAATTATTAATGTGAAAAGTGCAATAGAGATGTATAATGAGGTTAAAAAATTATATAGTGAAATAGATATTATAATCATGGCTGCTGCTGTTTCAGACTATAGACCTAAGTATTATAGTGAAAAAAAAATTAAAAAGAAACAAGGGGATCTGATTTTAAAACTAAAACGGAACCCAGATATATTATATGAACTAGGAAAACTCAAAAAAGATCAGACTTTAGTTGGATTTGCAGCAGAAAGTGAAGATCTTATTAAAAATGCGTTAAGAAAAAAAGAAAAGAAAAATATGGATTATATAATTGCTAATGATATATCTAATTTTGGGAAAGACACCAATAAAATATTTATTATAAAAAATCAAGATGAAATATTGGAATACCAAAATATGCCAAAGATGAAGGTAGCCTATGAAATTTTAAAAACAATAAGTTAAAAAAGAGGTGAATTATGTATAGAAAAATGTATAAATCTAAGATACATAGAGCCCAGGTAACAGAAGCTAACTTAAATTATGTGGGGAGCATTACTATAGATGGCAAATTAATGGAAGAAGCAGGTATTCTTCCAAATGAACAGGTACAAGTAGTTAATAATAACAATGGAGAGCGATTTGAAACTTATGTAATTGAAGGTAAAAGAGATAGTGGTATAATCTGTTTAAATGGTGCTGCAGCAAGATTAGCGCATCCTGGAGATGTTGTAATAATAATTTCTTATGGATATTTTACAGATGATCAAGCAAACAAATTGAAGCCTAAAGCTGTTATGATGAAAAAAGGAAATAAAATAGATAAAGTTAAGGTAGGTCAATGAAAAACAAATTTAAAATAATAATTTTAACATCAGTGCTATTAATTTTCATTGGTTGTAAACCAGAGGGAAATATAACACAAGAATCTTTTTTGTTTAATACAAGAATAAAAATAACGGTTCATAATAAAAATAATAAAAAAGAAGAAGAGATAAAAAAAATAATCAAAAAAGCTTTTTTGAAAATAAAAGAAATTGAATCTAATTATAGTAGTTACAAAAAAGGTAGTTTTGTAAATGAAATTAATAAAAAAGCTGGAAGTTTTGTTAAAGTTGATAAAACAGGAATAAATTTAATAAAAGAGGCAAAAGATATTTCTAATATCACAGATGGAAAATTTGACATTACGATAAAACCTTTATTTGATTTATGGGGATTTGGAAATAAATCAATCCAAGAAGTTCCAAAGAAAGAGGAAATATTAAAAAAACTTCACCATGTTGATTATAAAAGAATAAAAATAAAAGAAGACAAAATAAAAATTGATAAAGACCAAACTGTAGATTTATCCTCTTTTTTGAAAGGGTACGCTATATATATGGCGGGTCAGGAACTAAAAAAAAGTGGAATCGATGATTTTTTAATATCTTCAATAAGTAGCATAGAAGTAGCAGGAAAAAAAGCAGAGAATCTATGGAGAGTAGGTATTCAAAATCCAAATGAACCTAGCGAGATTTTAAAAATCTTAGAAATAAAAGATAAAGCAATAGGAGTATCAGGAGATTACCAAACTTATTTTGAAGTAAAAAATAAAAGATATCACCATATTTTAGATGGAAAAACTGGATATCCAGTAGATAAAAATAAGATGGTTATTGTAATTGCTTCAAATGCATATATTGCTGATATTTATTCCACTGCATTATTTATGTTAGAACCCGAAAAAATAATCAAAAAAGTAGATAATGTACCCAAAATGGATGTAATGGTAATAGATAAAAAAAATAAAAGATATTATTCTAAAAATATGGAAAAATATATAACTAATAAGTAAGGGGTTTATGTGAAGAAAAACATATTATATTTAGTAGATTTTGATGGGACGATAACCAAAAAAGATACATTAAATTATTTGGCAAAAAAATTTTATCCAGATCAATATGACGAATGGTCTAGAAAGATAATGAGTGGAGAAATAGAAATAACGGAGTGGTTAAAATTATTTGAGAAGGCCTTTGAAATATCTCAAGAAGATTATGATGAAGAGTTAAAGCATTTAGAAATAGATGAACACTTTAAAGAGTTTACCGTGAATAAAGAATTAAAAATAGTAAGTGGTGGATTTGAGTACAATATCAACAAAATATTATCACAAAATAATATTTATGACATTGATGTATATGCAAATGGTTTGAAGTTTATTGATAACAATAAAATTAAAATTGATATGAAGCATTTTAACAAGGATTGCAAAAAATGTGGAGTTTGTAAGACTAATATTTTAAAAAAATATGATAAAGCATACAATAAAATAATATATATAGGAGATGGAATTACAGATATCTGTGTAGCAGAATATAGTGATATAGTCTATGCCAAAAAAGGGTCATATTTAGAAGAAACTCTAGCAAAAAAGGGTATAAAATATAAAAGCTTTGAGTCTTTTGCAGAATTACTGGATTCTAAAAAAAGTTAAAATATTATATATATAGGTGTATATTCATATATTTTGTAATAATCATCTTTAGTTTTATTAAATCAGATATTTAATTGTTTATTATTATCAACAAATATGATAAAATAACTTAAACTAAGAGGTACTAAAAAAATGAGGAGGTACAAAAGTGGAGACAATGGTAAATGGAGCAATGATAAGTGCAATAGTAGTTGGTGTTTTAGCTATAATTGTAGCAATGTTTTATTCAATGAGAGTAAGTAATCATGAAATTAGAAATGAGAAGGTGGCTGACTTAACAGATTCAATTAAAGAGGGTGCTATGGCATTCTTAGCAGCAGAGTATAAGATATTAGTATTTTTCGTTATAATAGTTGGAGCACTATTGGGAGCTTTTTTAAATCCTATGACGGCTGTAACATTTGTTATTGGAGCAATAACTTCAGCAGTAGCTGGAAATGTAGGAATGAGAATAGCAACAAAAGCAAATGGTAGAACCGCTATGGCTGCTAAAGAAGGTGGACTAGCAAGAGCTTTGACAGTAGCATTTTCAGGTGGAGCAGTAATGGGAATGTCTGTTGTTGGACTAGGAATAATAGGAATTGCCGCTTTATATTTATTATTTGATGGAAATATGGATATTGTAACAGGATTTGGAATGGGAGCTTCTTCTATAGCTTTATTTGCAAGAGTTGGTGGAGGAATATATACTAAGGCAGCAGATGTTGGAGCTGATCTTGTAGGGAAAGTTGAAGCTGGATTGCCAGAAGATGATCCAAGAAATCCAGCAACAATAGCTGATAATGTTGGAGATAATGTTGGAGATGTTGCAGGAATGGGAGCAGATCTTTTCGAATCATATGTTGGATCTATAATAGCAACAATGACTTTAGGAGCTGCAATGGCGGCTAAAGGAGAAGGAACATTAGCGCTTGTAATAGCTCCTCTTTTAGTAGCAGCAGTAGGTATAATATCAAGTATAATAGCAACTTTAACTGTAAAAACTAATGATCCTAAAAAGGTTCACTCTAAATTAGAAAATGGAACAAGAATTGCTGGGGCTTTAGCTTTAGCAGGAGCCTTTGGAGTAGTAAAATATTTAGATTTATCTATGGGGATATTTTACGCAATAGTAGCTGGGCTTGTAGCAGGATTAATAATTGCAGGATTTACTGGATACTATACAGAAAAAGGTAAAAAGCCAGTAAATAGCATAGCCGATGCAGCGAAAACAGGAGCGGCAACGACTATAATTGAGGGATTAGCAATAGGAATGGAATCTACAGTTGCTCCGATAATTACTATAGCAGCGGCAATTATGGCTTCGTATACTTTTGGAGGATTGTATGGTATAGCAATTGCAGCAGTAAGTATGTTAGGAACAACTGGAATGGTTGTAGCAGTAGATGCATATGGACCTGTAGCTGATAATGCTGGAGGAATTGCAGAAATGGCTGGATTACCAGAGGAAGTAAGAGAAATAACTGATGAACTTGATGCAGTTGGAAACTCAACAGCAGCAGTTGGAAAAGGATTTGCAATAGGATCAGCAGCTTTAACTGCTTTATCTTTATTTGCAGCTTATAAAACTAAAGTTGGATTGGCTTCTGGAGAAGAGTTAATGATGGATATAAGTAATCCTAAAGTAATAGTTGGTTTATTTATAGGTGGGATGTTAACTTTCTTATTTGCAGCGTTAACAATGACAGCAGTAGGTAAAGCAGCTATGGAAATGGTTGAAGAAGTTAGAAGACAACTTAGAGATATACCTGGAATAATGGAAGGAACTACTAAGCCTGATTATAAAAGCTGTGTAGGGATATCTACAAGTTCCGCTTTAAAACAGATGGTTGTCCCTGGAGTGTTAGCAATAATTGCTCCAATAGTTATTGGATTATGGGACCCAGCAGCTTTAGGTGGATTATTAGCAGGAGCTCTAGTTACAGGTGTTCTAATGGCTATAATGATGTCAAATGCCGGTGGAGCTTGGGATAATGCTAAAAAACAAGTTGAAGAAGGTTATAAGGGAGATGGAAAAGGATCTGATAGACATAAAGCCTCTGTTGTAGGAGATACAGTGGGAGATCCATTTAAAGATACTTCAGGACCTTCATTAAATATATTAATAAAATTAATGTCAATAGTTTCATTGGTATTAGTGCCTTTATTTGTATAAAAAATATAATTTTCAAATAAAAAATGGGGAGTAAGTTCTTCTTACTCCTCCTTTTGCGTTTTTTGATAATATGTAAAAAGAAAGGCAATTTAAAATTAGCAAGATATTATTTTGAAAAAAAGTTGATTAATAAAAAAAAATGTATTATAATAATATACTGAGTTTCGTATTTTTTTATAATAAAATATATAAGATGAAAGAGGAAGAGGTTTACTGATGCTTTACAAAAATGAAGATATCGAAAAATTAATAGAAGATGTAGATATAGTTGAGGTGGTGTCTGAATATGTAGACTTAAAGAGAAGTGGTAAAAATTATAAAGGGCTCTGTCCTTTTCATGATGAAAAAACCCCTTCATTTACAGTAACCCCAGATAAAAATATGTTTAAATGTTTTGGATGTGGGAAAGCAGGGAACGCGATAAATTTTTATCAAGATATAAATAATTTATCTTTTTTGGAAACGATAGAGGACTTGTCAAAAAAGTATAACTATAAATTAAGACCCCAAAAAGGAAATTATCAGAGAAAACATAAAATTAATAAAAAAAATTATGAGATATTAGAAGAAGCAAATACTTATTTTAAAGAAAATTTATTTTCTCCTAAGGGGAGAAAAGCATATGAATATTTAAAAAAAAGAGGTTTAGATGAGAAATTTATAAAAGAATATAATTTAGGATATTCTCTAGATTCTTGGAATGGATTATATGAATACTTGAGTGAGAAAGGATATAAAAAAGAAGACCTTTTAAAACTTGCATTAATAAAGAAAAGTAAAAAAAATGATAGCGAATATGATACTTTTAGAGACCGAATTATTTTTCCGATTTATTCTAGAAATGGAAAAATAGTTGGTTTTGGTGGTAGAATAATAACTGAAGACAAAAAAGCTCCTAAATATCTTAATTCACCAGAAACTGTGTTATTTAAAAAACGAGAAAATGTTTATGGATTAATTAAACGCGGAAGTATAATAAGGAGAGATAACTTTGTTTTATTAATGGAAGGATATATGGATGTATTAACTGCTCATAAATATGGATTTAAAAATGCTGTGGCCTCTCTAGGAACAGCTTTTACAGAAGACCAAGCCAAATTACTAAAAAAATATACTAAAAACATTGTTATATGTTATGATATGGATAATGCTGGTCAGATGGCGACTAAAAAAGCATCGTATATTTTAAAAAGGTATAATTTTAATGTCAAGGTTTTGGAACTTAGCAATGCGAAAGATCCTGATGAATTTTTACAGAAAAATGGAAAGGATCAATTTGTAAAGGAATTAAAAAGTTCAAAAGAGATATTTGACTTTTTATATGACAAATATTCTATCGGATTAAATTTAGATGAAGTAATATCAAAAAAAAATATAATTGAAAAATTTAAAGAATTTTTTAGTAATATTAAAAACGAAATAGAGATGGATATTTATATAAGAAAACTTGCTAATAATATAAACTTAGATAAAGAGGCTATCAAAAATGAGTTGAAACCCAAAATTAATTCGAAACCAAGCTATAATAAATTTAATAAAAAGAAAAAAATTAATAACTCTAGGTATACTAAAAAAAGAGATAAATTAGAAAGAGAAACTGTAAAAATAATTCTTAAAAATTTAAATTATTTTTATGAATTCAATGATGGAAGAGTAAAGGATGATCTATATAAAAAAGTTATGGATGTTATAAAAAATAATCTCAATGCAGAAAATATTATTTCAAAAATAATTCAGGATATAGAGTTAGGAGAAAGTGAGCAAGAAGAAATAATAGAACTCATTTATAGCGTGGATGATATAGAAGATGAAGAGAGATATTTTGAAGAAATTAAAGAAACATGGGAAAGAAAAAAATTGGAAAAAAAGGAAAAAGCTTTAAAAATACAATTATTGGATAGTAATTTGTCGAGGAAAGAGCGGATTGAGGTTGCTCAAAACAGAGTGCAGATAATAAAAAAGATTAAAAATTTAGGAGGTAATAGATGAAAGAGTTCTTAAAAAATAAAAAGTTATTGTCGATGATTAGAGAAGCAAAAAAGATTGGTTATATTACTTATGCTGAAATAAATAAAAATTTACCTAAAAATTTCCCAGTAAAAGAAATTGATACCTTGGTAAATGGATTAGAGGGATTTGGAATTGATGTTATTACAGAAAAACAAGAAAAAGAACAGAAAAGTGTTGAGGAAAGATATGATTCAAGTTCAGAAATTGCAGAACAAAATGAAAAAGTGAAAGCTAAGATTGAAAAGTTGAGAAATAAAAAAAATAATGAAGAGGATTCTGAATCTAAAGATAAGATGACGAAGAAAGAGCAAATAAGAGATATGGCAGAAGAAGATTGGGATGAAGAAGATATTAAAGAAATGATGAAAGAAGATATTTTAAGTATGCCTCAAAATACCAAGGTAGATGAATCCATTAAGATGTATTTAAGAGAAATAGGAAGAGTAGATTTGCTTACTTATGAAGAGGAAGTGGAGTTAGCTAAAAGAGTAGAAGAAGGAGATCCTTTGGCTCGCCGACATTTAGCAGAGGCAAACTTGAGATTAGTTGTTAGTATTGCAAAAAAGCATACATATAGGGGATTAAAAATGCTAGATTTAATTCAAGAGGGAAATATTGGATTGATGAAAGCGGTAAAAAAATTCAAATACAAAAAAGGGTATAAGTTTAGTACATATGCAACATGGTGGATTAGACAGGCTATAACAAGAGCAATTGCAGATCAAGGTAGGACAATTAGGATACCAGTGCATATGATAGAAACTATGAATAAGATTAAAAAAGAAACTCGTTTATATCTTCAAGAAACTGGAGAAGATCCAACTCCTGAAATTTTAGGAGAAAAGCTTGATATGCCACCTGAAAAAGTAAAAGCAATTCAAGAAATGAATCAGGAACCAATTTCCTTAGATAAACCAGTTGGCAGTGAAGCTGATAGCGAATTAGGAGATTTTGTTCAAGATGATAAAATAGCGAGCCCTCATGACATAGCTAATACAAACATAGTAAAAAGTAAATTAGAAGAAACTCTTAAGACTTTAAGAGATAGAGAAGCTAGAGTTCTAAAATTAAGATATGGTCTTGATGATGGATGCCCTAGAACTTTAGAAGAGGTTGGAAAAATATTTGATGTTACCCGAGAAAGAATTAGACAGATAGAGGTAAAAGCTCTAAGGAAGTTAAGACATCCAAGTCGGCGAAAAAAATTACAAAACCCAGGAAGTTAAAGGAAAGGTCGTTGTATCGATAATAACGTCGATATCTCCTTTGAAGAACTTAAAACGCCTGAAAACGACTTAAATCAACGTTGAGAAAAAACGGGTTTTAGGATATAATTATTCTCGCGTTAAGGGCTCATAGCTCAGTTGGTTAGAGCTCTCGGCTCATAACCGAGTGGCCCCAAGTTCGAATCTTGGTGAGCCCACCATTTAAATATCTTTAACGCTCCCATCGTCTAGCGGTTAGGACTCCGGATTTTCATTCCGGCAGCAGGGGTTCGATTCCCCTTGGGAGTACCATAGGACGCATAGCTCAGTTGGGAGAGCACCTGCCTTACAAGCAGGGGGTCACTGGTTCGAGCCCAGTTGTGTCCACCAAAATTTCATAAGCTCCCATCGTCTAGCGGTTAGGACTCCGGATTTTCATTCCGGCAGCAGGGGTTCGATTCCCCTTGGGAGTACCATGATAGACCTTGCTATATAGTAAGGTATTTTTTTTATTATATAAAAAAATTATCAAGAGAGGAATTTTATGTTTTTTTTAAAAGAGATAGAAAAAAATATACAAGATAATATGATTAAAAAATCAAAATTAGATCAATTATTAGAAGATATAGATCTTGATGAAGAGGAATATGAAGATGTTTTACTGGAATTACTAGATAGAAATATTAATATTGTAGAAATAGATGAAGAAAATGAAGAACAAAATTTAGATATGGATAGCTACCCTGAAATATATAATGAAGACATGGTAACTCAGTATTTTAATTCTCTTTCACAAAATCCTCCTTTAGATCCCAATAAAGAAAAAGAATTGCTTATCAAATATAAAAAGGGAGATTTAGAGGCAAAAGAAAAGTTGATTTTGTCTAATTTAAGATTAGTAGCAAAGATAGCTTTAGAATATATAAATCCGAATTATTTTTTTCTTGATTTAGTTCAAGATGGTACAATTGGTCTTATAAAGGGGATTGAAAAATTTGAAGTTGATAAAGGATTTAGATTAAGTACTTATGTGATTTGGTGGATTAGAAAGGAAATAATTGATTCGTTAAAGGAAAAAATTAATGCTGTAAAAATACCAAATCATATATTTTTAGAATATAAAAAAATCAAAGTAGAAGAGGAAAAAATAGAACAAGAGAAAGGCAGAAAAGCCAAAAACTCTGAAATAGCTGAAGCTCTAGATATGAATTTGGAAAAAATATTACAGATAAAAAAGATAGTAAACAGCAATACAATGGCATTAGATGATGATTCCCAAGAGGGGAGAAAATTTGAATTAAAGGATGAGACTACCCAAGATCAAATAGAGTCTGATATAGAAGATGAAGCAAGGCATACTAGAATTTGTGATATGTTAAAGATTTTGACAAAACGAGAAAGAATAATTATTGAAAAATATTTTGGATTATCAAATTCTGGTCAAAAATACACTTATGTAAAAATAGGGGAAGAACTAAATCTTTCAGCAGAAAGAATAAGAGTTTTAAAAGAGAGAGCTCTTAGAAAACTTAAATTTTATGGGGCTGATATAACCAATGGGTAAGGTAATTGTAAATGATATAATTAAAAAATTGGAAAAAAAATTTCCACGATATTTAAAAGAGGATTGGGATAATGTTGGGTTATTAGTTGGAGAGAACAACCTAGAAATAAAAAAAATGCAAATATCATTAGACTTAAATAAAAAAGTTATTCAAAATGCAATTGATAAAAAAATAGATATGATTATAACCCATCATCCATTTATATTTAAAGGAATTAAAACAGTAACAAATCAAACGAGAATAGGAAAAAACATAATTAAATTAATAAAAAATAATATTGCTGTATATACATTGCATACTAATTTAGATTCAGCAAAAGATGGTTTGAATGATTATATTGTTGAAAAATTAGGAGTTAAAGAAAGTGAATCTCTAATTCAAAATGAAGTCGATGAAAATTCATTATATGGTGGTATTGGAAGAATATATAATCTTGAAACAGGCATGAAAATAACAGAATATGCAAAAAAGATAAAAAAGAACTTGAAAATAAAAAACATAAGAGTTATAATGGATGAAGATAAAAAAATAAAAAAAATTGGACTAATTAATGGAAGTGGAATGAGTTATGTAAATAATATGAAAAAAGCTGGCGTGGATCTTTTTATAACTGGAGATATAAAGTACCATGAGGCTTTTGATAGCTTAGAAGCAGGTTTACCACTTATTGATATAGGTCATTATGAAAGTGAAGTTTTTTTTTCTGAAATAATTAAAAGAGAAATTTCAGAAGATGAAGATATAGAAATATTTATTTATAATGACAGTCCTGTGTTTGAAATAATTTGATTTAAAAGGGGACAGAGATGTTGAAAAAATGTTTAATCTTATTTTTATGTTTATCATCTTTTTTGTTTGGTAATATAATAGATGGAGCTGATTTACTTAAAGAAGAGAATAAAAAAAATCTAGAAAAGCGATTATCTTTTTTGGAGGAAAGTCGTGATTTAAAATTTATAATTGAAACTCAAAAAAATGAAAAAGACTTTTCAGAATTTAATGATGCAAAAAAGACTGTAAAAATCAATATATTAAAAGGGGAAAAAAAGGTTAATATAAGATTGTTTTTTTCAAAAGATGCTTTGAAATTAGGTTATAGTGATGAAATAGATGGTCTTTTAGAAAGAGTAGATCCTCTTATTAAGTCTGGGAATTACATAGATCTAATTTATGAAATTACTGGTGAGATAGCCGATATAAATCAAGTTTCAAATGAACAGATTGAAACTGAATCTGAAGAAAGCAGTTCTCAAAAGGGCAATAAGTTATGGGTTATTATATTAGGCATAATATTATTTTTGATAATTCTGAAAATTTTAAAAAATAAAAATAAAATAACTAGATGTGATGAATGTAATTTAAAAATGACTTTAATTGCAGAGTATGAAGAAGGAAATAAGAAGTATAAAGATTATAAATGTACAGTTTGTGGAAAAGAAATAACTAAATACACTTGGGGGTAAAAACAATCGCGAGTATAAAAACTCGAGGAAAGTCCGGACTCTATAGGACAGGAAAGCAGATAACGTCTGCTAGGAGAAATCTTAGGAAAGTGCCACAGAGAATAGACCGCCGCCTTTAGTTAGTGCGGTAAGGGTGAAACGGTAGTGTAAGAGACTACCAGTATCTATTGTAAAATAGATAGCTCGGTAAACCCTTTCTAGAGCAAGACTAAATAGAAAAGTGAAAAAAGTTGTCCGCTTTAACTTTTTGGGTAAGTCGCTTGAGGCGATGAGTGATCATCGTCCTAGATAAATGATTGTTCAAGACAGGATCCGGCTTATATTACCCCCTAGTATTTAAATAAATAAAATAAGAGAAATTCCTTTTGAATAAAAAAAAGGAATTTCTCTTATTTTTTGTATATTTACTAAGAACAAGATAATAAAATATCGCAAATAATAGGAGGAGATAATATGGAAAACATTCAAACAGATAAACCAGTTTTATTGATAAAAAATATTATAATTTTTCCCTACATGATAGTTCCGCTAAGTGTAGGACGTGATTTTTCAATTGAGGCAATAAAAAAAGCCTTAGATGACGATAAGGAGATTATGATATTTACTCAGAAAAAGAGAGATACAGATGAGGTGGCAATGGAAAATGTTTATGAAATAGGAGTTGCCGCAAAAATTTTAAAAATGGCTCGGGATTCTAAGGGGTTTATGAAGATCTTGATTAAATCATATAGAAGGGTAAAACTTGAAGATCTATATTTAAAAAAAAATATTTCAATGGGAGAAGTGAGCTATATTTCTGAGAAAGGTTATAAAAAGGGGTCTGAAAATTATAATGAAATAGAAGCTTTATATAAACTAGGTAAAGAAAAGTTTGAAAAATGCCTAGAAGAGGGTTTGAAAGTTACTCCTGAAATAATAGATCCCTCGATTAATATAGAAAACCCTGCTAGATTAGTCGATATTATAATTGCACAGTTAGATTTATCTATATCTAAAAAATTTAATATATTACAAGAAATGGATATAAAAAAGCGGTTGGAGTTGGCTAATAAATATTTAGATCAAGAAATAGATATATTAAAAATAAAAGGTAAAATATCAAATAAAGTCAAGGAAGGAATGGATGAAACCCAAAAAGAATTCTTTTTACGAGAACAATTAAAAGCAATTCAAAAGGAATTGGGAATAGATGAAGCTAAGACTGAGGAAATAGAAAAATATAAGGAAGAATTAGAAGATGAGAGGTTTCCCAAAGAGGTCAAAGAGCAAGTTGAAAAACAATTAAAAAGATTGGAAAAATTACCTGATAGTTCTGCAGAAGGGGGTATTATAAGGACTTACATAGATTTTATTATAGAATTACCTTGGAAAAAATATTCTGATACAAATTTGGATATCAAAAAAGCTTATGATAAACTAGATAAGACACATTATGGATTAGATCAGGTTAAGGATAGAATAATTGAATATTTAAGTGTGGAAAAGATATCCAATGATAAAAAATCTCCGATATTGTGCTTTGTTGGACCTCCTGGAGTTGGGAAAACTTCTATTGGAAAAGCAATAGCAGAAACTTTGGAAAGAGAATTTGTACGAATATCTTTAGGTGGAGTTAAAGATGAAGCAGAAATAAGAGGACATAGAAGAACTTACATTGGTGCATTACCTGGTAGGATTTTAAGAGGAGTTCAGCAATCTAAAAAATCAAATCCAGTATTTATGTTAGATGAAATTGATAAATTAGGGGCAGATTTTAGAGGAGATCCTGCTTCAGCTATGCTTGAAGTTTTAGATCCTGAGCAAAATGATAACTTTGAAGATCATTATTTAGAGTTAAAATATGACCTATCAAAGGTATTTTTTATAACAACAGCAAATAAAACAGATACTATACCAGAGCCATTACTTGATAGAATGGAAGTTATAAAAATAACAGGTTATACATTAAATGAAAAAGTAAAAATAGCAAATAGATATCTTATTCCAAAACAGTTGAAAAAGAAAGGATTAGAAAAATACGGAATTGAGTTTAGCAAAAAAGGTCTAGAAAAAGTAATTTTAAATTATACTAGAGAAGCTGGAGTTAGAAATCTAGAACGGGCCATAGGAAAAGCTTTTAGAAAAATTGCAAAAAAGATAGCCTTAGCAGAAGATTATAATAAAAAAATAGATGAAAAAGAGGTAAGAGAATTATTCGGTGTTGAAAAATATGAGATGACAGATATTGAAGATACAAATCCTATAGGGGTGTCAACAGGATTAGCTTGGACCCAAACAGGTGGGGATATATTAAATATTGAAGTTGCTTTTTTGAAGGGAAAGGGCGATTTGATACTAACTGGAAATTTAGGAGACGTTATGCAAGAGTCTGCCCAAGCAGCTTTGACTTATGTACGGGGTAAAATCGAATCATACAATGGAGAAGAAGATTATTATAAAAAGTGTGACGTTCATATCCATGTCCCAGAGGGAGCAGTTCCAAAGGATGGGCCATCTGCTGGAATAACTTTAGCATCCGCTATGTTATCAAAATTTTTAAATAAAAAGCTTCCCAAGGGTTTAGCAATGACAGGAGAAATTACATTAACTGGAAGAATATTGGCTATAGGTGGATTAAAAGAGAAACTTCTTGCTGGAAAATTACGGGGAATAAAAAAGGTGTTAGTTCCAAAAAAGAATGAAAAAAATGTAGAAGATATACCGGATGAGATCAAAAAAGGTTTAGAAATTATATATATCAGTCATATGGATGAGGTTTTTGAAAAAATAAAGAACCAAGATTTTTAAAATAAATACTAATTTAATATAAAATAAAATAATTTGACAATATTACTTCTGAATGCTAAACTTTAAACATATTATGTTAAATTAGTGAGGTGAAGAGATGGAAAAAAAGTTATATAAAGATTTAATTAAATGTCTACAAAATAAAAATTATATTGAATTTAATAATTGGTTAGAAAATGTCTATTCGGTAGATGTAGCAGAAGCTCTTGAAGACCTAAATACAGAAGAATTATTAAAATTTTATGAACTTTCTAGTTATAGTAATATGGCTCAAGTTTTGGAACAAGCTGAACAGAAAGTTCAATTTAAAATAATTAGTCTGATGAAAGTCGGGCAGGTAATTAAATTATTTGAATATATGTCTACAGATAATGTAACAGATATAATTGGAAACCTGCCTTTTGGAAAACAAAAATCACTTTTAAATAAGATGAAAGACAAGGAAGCAGGGGCTATTAGAAATCTTCTAGGATATGATATTGAAAGTTCTGGAGGTTTGATGACTACAGAATATATTGCTTTTAACGAGTCATTAACAGTATCCCAAGCACTGGAAAAGATCAAAAAAATCGGAATTACTACTGAAGTTATAGAAACAATTTATGTGTTAGACGACTCAAAAAAGTTAGTTGGAACTGCGAATTTAAGAGATATATTAGCGGCAGATGAAGATTCAAAATTAGAAGAAATAACAGATTATAATGTAGTTTCAGTATATCCAGAAGAGGATCAAGAAAAAGTTTCAATTCTTGTTTCGAAATATGATCTAAATTCTATACCGGTTATTAATAGAAATAATAAAATGTTAGGGATAATAACAGTTGATGATATTATTGATGTAATTGAGGCTGAAAATACAGAAGATATGTTTAAAATGGTAGGTATTAACGAAGAGGATTGGATACCAAACTCTGTTAGGATATCTATTACCCAAAGATTTCCTTGGCTTTTTATCAAATTGATAATGTCTTTTTTGGCAGTATTTACAGTGGGATTATTTGAAGATGTAATTGCACAAATGGCTATATTAGCTGCTGTTATGCCTATTGTTGCAGGAATGGGTGGAAACGTCGGATCTCAAGCTCTATCAGTTGTAATAAGGGGAATAGCGCTGGGAAAACTTAATTTAAAAGAAGATTGGAAGACTATATTTAAAGAAATAAGTATAGGGTTTTTAAATGGAGTTGCAATAGGATTTTCAGCTGCTTTAATAATCGTAATAATATATGGTAATTTTTATTTAGGTATAGTTGTTTTTTTATCTATGGTGGCTAATTTGACTATTGCGGGATTATTAGGAATATTTATTCCTCTTTTTTTAGAATCTATAAATGTTGATCCTGCGTTAGCAGCTTCTAGTTTTTTGACGACGGCTACAGATATAATAGGTTTTTTTATTTTTTTAGCATTGGCTCAAATGATGATGTCTTATATATGAAAAAAATCCTCTATATGATTAATCATATAGAGGATTTTTATTATCTAGAATAAAGTTCATTTAAATTCTTTAAATCTTTTTTCATCTGTTCGGTTATATCTCCTTTTTTGAAACGCCATTGCCAATTTCCCGAGGCTTTTCCAGGAGTATTTATTCTAGCTTCGCTTCCTAACCTCAATAAATCTTGAAGAGGAGCTAAAGCCATTACTGCTGTAGAAGCCCATGCTGCTCGAATAAAATTCCAACAAACATCTTCTCCTTTGTAATAAAAATAGTTATCTACATATTCTTTATCTTCAGATTTTGCTTTATCATACCAACCTTTTATAGTATCATTATCATGTGTTCCTGTATAAACCACACAATTTTTAACATAATTATGTGGGAGATAGTCATTTTCTTCTCCAGAATCAAATGCAAATTGTAATATTTTCATTCCAGGAAAACCACAGTAATCTCTAAGTTCTTCAACTTCAGGAGTGATTAGACCAAGATCTTCTGCAATGATAGGTAATTCTCCTAATTCATTTTCTATAGCATCGAATAAATCTTTATCAGGACCTTTTACCCATTCTCCATTAATAGCAGTATCTTCATCTGCTGGAACTTTCCAATAAGCTTCAAACCCTCTAAAGTGATCAATTCTAATTATATCAGATATTTCTAAATTTGCTTTTATTCGATCTACCCACCATGAATAATTATTTTCTTTTAATTTATCCCAGTCATATAAAGGATTTCCCCAAAGTTGACCAGTTTCACTGAAGTAATCAGGTGGAACTCCTGCTACTCCTGTAGGGTTTCTATCTTTGTCAAATAAGAAAAGTTCTGGATTTGACCAAGCATCAGCACTATCAAAAGCAACAAATATAGGAATGTCTCCAATTATTTTAATATAATTTTGATTTGCATAGTTTTTTAATTCTTCCCATTGCTTAAAGAAAAGATATTGAATAAACTTATGAAATTTAATATCAACGTGTAATTTTTCGTGATATTTTTTCATTGCTTTAGGTTTTCTTAGTTTAATATCTTCTTCCCAATTATTCCATGGTTTTCCATTGAAATGATCTTTCAAGGCCATAAATAATGAATAGTCAACTAACCAAGTTGAATTTTTTTCGCAAAATCTTTCAAATTTTGCAATTTCTAAATCACTTTCATGATTTTGGAAGTTGTTAAAGGATTTTTTAAGCAAAGGATATTTAAAGTTTATAATATCACCGTACTCTACTTTGTCATCTGAAAAATTCATATCAGTTTCTAAATCTTTTTCTTTGAGTAAAGAATCCTCCACAAGTTTTTTTAAGTCGATTAAAAGAGGATTTCCTGCAAATGCAGAAAAACATTGATATGGAGAGTCTCCATATCCAGTTGGTCCTAGAGGATAAGTTTGCCATAGCGATTGCCCCGATTCAATTAAAAAATCTACAAAGTCATAAGCTTCCTTTCCTAAAGTACCTATTCCAAAATCTCCAGGAAGAGATGTTGGATGTAATAAAATACCACTACTTCTTTCAAAATTCATATATACCTCCTATAAATATTATATTTTATTGTATTCTTTATATATTATATCATATTTCATTTAATTTGTCATATGAATTTGGATATGGAAATTTTCTAAAAATAATATACTCCTCATAAAAACTTTGACATTATCTAGACTCTATAATATAATATACTTAGGTATTTAATAATTAAAAAAATGGGAGGGTTTTAAATGAAAAGAAAAGAAATAATATTTTTTGTGATTTTGATATTATCTTCAATGATTTTGGGGAAGGGAATGGATCCGACTATGCAAGGTGAATCTAGAAAGATAGACGTTACTGACGAATTTGAATTCAATGGAAATAAAAATTTTGTTGGTAATGGTGGTCCTTTGGTAGGAGTTATGGCATTAGATTTGAATTCCTTAAATAATGATTTGAAAAAAGTAGGACTTCCAGAATTGACCGAAAATGAATATGGTGATAATAACTTGATGTTTATGTTTGGGGGAGGTGGAATCGGAGGTACTTTTAAAAACAGATTTGGTGGATATGGTGCTTCAGGAAAAATATCGAATTCTAAAGAAAATCAAAAAGTTACATTAAAGTTTGATTATGGTGGTTTCATATACGAAAAGGGATTATTTATGATAGAAAAGACTAAAACCAATTTAAGTCTGGGATTTTTAGCAGGTGGAGGCACAGCTAGTTTGCATTTAATATATGATGATATTGAAAATGATTTTATAACCGTTATCAATAATCCTCATACGAATGTTCTGACAAAAGAGTACTTGGTTTTTTCTCCAAGATTAAACATTCATCAAAAATTAGGAGCATTTATAGGCGTAGACTTTTCTGCTGAATATTTATTAAATTTTGACATGGGAGAATCGTGGACTTTAGATGACGAAGAAGTGAAAGGACCTCTTTCTAATACTCAAAGTCCTTCATTTACAGCTAGGCTAAGTTTTGGATTTTAATAATTAATAAAATAATTTTTCTTGATTAATATTTTATTTTTCTATAGAAATATGGAGCAACTTCAGTAATTAATTTTAAATAGTTCAAAAGAAAAATGTATTAAAAAGAGAGGTGACATTAATTAAAAAAATAAAAATAGTCAAAGATTATAGTGGAATGAAAGTAAAAAAATATTTAAAAGATATTGAATTTTACTCTTCAAGAAGTTTGCGAAAAAACAATCTAAAAATAAATAATAAAGAATGTAGTTTAAATGCGAGGTTAAATGAAAATGATATATTAACTATAGAAGAACCTATTGCTAAAACAGATATAGAGCCAATTGATATGGAACTTAATATAATAGAGGAAACAGAAGATTTGATTTTAATAAATAAACCGCCTAATATAATTACGCACCCTAGTAAAAAAAAAGGGGCTATCACCTTAGCAAATGGGATAGTTAATTATTATAAGGAAAAATATGGTAGAGTGGAATTTCCAAGATTTTATAATAGACTGGATATGGATACCTCTGGAATAATAGTTGTAGCTAAAACAGCATATGGTCAAGCTTTTTTGCAAAACCACGGGAAAGTAAAAAAATATTATAAAGCTATTGTAGAAGGTGTTATCAAAAAAGATGAGTTCTGTATAAAAAAAAATATAATTAGAAGAAAAGGACAGTTAAAAAGCGAGATATCAGAAAATGAGGGCAAAAAAGCTAAAACAAAAGTCAGAGTGATAAAAAGAAATCTTGAAAAAAAAATATCCCTTATAGAATTAGAACTATTTACAGGAAGAACTCATCAAATAAGAGTACATCTAAGTTCTATTGGTCATCCAATCTTAGGGGATACCTTATATGGAAAAGGCCAAAAAGCAAAACGACAACTTTTACATAGTTATAAAATAAAGTATATTGATCCATATATGAAAAAAAGAGTCAGAAAAAGTATAAAAAGTCCTAAAGACATGTTAATATTATGATTGTGTGAAAAAAATATAGAATAAAGAGTTGACATTTTGGCAAATATGTTGTAATATATACGTGTAGAAGAAAGAAATAAAAAAAATAAAACAGGAGGGAACAAAATGGCTAAAAATGTAGCGATTAATGGTTTCGGAAGAATTGGTAGAGGGGTTTTAAGATTAATAGAAGGTAGAGACGAAGGTGAGTTAAATGTAGTAGCAATCAATGATTTAGTTGATGTTGAAAATTTAGCTTATTTATTAAAATTCGATTCTGTACATGGTAGGTTTGATGGAACAGTTGAAATTAATGATGATAAGAACTTAGTAGTAAACGGTAATGAAATAAAAGTTACTGCTATAAGAGATCCAAAAACGTTACCTTGGAAAGAAAACAATATAGATCTAGTGATAGAGTCTACAGGTGTATTTAGAAAAAGAGAACAAATAGCACAACATTTAGAAGCAGGAGCTAAAAAAGTTCTTTTAACAGTTCCAGCAAAAGATGAAATAGATAATACAATAGTATTAGGTGTAAACGATGACGATCTTTCAGATGACGACAAAATAGTATCAAATGCATCATGTACTACAAACTGCTTAGCTCCAATGGCAAAAGTTTTAGATGATGTTTTTGGAATAGAAAAAGGATTAATAACTACAGTTCATGGTTATACAGCGGCTCAATCGATATTAGATGCCCCTTCAGCTAAAACAAGAAGAGGAAGAACAGCTGCAGTAAATATAATACCTACAACTACAGGTGCTGCAATAGCAACTACAAAAGTTTTACCTTCATTGGAAGGGAAAATAGATGGAATGGCTATGAGAGTTCCAGTTCCAGATGGTTCATGTGTTGATGGAGTATTTACTTTAGGAAAAGACGTTACAGTTGAAGAAGTAAACGCTGCATTAAAAGAAGCTGCCGAAGGAAAAATGAAAGGTATCTTAGGATATTCTGAAGAAGAATTAGTATCAACAGATATAATAGGTCAAGTTGAATCATCTGTTATAGATGCTCTTTCTACAAAAGTTATCAATGGAAATATGGTAAAAGTAATTTCTTGGTACGATAATGAAATGAGTTATTCAAATAGAGTTGTAGATTTAGCAAATAGATTATAAGATAAAAACACAAATATAGGAATAAAAAGAAAGGGCAATTGAGAGATTGTCCTTTTACTTTATATAATAGGGAGGAATAATAAATGGCAAAAAAGACAGTAGAAGATGTAAATTTAAAAGGAAAAAAAGCTTTTATGAGAGTTGATTTTAATGTACCTTTGAAAAATGGGGTTATAGGAGATGCTAATAGAATAGAGGCTGCAATCCCTACAATTAAATATGTTTTAGATAATGGTGGAAGAGCTATTCTTGCTTCTCATCTTGGAAGACCAGGTGGAGAAGTAAAAGAAGAGTTATCTTTAGCTCCTGTTGCAAAGAAATTAGAAGAGTTATTGGGAAAAGAAGTTAAATTTGTAGATGCAACAAGAGGTAAAAAAGTTGAAAAAACAGTAAATAATTTAAAAGATGGAGAAGTAGCTTTAATAGAAAATACTAGATTTGAAAAAGGTGAAAAGTCTAAAGACAAAAAAGTTAGAGATGAAATAGCAAAATATTGGGCTAGTTTAGCTGATATACATATAAATGATGCTTTTGGAACAGCACATAGAGCCCATGCATCAAATGTTGGAGTAGCACAATTTATACCTAGCGTAGCTGGTTATTTAATGGAAAAAGAGATTAAATTTATAGGTGGAGTAGTAGAAGATCCTAAAAAACCTTTAGTAGCTATATTAGGAGGAGCCAAAGTAAGTGATAAAATTGGTGTAATAGAAAGTCTTATCAAAAAAGCTGACAAAATATTAGTTGGTGGAGGGATGATGTTTACTTTCCTGAAAGCTCAAGGAAAAAATATTGGTAACTCTCTAGTGGAAGAAGATAAAATTGATTTAGCAAACTCTCTTATGGAAGAAGCTTCAAAAGATGGAGTTGAATTATTATTGCCAGTAGATACAGTTGTAGCTAAAGAATTTAAAAATGATACAGACTTCAAAACAGTTTCTGTAGATGAAATAGAAGATGGATGGATGGGTCTAGATATTGGACCAAAATCTATTAAAAAATTTGGAGATGCTTTAGACGGAGTAAAAACAGTTGTTTGGAATGGACCTATGGGTGTATTTGAAATGGAAAATTTTGCTAAAGGAACTATTGGGGTATGTGAGACTTTAGCTAAAACAGATGCAATAACAATTATTGGAGGAGGAGACTCAGCGGCTGCTGCTAAGCAATTAGGGTATGCTGATGACTTCACTCATATTTCGACTGGTGGTGGAGCTTCTCTTGCTTACTTAGAGGGGAAAGTATTACCAGGTATAGATGCAATAGAAGATAAATAAGATAAATAAACTATAATTTAATACAGGAGTCCAAAAAAGGACTTCTGTATTAAATATGTTTAACTAAAAAAATCATAAAATCTTTTAATTGAGAGTTAAATAGATCAGTATTTATAAGGGATTATAAAAAAACTGAAAAAAAGTTTGACAAATTGCAGTTTATATAGTATAATTATTTTCGTCTTAGAGAGGAATACCAAGCCCTTTAAGAGTTTCGGAATATAGCGCAGTCCGGTAGCGCACCTGCCTTGGGAGCAGGGGGTCGCAGGTTCAAATCCTGCTATTCCGACCATTTATGCGAAAGTAGCTCAGTTGGTAGAGCGTCAGCCTTCCAAGCTGAATGTCGCGAGTTCGACCCTCGTCTTTCGCTCCAATGTGCCTGTAGCTCAGCTGGATAGAGCAACGGCCTTCTAAGCCGTAGGCCAGAGGTTCGAATCCTCTCAGGCACACCATTTTTTAATGTGGTGATCGTAGTTCAATCGGTAGAGCCCAGGTTTGTGGTACCTGTTGTTGCGGGTTCAAGTCCCGTCGGTCACCCCAAAAAATATTATAAAATTTGCGTCTGTGGCTCAACTGGATAGAGCACCGGACTTCGGATCCGGTGGTTATGGGTTCGATTCCTATCAGGCGCGCCAATATAAAAATAACTTAATATAAGAACATGCGCCATTAGCTCAGTCGGTAGAGCACTCGACTTTTAATCGAGTTGTCACAAGTTCGATTCTTGTATGGCGCACCAATTATTTTTTGAGCTTATTAATAAAAAAAATTATTTTAGGATTCAGTTAATTTATTGTATAGTATGCGAGGGTGGCGGAATTGGCAGACGCGCTAGACTTAGGATCTAGTGTCCTTGACGTGAGGGTTCAAATCCCTCCCTTCGCACCATTTTTAGACTGGGATAATAAGAACATGCGCCATTAGCTCAGTCGGTAGAGCACTCGACTTTTAATCGAGTTGTCACAAGTTCGATTCTTGTATGGCGCACCATTTTGAATAGGTGTGTTGAATCAAAGTCTAATAGATATTATCAAAAGCGCCATTAGCTCAGTTGGTAGAGCATTCGACTCTTAATCGAAATGTCACAAGTTCAACCCTTGTATGGCGCACCACTTAACCCCGAAAGGGTTTTTTTTATTTAGAGAGAAATTATACTACTATAAAAGTACAAAGAATTTAAAACCCGAAAGGGTCTTTTTTTATTTAGGGGTAAATTATACCAATGTGACAATACAATGAATATTATAGATTCATATTGACTAAAAAGAGAACACAGTTTTATAGAATAAAATGTTCTATTAAATATAAATAGATATCAAAAAAAACGAGGAGGAAAAAATGAAAAGATTATCAAGTTTATTTATGACAGTATCATTTTTATTTTTATTAACATTACCTATGGAGGCAGGGATTTTTGATTGGTTCAAAAAAGATAAGGTGGATGAAGATTTAACAGAAATCACAATTAACTTAGAACAAGAGCCAGGAACTATGGATCCTCAATTATTAACAGATGCTGTAGCTATTCAAGCAAACAGTTTTTTAATGGAAGGATTAACAAGACTAGGAAAAGGTGGAAAGGTTGTTCCAGGGGTTGCTAAATCATGGGACGTAGATGGAAAAGTATGGACTTTACACTTACGGGATGATGCAATGTGGTCAAATGGTGAAAAAGTGACAGCAGATGATTTTTATTATGGTATAAAAAGAGCTATAGATCCAGAAACTAATTCTGAATATGCATATATGACTTATTACATAGAAAATGCAGAAGGGTTTAATAATGGAGATCTAACAGACTTTGAGAAAGTTGGATTAAAAGTAATAGATGATCATACTTTGGAAATATCTTTAGAAAAACCAGCAGCTTATTTTGCTTCAGTTTTAGCATTTCCAACATATTATCCTCTTAACAAGAAATTTGTAGAAGAAAAAGGAATGGATTTTGCTTTAGAAGAAGATGCTATTTTATATAATGGTCCTTATGTGATGACTGACTGGGAACACGATAGTAAAATGATATTTAGAAAAAATGAGAATTATTGGAATAAGGATGCAATAAAATTAGATAAAGTAACAGCATTGATGATTGATGATGCCAATACAAGATTAAATATGTATAAAAATGGAGAATTAGATGTAGTTCAATTAGATGGAGATCAATTGCCTCCATATAGAGATAGCGAAGAATTAGTTTCTTATTCAGATGGAAGTGTTTGGTATTTTGAATATAATACTGCAAATGAATTATTTGGAAATAGAAAAATAAGAGAAGGGATAGCCAGATCTATAGATAGAGATGAAATGGTAAATAAAGTGTTGCGAAATGGATCAAGAGCAGCAACTGGATTGGTTCCTTATGGATTTCCAGGTAAAGATGAAGGATTTAGAAAAGATAATGGGAATGATCTATTTGATTATAAAGATGTAGAAGAAGCTAAGAGAATATTCCAAGAAGGATTAGAGGAAATAGGGCATACAGGTCCAGTTGAAATATCATTATTAACTGGAACAACAGATACTGCTACAAAATTGGC
>JBNJFI010000007.1:36502-44568 GCA_051746725.1 Fusobacteriota bacterium
CATACAGGTCCAGTTGAAATATCATTATTAACTGGAACAACAGATACTGCTACAAAATTGGCACAATTTTATCAAGAAGAACTTAGAAAAAATTTAGGTATAAATGCTAAAATAGAACAAGTTACTTTTCAAATAAGATTGCAAAGAATGACAGCTAAAGATTTTGATATAGTTTTAGCTGGATGGGGACCTGATTATAATGATCCAATGACTTATATGGATTTATGGGTCACTAATGGTGGGAATAATCATACCTCTTGGGGAGACGAAGAGTATGATGCTTTAATTGATAAAGCTTATAAATCATCAGATAATGATGTTAGAATGGATGCTATGATGGAAGCAGAGAGAATATTAGTTGACGAATTTCCAATAGCTCCGACATATTTTAGAAATAGAAATGTGTTGGTTAATCCTAAGTTAAAAGGTGTAGAATTTAGAGCTGTAGGGGCAGAACGAGACTATTATAACGCATATTTAGAAGAATAATTATTAAAAGTCTTAAATGGCCACTATTTTATAGTGGCCATTTTGATAAATTTAAATAATTAATGACTGAAATTACGTGAATATATAATTATTTTTCATGGAAAATTAATATGAAAAATACGTAAATTGAGTTAATAATATTTAATTTTATAGTTAAACAACATAAGAGAGATAATATCGAGAGGAGAAAAAATGATAAAATATATTTTAAAGAGAATAGGAATGGGTTTTTTAACTCTACTTATAATAACAACAATTACCTTTTTTCTACTACATGCGTTGCCAGGAGACCCTTTTGCCAGTGAAAAGGCGATTCCTCCTAAAATAAAGGCAAGACTTATGGCAGAATATCACCTAGATAAGCCAGTGGTTATTCAATATGGATATTATTTAGGTAACTTAGTTCGAGGAAACTTTGGAATGTCTATGAAAATTAGAGGAAGAAAGGTTCTAGATATAGTAAAATCTAAGTTCCCTTATTCACTAGATGTGGGGTTACGTGCTATCTTTTTTGGATTTTTTGTAGGTGTATCTTTGGGTATTATAGCCGCCTTAAATAGGGGGCAAACCTGGGATAGTGTTGCTATGCTAGTTGCAATATTAGGGGTTTCAGTTCCAAGTTTTATATTAGCAGGTGGAATGCAGTGGTTTGTTTTATTAATCGGAAAAACTTTGAATATAACTTTTTTGCCAATAGCAGGATATAATGGATTTAAACACACAATTATGCCTACTTTGGCTTTAGGACTAATGCCAGTTGCTATCATGGCTAGAATGATGAGGGCATCGATGATTGAGGTGTTAGGGTCTGATTATATACGAACAGCGAGGGCTAAGGGAGTATCTCCTTTTAAAGTTACAGTAAAGCATTGTATTAGAAATGCAATAATGCCAGTAATTGTTTATCTAGGTCCATTAACTGCTGCAATAACAACAGGTTCATTTGTTATTGAACAAGTATTTGCGATACCTGGATTGGGAAGATATTATGTTCAAAGTTTATATAATAGAGATTATACCATGGTTTTAGGAATTACTATATTTTATGCAGCGTTATTAATTATTATGATATTACTAGTTGATGTATTACATGGATTAATAGACCCTAGAATTAGAGTAGGAAAAGGGGGAGAAGAATAGAATGGAAAAATTAGATTTTACACATGTGGGAAAAAACCTTGAAGAGAGTGAAAAAATAAATAAACCTCATATATCATATTGGCAAGATGCTTTTAGAAGGCTAAAAGAAAATAAATTTGCAATAGTAGCCTTAGTTTTTCTTGTCTTTATTGTTTTGATGACAATAATAGGACCATTTTTGAATCATTTTGGATTTAGGCAGATGAATAATAACTTACAATTTAAATTTTGGGATTTGGAAAGTTTAAAGATGGGTCATTATTTTGGAACAGATGATTTCGGTCGAGATTTTTTCACTAGAGTTTGGAAAGGTGGGAGAATTTCTTTATTAATTGCTATTGTTGTAGTTTCTTTAGAAGCCTTAATAGGTATATTATATGGAGGAATTGCAGGTTATATAGGTGGAAAGACTGATTTTTTCATGATGAGATTTGTTGAAATTATGATGTCAATTCCCAGTATGATATATATTATATTATTAATGGTAGTTATGGGAGCAGGAGTAAATACTATTATAATAGCCATGGCTGCTACGAGATGGCTCTATATGGCTATGATAATACGTGGAGAGGTACTTAGACTAAAAGAAAAAGAATATGTAATGGCGTCTATTGCTCTGGGAGCTAGTCCAATATGGGTTATAACAAAACATCTTATTCCCAATGCCATGGGTCAGATTTTAGTAAGAATAACTTTGGATCTTCCAGCAGTAATATTTACAGAAGCTTTTTTGAGCTTTATTGGAATAGGGATACCAGCACCAACTGCTTCTTGGGGAAGTTTAGCAAATTCTGGATATAAATTGATGAATGCTGGACCGCATTTATTTTTGATTCCAGCCATACTAATATCTTTGACAACTTTGGCGTTTAATATATTAGGTGATGGATTACGTGATGCTTTAGATCCAAGATTACGAAAATAAAAATGTAAAGGGGAAGTATAAAATGGAAAAGGACAAAATACTCGAGGTTAAAGATTTACATATATCTTTTGATACATATGCTGGAGAAGTCCAGGCCATAAGAGGCCTAGATTTTCATGTTAACCGTGGAGAGTCTCTAGCTATAGTCGGAGAGTCTGGTTCTGGGAAATCGGTAACAGTTCAAACTATTATGAAACTGATTCCAATGCCTCCTGGCCGAATAAAAAAAGGAAAGATATTATTTAATGATATAAATATAATTGATAAAACAGAAAAAGAAATGTTAGAAATCAGAGGAAATCAAATAGGGATGATATTTCAAGATCCCATGACATCTTTAAATCCAACAATGACTGTTGGAGCTCAAATATCTGAAGGACTTTTATTACATAGAGATGTTAATAAAAAGGAAGCCATGGAAAAATCACTAGAGATGCTTAAATTAGTTGGGATTCCTAATCCAGAAGAGAGATTAAAACAATATCCTCACCAATTTAGTGGTGGAATGAGACAGCGTGTTGTAATTGCTATAGCATTGGCATGTCATCCTGAACTTTTGATAGCAGATGAGCCTACAACAGCTTTAGATGTTACAATTCAAGCGCAGATATTAGATTTGATGGATGATCTTAGGGATAAATTAAATATGTCTCTTATTATGATAACACATGATTTAGGAGTAGTGTCTGATATAGCAGAAAGAGTTGTAGTAATGTATGGTGGAGAGATAATGGAAATAGGTCCAGTTGATAGAATCTATCATGACCCTGAGCACCCATACACATGGGGATTGATAGAATCTATACCTAGACTAGATATAGATCGAGAAAAAGAGCAGCTAAGTTCAATTGAAGGTACTCCTCCTGACCTGTTAGCCCCACCTAAAGGGTGTCCATTTGCCCCAAGGTGTGATTATGCAATGCAAGTTTGTTATGACAAAAAACCAGGCTTTTTTGAAATAGAGAAAGATCACAAAGCGGCGTGTTGGTTACTACATGATGATGCTCCAAATGTAGAAAATCCTGTTATAAAAGTTCATAAGGAGTGGGAGAATGAATAAAGAAAAATTAGTTGAAATAAAAAATCTAAAAAAACATTTTGATGTTGGAGGTCTTGAAAAGTTAAAGGCAGTCGATGGAGTCACTTTTGATATATATAAAGGAGAGACAGTTGGTTTAGTTGGAGAATCGGGTTGTGGGAAGACGACTTTAGGTAGAACTTTAACTATATTATATAAAAAATCAGGTGGAATGATTAAATATAACGGAATTGATGTTGATCATATAGATGCAAAGGAATATGCCAAAAAAGTCCAGATGATATTTCAAGATCCTCAAGCTTCTTTAAACCCTAGAATGACTGTTGGAGATATTATAGCTGAAGGGTTGAGAATACATAATATAGGAAATAATAAAAAAGAGAGACTGAAAATAGTACATGATCTTTTAGAGCAAGTTGGTTTAAATAAAGAACATGTAAATAGATTTCCTCATGAATTTAGTGGAGGACAAAGACAGAGGATAGGAATTGCTAGAGCTTTGGCAATAGATCCTGAATTTATAGTTTGTGATGAACCAATATCTGCCTTAGATGTATCTATACAAGCTCAGGTTGTAAATATAATGAAGGACTTACAAAGAGAAAAAGGATTAACTTATTTATTTATAGCTCATGACTTAAGTATGGTAAAATATATTTCAGATAGAATTGCAGTTATGTATCTAGGAGATTTAGTTGAACTTTCGGAAAGCGACACTCTTTATAATGAACCTTTGCATCCATATACAGAAGCTTTAATGTCTGCAGTTCCAATTGCAGATCCAAAAGTAGAGTCTACTAAACATAGGATAAAACTAGAAGGAGACTTACCGAGTCCTATAAATCCGCCTAAAGGGTGTAAGTTTTCAACTAGATGTAAATATGTCAAAGAAAGATGTCATAAGGAAAGACCAAAATTACGTGAGATCAAAAAAGATAGGTATTCAGCTTGTCATTTTGCTGAGGATATGATAAAAGAATAGATTTTCAAAAAAGTGGGCTTTGAGCCTGCTTTTTATTTTTTTGACGAGTAATAGATAAAATTTTGAAAAGTAGAAAGATCAATGAAACCGCGTTTAGAATAATAAAATCTGAAATGAAGGATATGAAAGGTTAAAACTGAATTTAGTTGGATGGTAACTAGATTTTTAGGTTTTTAAAGTATATCCAATTCCCCAAACTGTTGATAAATCTTTATTTAAAGATTCGATTTTCTTTTTAAGTCTACAAATATTTACATCTACAACTCTATCTGTGATATTTAACTTATCAGATCCCCAAACTTCTTGCAATATACTTTGACGTGTTAAAACTTGTGATTTGTTTTTTATTAAAAGATGCAAAATCTTATATTCAATAGAAGTCATATCAATTGTTTCGTGACCTTTAACTAATGTATGCTGATGAGGATACAGCACTAAATCTTTATAAGTTATTTTTTTGTCATTGGATTTAGAATTGTCATTATTTAAACTTTCTTTAGCTTCTTTTCTAATTCTAATATGGTTAAACAATCTTAAAACGAATTCATTTTTATCAAATGGTTTAGTGATGTAATCAGATACTCCTAATTTTAAAGTTTCATTTATTTTATCTTGATCAGTCTCAGCAGTCAACATAAAGATGATGGGATTATTATATTTTTTCTTATTTGAATTTAATATTTCACAAAGTGTAATCCCGTCAATATCTGGTAAATTAATATCCAAAATAATTATATCATATTTTTTGCGATTGACTTTTTTGAAAAATTCTGTCCCATTTTCAACTCCGTCTGTTTTAATGCCTTTAGATTCAAGAATAACTTTCAGTAAAGTTTTTAAACTATCATGGTCTTCAACAACTAAAGCTTTCATTATTTCCCCCTGTATAAATTATTGTTTCATAAAAGAAACATTTCTTAACTATATAGATATAATACCATAATATATTGTAGTTTTCAAGAAAAAAAAGTTTTTTTTAGATTTTTTTTTACCTGAAACCCCAATTATATTAGGGGTTGAGAGTAAATATTACAAAATTGTAATGAAAAATTTTGATTTTGTAATATTTGTGTAATATCTTTATGTTATAATGTATCCTGAAAACAAAATAATTTTGAGGAGGAAAAAATGGATATTATCACACAGACAAATAGAACAATATTGTTTGAAGAGGTAAATCCTGAAAAATTGGATTTATTAACTTTAGTAGGAAGTGTTAAGGGAATCGATAGTTTAAAAGATGAAAAGATTGATGAGATTAATTCAAACTTGCTAGTTAAAAGTTTTGACGATTTTTTAGGAAAATTTGAACCAACGGTATATTACTATTATAATGCAGCAAATCAAAAGGTGAATTACTCTTTGCAGAAACCAGAAAATATACCAGCAAATGCAGTTGGAGAGGTAAAGTTAGATGAAAATAATGATTTTTTGAAGATGTTATTTACTTTAATTGATACCAAAAAAGACCAAGGGACTAAAAATGTAGATTTTAAATTTGAAAATGTACTGGATATGATATCTCCTAAAAAAATAATGGAAGATATTAAGATGGTTAGAAAAGAGATAAATTATCTTCATACAGAATATTCAAAGTTAGAAGAAGAAGATCCAAGCAAATTAGAGATAGGGGATAAACTTAACCTCAAATTTGAACAGGCAAGCCAAAATTATAATAATGTACTTGGAATGTTACCTTTGGCCATTGAAGATATTAAGACTAGGCTTCTTTTAGGTCAAAATCAAGAAGAATCAGAAGCTACTCCAATTGAAATAGGAGTCTTAGATATTGGAGAAGATGGAGAATTAAAAATATTAGAAGCACCAAAAGAAGAGGAGCAGGCTTTAACTGTTCAGGATGATGGAACACGAGATGAATTAATAGAAGTTTTTGAAGAGGATTATGAAGAGATTACAGATAATTCTAATCCTTATGTAAAAAGCTTGGTAACACGAACTTTTGCTCCTTTGACAGCATCTTCAGTTGAAATAGATGTTGAAAAAGAAGTTCAAAATTATAACACATATTTACAATTTTATAAAGATTCTAAAGATGATTTTGTAAAAGTAGCAAAACCATTAATAGAAAAACTTTTAGGAATAAAAATGTTCTTTGAACAGTATGATACTAAAAATCAATTGATGAGACCTGAGCTACTGATTACGAATACTAAATTAGATATGTTAGTAAAGTCTAATAACAAACCTAGATTGGAAACATTTTTTAATACTGTAAACGGGAAAAATGATTTTGATGAGACAATATGGTTTGGAATAGTTCCAGCTATAGATTTAGATGAATCTAGTGGAACTAAAATTAGAAGAAATAGATTTAAAGGGACTAAAAAAGAGAAGAAATCATCTGGAAACACTTTAGAATCTTTAACTGCTATATTAAATGTAGCAAAAGATTATAAAATACAAATTTTCTTTAATTTTGATGCTAATGATAAAACAACTTTCAATAATATGGCAACTATGGGAGTAGAAAAATATATAAATAAGACTTCGAAACTGACTAAACAAGATTATAGTGAATATGCTATTCCATGTTTACCAAATTTTACAGTTATTCCTAAAGATAAATCTGGAGTTGTATTAGATAGAAAAATGAAGGAGATCGATGGTGGGGCAACATTATCTAAGGAAAAAGAGGATATACTAAAATTATGGCTAGAAGGAATATATATAGATGCAGCTTACGTAGCAGCAGGAATAACGGCAGCTTATCAATGTCCTGAATATTTAAAACAGAGATTCAAAAAAGTATCAAAGAAAATACCAGGAGTTAGATTTGATCTAGAATCTGGAGACAATGGATTACTGGCTACAACAACTCTAGCAAAAGAGATATCAGGATTTACAAATAATATCAAACAAAAGATAAATAGACAAAGTTTTGGATTTGTATTTTCATCTGATAATGCACAGGTAAAAGATAAACAAATAAAACGAATTACAGTGTATAAAGCTAGAAGTTTATCAATGAATGATGATGGATTTGACTCTATTTATAAAACTCTAGTTAGTACTTATGTAGAAAGAATGTTACGATTTAGATCTAGTGACTTTAAACAAGATAAAATAGTTAAATTTTTTAGCAATAATCCAAGTAGCCAAAGAAGTAAATGGGAAGGCGATATGGGAAGTGTAAACTCATTATTGCAGGTTGGAGACGATATTGGATATGAGATAGATTTAGAAGAGAACAGATGTAAGTTAAACTTAATGTTTAATGGAAACATGAAAAATTTAGAAGTAGATATTACTAAGAGTACTTCAAAATAATTAATAAGTTACGATATTTGTAACTTAAAATAAAAAACAAGGAGGAACAAAATGGGATTCAGATTAACAATGGAAGGTGAAAGTGAAACAATAGAATTAGGAATGGAGAATATCGAAAATGTAACTTATAAAACAGATACTCCTGATGATTCTAACGCAAGAGCAACAGATGTAGGTGCTATATTGACAGTGACAGGTAAGAT
>JBNJFI010000008.1:0-44163 GCA_051746725.1 Fusobacteriota bacterium
TAAAACAAATAAAAAAATAGGAGGAATATATGAATCCAGTATTTTTAAATTTAGGGCCACTGGAAATTAGATATTATGGATTAATGTATGCAATTGCTTTTTTTCTAGGATTATATTTAGCAAAAAAGCATGGTAAAAACTTAGGATTTAAGGAAAAAACAGTTGAAGATTTTGCATTCACTGTTATGATTTCTGGTTTGTTAGGCGGAAGAGTTTATTATGTATTATTACAGCATGAATATTATTTTTCGAATCCCTCTGAAATAATTGCAGTTTGGCATGGAGGAATGGCTATACATGGAGGAATACTAGGTGCTATGTTAGGAGCATTTGTCTTTACTAAAATAAAAAAGAAAGATGGATGGAAACTTGCTGATATAGGAGCTGCTCCTTTTATTTTAGGGCAGGCTATCGGAAGAATTGGTAATTTAATGAATGGTGATGCCCATGGAGTTCCGACATTTACCCCTTTAAAAGTCATGTTAAATAATAATTTTAATTCTTGGTGGGAAAAATATCTTTCTGGTGCTGTAGGAAAGACAACTGAATTAGTACCTTGGGGTATAATTTTTCCAAAGGGAACTCCTGCTGGAAATGAATTTCCAAATATTCCAACTCATCCAACGATGATTTATGAGATGGTTTTAAATTTTATAGCTTTTTTGAGTATTTGGTTTATATTTAGAAAAAAAGATCTACCTAAAGGTTCTCTGTTTTTGATATATTTAATTGAATATGCGATAATAAGATCCATTGTCACAATATTTCGAGCAGATGATTTAATGATCTTTGGACTAAGAGCCCCCCATCTAATAAGTCTTGTTATGATCATATTACCTGGATTAATTTTAATAAAAAAGTTAAAGAAAACTGAGTAAATAACGATAATATATTATAGATGTAAAGGATGACATCTAAAACAAAAAATCAAGGAGGATGAGTAAAATGGGGAAGACAAATATCAAAAAAGAAATTGAAGAGATGATTATCAAGTATACTAAGTGCGAACAGGATAGCTTTATCATTGAATATTTAGAGGAATTAAGAGAGATAAAAGAAAATATAGAAAAAGCAAGAGTTTAAAAGCTCTTGCTTTTTCTATATTGATGTGTTAAAATATAGTAAAAGATAGAGAGGGTATTAGTATGAAAAAAAATCTATTATTTATTATTATTATATTTAATTTAATAGGGTGTTCTTTACTTCAAGTTGAAAAAAAATATGAAGATCCTCGATTGAAAAACTTTAAAGATTATTATCAAAATTGGCAATTAAATAATGCCAAAAAAGAATTAGATAATTTAAAAAAAAATGAAAATATTGAGGATATAAATATTCAACAACTTTATAAAGATATTGAATTACGTAGTGATCAAAAATCAGATTTAGAAGAATTACTTGAAATTTTAAAAAATGCCATGAAAGAAAATGATTTTGAAACAATTGAAAAAAACATAGATAAAAACTTGATAAATAAAATAAAAATGAATCAGTTAAAAAAACATGATTTAAGCAATGTGAATATATTTATTGGAAAAATTGATTTTTATAAAGATAAAGCTAAAACTATTATTATATTTAATTATATAGATCAATCAGTATATTATAATTTTGAATTTAAAATTAATGATGGAAAATGGATATTAGAACAATATGAAGAAAGAGGGTGATAACCTTGAAAAAAAATGATATTGAATTAGAAATGGTTTCAAAACTACAAAATATCAAAATTATTAGAGATTTTATAAGTGGTTTTTTAGAAACTGAAAAAGTATCTAAGTTATTTCGTGATCAACTCATATCAATTGTAGATGAATTAATAACTAATGTAGCAGAACATGCCTATAATGCTGTTGATAGTTCAGAAAAAACGACAAAAATAATACTCAAAAAAGGAAGAACTAGTATAAGCCTTACAGTTGAGGATTTTGGTCGTGGCATAAAAGAAATTAATGAACCAGAGAAAAACAGTTCAGAAAATAGGGGATTAGGACTTAAAATTGTTGAAGGATTATCAGATGACTTTAAAATCATCAATAAAGATAAAGGTGTTAAAATAGAAATTAATAAAAAAATAAATTAGGAGGTAGTAATGTTAACAAATTTTGAATTAGAAGTAGAAGAGAAAGAAAATGACATTGTAATTATGAAAATAAAAGGGGAGTTAGATGCATTAGTTGCTCATGAATTAAAGCAAAAATTTATTGATCTTTTAGAAGAAGATAAGAAAAATTTTATCGTTGATTTTTCTGAATTAACTCACATAAATAGTCTTGCAATGGGGATTTTAAGAGGTAGGTTAAAGGACGCACAGTCATCAGGGGGAGATATTAAACTTTCAAATCTTAATGACCACATTTCTAATATATTTGAAATGGTAGGGTTAGATGAATTGTTTGAGATTTATGATTCTAATGATGAAGCGGTTAAGGCATATAAATAATGAAAATGGTTAAAATTATAACTTTTTTGACTATATCTTTTTTGTTATTAGGTGATAATTTTTATGAAGATTACAAAGAAGCCAATAAATTTTATGAAAATGGAAATTTAATACAAGGTAGGTATCAGCTTGAAAAAGTTTTAAATGAATATAAAGATTACAAAGAAGCTAATGTTTTATATTTTAAAATTTTATATAATTTAGAAGATGAAACTACTTATGAAAAGATATTTGAAAAGATATTGGATTTAGATAACGAAAGCAAAAAAGAAATTTATGAGTTTTTATTAGAAAAAGAAGATCTGGAGTATTTAGAAAAGATCTATGATTCTACAGAAGAAAAAGAAGAGATAAAATCTTCTTTTTTGGAAATTTTGTTTGACAATCAAAGATATGATAAAATTATAAATAAATATTCTACTGATGAGTATATAGCAAAAATAGAATCTCAAAAAAGTAAGGCAGATAACAATTATTTTACAGCATTGGATTATTTAAAGAAAAACGACGTTAATAATAGTTTAATTCTATTAAAAGAGGCTATTAAGAAATATCCATTTAACTATAGATATTTCTTAAAAATAGGACAGTTATATGCTGATAAAAAAAGCTATAATTTAGCAGAAATAAACTTTAAAAAGGCATTAAATTTTTCAGATGAAGATAAAATCTATTTAAATCTATTCAGGTTATATAAAAGAACAAATGAAAATAATAAACTATATGCTGTATCAAGACATATATTGGATTATCAAGAGGTAAAGGAAGAGCTAAAAAGACTTTATCCTCAAAATCAAATAAACGAAGAATTAAAAATACTCAAAAAAGAACAAAACAAGATTTTTTTAAGTGCTTACTATGAGAAAGACCTAGAGGTTGGAAATACATATAACCTGGGAAGATTAAAAGATAAAATAATTGATAATAAAACTGGAGAGGTTTTATATGCCAAAAAGGAAAAACTCGCCAAAATAAGATTTTTTGATTCTCAAGATAAGATACTAGTTTTTCATGTACTTGAAGGAACGCAAAATATAAATCTAGAAGATAATTACATATTATATTGACAAACAGTTAAAAAAAATGTACAATAGTTATCAATAATATATATTTTTTAATATATATATAACATATGGAGGTGATTTTGATTAGTAGTATAGGAATAATTATTTCAGCAGTATTAGCAGCTAGTGCTGGTGGTGCAGTAGGATATATTCTGAGAAAAAGAATAGTCGATGCTGAAATTGGAAAAAGAGATGAAATAAAACGTGAAATAAAAGCATTAAAGGAAAACGCTTCAAAAATAGAAGAAGATGCAAAGCGAGAAGTAGAAGCATTAAAAAAAGAAGCTAAGATTCAAGCTAAGGAAGAAGCGTACAAGTTAAAGGAAGAAGCAGAAAAAGAAATTAAAGAAGCGAACAATGAAATTAAGAAAAAAGAAGATCGTATAATCAAAAAAGAGGAAAGTCTAGATAAAAAAACGGAAAGAATAGAGAAAAAAGAGACTGAACTTCTTAAAAAAACTGATTCTCTTACTAAAAAAGAAGAGGAAATAGAACAACTAAAAGAAAAAAGAGAAAAAGAAATTGAAAGAATCGCAGAATTAACAAAAGAGGAAGCACAAGAGAGATTACTATCGAATTTAGAAAAAGAATTAACTCATGAACGAGCTCTTTTAATTAAAGAGAGTGAAGAGATATTAGAAGAAGAAAAAGATAAATTATCTAAGAAAATTTTATCCAATGCAATAAATAAAGCGGCTTCTGATTATGTTGTTGATACCACAATTGCAGTGGTACATCTTCCAAATGATGATATGAAAGGAAGAATAATTGGACGTGAAGGACGTAATATAAGAGCACTTGAAGCTCAAACTGGTGTTGATGTAATAATAGATGATACTCCAGAAGCAGTGGTTTTATCAAGTTTTGATTCTGTAAGAAGAGAAATTGCAAGAATAGCAGTAGAAAAGCTTGTTGAAGATGGAAGAATACATCCCGCAAGAATTGAGGAGATTGTTGCTAAGGCTAAAGAAGAGGTTGATGCTGAGATTTTAGATGCTGGAGAACAGGCTTTGTTAGAAACTAATATACATAATGTAAAATTAGATGTTAAGAAAACCTTGGGACGATTGAGATATCGAACAAGTTATGGTCAAAACATATTGAACCATTCAATGGAAGTAGCTAATATAATGGGGATGATGGCTTCTGAGCTTGGAATTGATGAAAGATTAGCACGAAGAGCTGGATTATTTCATGATATTGGAAAGGCTTTAGATCATGATAAAGAAGGATCTCATGCAGTTTTAGGAGCAAACTATTTAAAAAAATTCAATGAGAAAGATATTATAGTTAATGCTGTTGGAGCTCATCATGGAGATACTGAGAAAAATAGTATTATAGCAGTTTTAGTAGAGGCAGCAGATGCTGTATCGGCTTCTAGACCTGGTGCAAGACGAGAAACTTTAGAAACATATATTAAGAGATTGAAAGATCTTGAAAAAATTGGTAATGATGTTAATGGGGTTAAACAGGCATATGCAATACAAGCCGGTAGAGAGATAAGAATAATAATTGATCCAGAACAAATAACTGATGATAGAGCTATTAATATATCTAGAGAAGTTGCAAAAAAAATAGAAGAAGAGATGCAATATCCTGGACAAATTAAAGTAACTGTAGTAAGAGAAACAAGAGCTGTAGAGTACGCAAAATAAAACAAAATTAGTATAAATAAGTTATATAAATAGCGACTGCAAGGTCGCTATTTATATATATAATAATATTTCATAATAAAATGAATTTATTTAGAAGGAGTAAAGATGAAAGTTTTAATAGTTGGCGATTTGATTAGCAAACCAGGAAGAAAGGTCTTAAAAAGATATTTATCAAAAAACAAATCTAAGTATGATTTTATAGTAATAAATGGTGAAAATTCAGCTGGTGGTTTTGGTATAACTGAAAATATAGCTGAAAGCTTTTTTAATAGTGGAGTTGATATTATAACAACAGGAAATCACGTATGGGATCAAAAAAAAATATATCCATATTTAGACTCTACAGAGCGAATATTAAGACCTCTTAATTATGTGGATACAGCACCAGGTCATGGAAGTACTGTTTATAGCAAAAAAGGGAAAACATTAGGTGTTATAAATTTACAAGGTAGAATTTTTATGGGAGAACTAGAGTCTCCATTTTTACAAATAGAAGATGAGATAAAGCGCTTGAAAGAAGAAACTGACTGCATTATTGTTGATTTTCATGCTGAAACTACTTCAGAAAAAATGGCCATGGGTTGGTTTTTAGATGGAAAAGCATCAGTTGTTTATGGAACGCATACACATGTACTTACCGCGGACAATCGTATTTTAAAAAAAGGAACAGGATATATAACAGATATCGGTATGAGTGGTGGATTTGATGGTATTATTGGAATGCAAAAAGAAGATATTATTCAAAAATTTAAAGATTGTTTACCTACGAGGTTTAAAGTATGTAAAGAAAATATAAGATTAAATGGAATTGAAGTAGAAATAGATGAAGAGACTGGTAAATGTAGCTCAATAGAAAGATTAGATGTCAGATTAGAGGATATATAATCAAAAAAGGAGTAATAAAATGAAAAAATTTATAATACAAGGTCGAGTTCAAATGGTTGGTTATAGAAATTTTTGTTTAAACTTATCTAAAAAATTGGGTTTGAAAGGTCGAGTTAAAAATTTAAGTAATGGAGATGTTGAATTAAAGTTAAATGATATAAACTCAGAAACTTATGATGAATTATTGAAAAATTTAAAAAAGGGACCACCAGCAGCAAATGTTACTAATATAGAAGTTGAAGAATATTCTGGTCAAAACTATAAAGATTTTCAAGTAGCTTATTAACTAAATATATTTCAAATCGAAAGAGAGAAGTGAATGAGATGAAAACTTGTATAAATTGTGGAAATGAAATTAAAATGATTTCAAAAGAACCAGAAAAACTATATTATTGCCGTAAGTGTACTGAAAAATTATTAAATAAAAATAGAAAAATTATCGAGGAAGAAAATGTTAACAGAAATTCATATTTTACATTTTTTTATATTATGATCCCAGGAATATATCAGATTAAAAAGGGAGAGTTTATGCTGGGGACAATTAGTCTTTTTTCTGGAATTATAATGCCTCTTTTTTGGGCAATGTTATTTTATTTTGAAATCAAATTTGAATTAATTAGCGAGCAAATAAAGGCAGTTAATTATATTTTTACAATATTTATAGTATTTAATACAGGAATTATTTATATTCACAATTTAATAAATGTACTTAAAGGAGAAGAAAATGAAAATACTTTTATCAAATGATGATGGGATTGATGCAGAGGGGATTAGAATCCTGAGACAATATTTAAAAGCTGAGGATCATGAGGTGTATGTAGTTGCTCCTCAGAAAGAAGAGAGCGGTACAGGTCATGGAGTAACTCTACATGAACCTCTTAGAATAAAAGAAGTTTATAAAAATAATGAATTTTATGGATATGCAGTTTCCGGAAAGCCAACTGACTGTGTTAAATTAGCTATTTGGGGTATATACAAAGATACTAAATTTGATTATCTTATTTCTGGAATTAATAGAGGAGAAAACTTAGGAACTGATATTTTATATTCTGGAACTGTTTCAGCAGCGGCTGAAGGATCTCTTCTAGGATTGTCTTCTATTGCAATTTCAGTATATACAGATAAAGATAAAGATACTTATAATTATGATACAGCAGCAAAATTTTTGATAGATTATCTTAAAGAGATAAAAAAAGATGATTTTCCAAGAGATAGTTTGCTAAATATAAATGTTCCAAATATTAAATATTCCGAGCTAAAAGGCTTTGATTATACTATTCAAAGCGAAAAAAGATATGAAGATAATTTTACTGAGAGAATAGATCCACAAGGTAATAAATATTATTGGCTTGGTGGTGAAGCTGTGGAATATGGAGATGGGATAGAACTAGATTTTAATGCAGTTAAAAACAAAAAAGTTTCAATAACTCCTATAAAACTTAATTTAACGGATTATACTTTTTTGAAAAGACTTAAAGGAGAGAGGTAAAATTCATATGACAAGACCTATAGATAAATTAAGTCCCTTAAATTTTTTAGATATTAATATCAAAGATAAAATTGAATGTGACTATTTAGTAGTTGGGACTGGAATATCTGGATTAAAGACAAGTCTAAGTTTGGCAAAAGAAAACGATGTCTTAGTAATTACAAAATCAAAATTAATCGAAACAAATACTAGATATGCTCAGGGAGGAATTGCAGCTGTATTTTCAGATGATGATGATTATGACTTGCATGTAAAAGATACTATATATGCTGGTGCTGGTCTATGTAATGAAGATTCAGTGAAAACCTTAGTTGAAGAAGGTCCTAGAAGAATTAGAGAGTTACTTGATATAAATACCAAATTCGACAGAAAATCTGACGGTTCTCTTTCTCTTACAAAAGAAGCAGCACATTCGAAAAATAGAATATTACACGCTGGAGATACTACCGGGGCTGAAGTAGAAAGAGCTTTGGCCGATGAAAAAAGAAAGAAGCAAAATATAAAATTAAAAGAGTACTTTTTTTTGATAGATATTTTAGACAAAAATAGTGCTTTGGCTTATGACGAAAAAAATGAAATATATGTTCAAGTTTTTTTTCAAAGTATAATTTTTGCAACAGGTAGTATTGGCCAAATATATAAAAATACTTCTAATCCTGAAGTGGCTACTGGAGATGGATTGGCTATAACATATAGACATAACGTAGAATTATCAGATTTAGAATTTATACAATTTCATCCAACAACTTTTTATAAAAAAGGAGTTCCTAGTTTTTTAATTTCAGAAGCTCTACGTGGAGAAGGAGGAAAGCTACGAAATATTCATGGAGAAGAGTTTATGGAAAATTATACATCTAAAAAAGAATTAGCTCCTAGAGATGTTGTTAGTAGATCTATTTTACGAGAGATAAAAAGAACAGATTCTAAATGCGTATATTTAGATATGACTCACTTGGATAAAGAATATTTAAAGAACAGATTTCCTGGAATATACGAATTTTGTAGTGAACACGGTATAGATATAGCAAAGGACTATATACCTGTTTCTCCTGCAGCTCATTATATAATGGGTGGGATAAATACTGATTTAAATGGAAAAACTAATAAAGAAAATATATATGCAGTAGGAGAAGTTGCTAGAACAGGGGTTCATGGTGCTAATAGATTAGCTAGTAATTCTTTGTTAGAAGGGTTAGTTTTTGGAAAGAGAGTATCGAAAAAAATTCTAGAAAGTGAAAATACAAAAATAAACAAAAATAAATATGAATTCTCAGAAAATACAAAGGATATAATAACTCATAAAAAAATAATTGAAATTCGAAGAAAATTACAAAAGAACATGTGGGATAATGTAGGAGTATTTAGAGAAGAGAAGCATCTAAAAAAAGCTTTAAAAAAAATTAAAAGTTATGCTGATGAAGTTATAAATTACAAATTTAATAAAGATGTAATAATTCAAGGGTTAGAACTTATAAATATGATAACAGTTGCGTATCTAATTACTGAAGCAGCTTTGTATAGAAGAGAGAGTCGAGGTGCTCATTTTAGATTTGATTATCAAAAGAAAAGAGAAAAATTTAAAAAGCCTATTATAATCAGAAAAGATGATGATAAGGAGAAAAAAATCTTATGAATTGGATAGAGGCACGGATTAAATTTAGATCAAAGGATATAAGCTTTTTAGATATAAAAAACAAAAAAGATTTTGAAGAAAATAAAGAATATAAAGAAAATACTGTGGAGAGTTTAAAAGATATATTTTATGAATTTGGATTAAGGGAATTATTATTTCAAGATAAAGAAACTAATATAGAAGATGGATTTATCAATCAAAAAAGTCCATTCTCTGGTGCCATAATTGGGTATTTTATTGATAACAGGTACTCTGATTCAAAAAAGCAAGTTTTAAGAGAAAAGATAAAAAAATTTGAATCTAAAGATATAAATAAAAGATATAAACTTCAAGCATCTGTTGATTACAAAAAAGTTTCTGATACAGATTGGAAAGATAATTGGAAATCTTATTTTACCACTACTAAAATATATGAAAATATTATTGTAAAACCAAAGTGGGAAGATTATATATCTCAACCAGGAGAAGTTGTTATAAATATTGATCCTGAAAATTCATTTGGTACTGGTACCCATCCAACAACGAGCTTATGTATAGAAAAAATGACAGAAGTTTTGGATGGAAAAGACGATATGATTGATATTGGTACTGGATCTGGAATACTTATGGTTGTTGCAAAAAAGTTAGGGGTAAAAAATATAACTGGAATTGATATAGATCCTGAAGCAATTAAAATAGCTAAAAAAAATCTGGAATTAAATAAAATTAATAAAAATTTCAAATTATATGCTGGAGAATTAAAAAATAAGATTAGAAATAAAAAGTTTGATCTGATAATAGCAAATATGCTTTCAAATATAATCTTGGAGATTATTCAAGAGATAAAAAATATAATGAAAGAAGATTCTATATTTATTTTCTCTGGTATACTTAAAGAAGAAAAAGATGTTTTTATCTCAAAGTTAAAAGATCATGGATTTGCAGTTATTGATATTAATACTAAAAAAGATTGGATTTCAATCTCGGGGAGGTTAAAATGAGTTTCATTGTGGCTATTGATGGACCAGCAGGAAGTGGTAAGAGTACTATTTCAAAACGAGTTGCCAAGGATTTAAATTTAAATTATTTAGATACAGGTGCAATGTATCGGTTAGTAACTCTAAAAATATTAGAAGAAAATATTGATATCTCAGATAAACAAAAAATTATGGAAACTTTAAAGAATACAAAATTAGATATAAAAGATAATAAATTCTATTTAGACAATAGAGATGTTACTGAAAAAATAAGATCTCAAGAAGTCTCAAATAATGTGTCTAAAATCGCATCACTAAAAATAGTTAGGAAGAATTTAGTAAAAAAACAAAGAGAAATCGCTCAAGAAAAACGAGCTATATTAGATGGAAGAGATATTGGAACAGTTGTTTTTCCAAATGCAGAATTAAAAATATATTTAAATGCAACAATTGAAGAAAGAGCTCGGAGACGATATAGAGAATATCAAGAAAAAGGAATCGACAGCGATTATAAAGATATATATGAAGAAATTCAAAAAAGAGATAAACAAGATATGAATAGAGAAATAGGAGCCTTAAAAAAGGCAAAGGATAGCATAGAAATTGATACTACAGAGCTTTCAATTGATGATGTTGTATCCAACATAGAAGAGTTGATACACAAACAAATTTTAGATAAGATGTTAGGATAGGTGTTAAATGAAAAAAATAATTTATGTAATAATTTTATCAGTATTTATTTTTGGGTTTGGAAAGGGTTTTTTTGAATATAAAAAATATAAAAAACAAGAAAATGTTGAAGCTGAGAGATTAATAAAAAGGAAAGAAAAACGAGCTCTACTAAAAGATGCCATTAATAAAATAAGAGATGAACTAGAGGAAAATAATGCTGAGTACTATGAAAATATTGACAGTGGATACCTAGAAATTTCTGCAATTTTGGAAAAAGGAATTAACTTAGATTTTGAAAATGTGCCTTTAGATCAGCATATGACTGAAAATATAATTAATTTTTATTATGATAATAAGAAAATTGCAAAACTTAAATTGGAGTATTTTATTCAAAATAAACTTGCAATCATAATAGATGATGTAGGAAGAACCGAAAAAACAGCCTATAAATTTTTAGAAATAAGAGAACCTTTAAATTTTGCTATTTTACCTTTTTTGCCCAAAACTAAAGAATCGGGAGATATTTTACGAGAAGCTGGCTATTTAACCATGTTACATATGCCAATGGAAGCTATACCCAGAAATTCTGTAGTTAAAGGTTTAAATAAAAATACAAAAGGACTTATTAATACAAAGATGAGTAGAGAAGAGATAAGAAAAAATATATTTTCTGCACTTGAATCAGTTGGACCAGTAACAGGATTAAATAATCACATGGGATCTCAATTTACTTCTGATCGAGAAAAAATGGGATATGCTTTGGAAGTAGCAAAAGAAAACAATCTATTTTATATCGATAGTGTGACACAAAACACAACTACCGGTTATAAGATTGCAAAAGAAAACGGAATAAAAACTCAAAAAAGAAAAGTTTTTTTAGACAACAAATTGGATATTTCTTATATAAAAAATCAAATAAAAATTGCAACGGATCTAGCAGTCAAAAATGGTAATGTTATTGCTATTGGACATTATCACAGTGAAACTGCACAGGCTATTAAGGAAATGTTGCCATATATAACAGAACAAGAGGTAAAGTTAGTATATGTAGATGAATTATTAGAATAGAAACTTATGTGTAAAAATATTAAATATATAGAAAGATGAGGATACAATGGAGAAAAATATTGAAAGAATTAATATAAATGATAAAGAGATAATATTAATAGCAACTGCTCATGTTTCAAAAAAGAGTGCTGAGCAAGTCAAAAAAGTTATTGATGAAGAACAACCGGATAGTATATGTATTGAATTGGATAGAGAACGATACGGATCTATTAAAAATAAAAATAGATGGAATGATATGGATATTTTTGAGGTCATTAAGAAAAAAAAGTCTCTTTTATTACTTACAAATTTGGTTATAAGCTCTTATCAAAATAAAATGGCTGAAAAATTTGGAATAAAAGCTGGTCAAGAAATGAGACAAGGAATTGAATCTGCTGAGGAAATAGATGCTAATTTAGTTTTAGCAGATAGAAATATACAAATTACTTTTAAAAGAATATGGCGTGGATTAAAATTTATGGAAAAAATGAAATTGATGTCTCAACTTTTATTTATGATATTTGGAGAACATGAAATTTCTGAAGATGACATGGATGAATTAAAAACAGGTGATGCTTTAAATAGTATTTTAGAAGAAATGGGAGATGAGATGCCTGGACTAAAAAAATATCTTTTAGATGAAAGAGATCAATATTTGGCTCATGAGATAAAAAATGCTAAAGGTGATAAAATAGTAGCAGTTCTAGGAGCTGCTCATGTTCCTGGAGTCAAAAAAGAGTTAGGAAAAGAACAGGATATTTCAAAGATAACTAAATTGCCTCCAAAATCAAATGTTGGAAAATATATAGCATGGTCAATCCCTGCTTTAATATTAGGGATTATTACTTATACTTTTTTGAATAATTGGGATATGGGAATGGAACAGGCAGGTGCTTGGATAATGTGGAATGGAATATTTTCTGCTTTAGGAGTAATATTGATGAGAGGGCATATACTTACTATTCTGACTTCATTTGTGGCTGCTCCTATAAGTTCTTTAAACCCTGCAATAGCTGCTGGTTGGTTTGCTGGAATAACAGAGGCCGTACTTCGAAAACCCCAAGTAAAGGATTTTGAAAGTCTTTCGCAGGGAATGGAGTTTAAAGATTTACTAAATAACAAGGTTACAAAAATATTATTAATTGTCGTATTTGCTAATTTAGGAAGTGTATTAGGAACAATAATTGGTGGAGCAAATGTAATAAAAATATTTTTAAATTTATAATATATTATATAAAATAAATAGATGTTATATACTATATGATAATGGTATGTATCATCTATTTTTAATTATACTAAATTTTAGGAGGAGATATGCTGATAGGAAATATTTTTTTAATATCCTTTGCTCTTTCATTGGATGCATTTGGACTAGCTTTAGGAATTGGATGTGGAAAAAAATCTAAATTATATGAAAAGTTTTCATTAACATTTTCATTTGGTTTTTTTCAGGGTTTTTTGGCATTTTTAGGTGCGATTTTAGGAGGTTTTATAAGCCAATATTTTTTCAATATTTCCGGTTATCTAAGTGGGATTATTATAATTATAATTGGAGTTTTATTCATTAAAGAGGGGTTAGAAAATACTGAAGAATGTTTATACTTAAATTTAACTCTATGGACATTTATAACTTTGGGAGTAAGCGTAAGTATAGATGCCCTTGGAGTAGGATTTTCACTATTATATCAGTACTCTTTTATGGCTATTTTTATTAATACGTTGGTAATTGGAGTAATTACAAGTATTATGACGGGAATATCATTTTTATTAGTGGGGCATATTAAGAAAATAATTTTAGTTGAAAAATATTCTGATTATATTGGTGGGGTTATCTTGATTATTTTAGGATTAAAAATGGTAATAACAGGATAATAATTAGAAAACAACTATTTTTTATAGCTTAAATAATATAAAATGAAATCAAGGAGAACAAAATGAAGATAATTTATAATTCAAAATTAAAAAATTTATTGGAAATTTTGAGGTTTAAAGGGATTCAAATAGAATCGCCATGTAATGGAAATGGGACTTGTGGTAAATGTAAAGTGCGAATAAAAAATGGAAAAACCAATGATATATCTGAAAATGAGAAAGAAAGATTAAGTGATCAAGAATTGAAAAATGGAGTAAGGTTGGCTTGTATGACTAAAGTAAAAAGCGATTTAGAAATTGAAATATTATCTAAACAAAATATAAGACAAAAAAAATGGAGAAATTATTCTAAAACCCTTATAGGAATTATGGATTTAGGAACTACAAGTATAAAAATAGAGTTTTATGATTATGAGACAAAAAAGCTTATTGACAGAGGAAGTTTTTATAATCCACAAAGAAAATATGGATATGATGTTTTAAATAGAATAACTTATGCCTTGTCTGATTCTGATAATTTAAAAGAACTACAAGAAATAATAATAAAAAAAATCAATGAAATTTCTCTTATAAAAAAAACAAAAAAGCTCATAGTGGCCGGGAATTCAACTATGGAGGCATTATTCCTGGGGTTGTCTCCGAAGAGTTTAACTATACCCCCTTATTCGGCTCCTTTCTGTGATAGAAAGGTAGTTCTAGGTAGTAAATTAGGATTAAATATGAAAAAAAATGGTAAAGTTAATATTTTTCCTAATTTATCTGCATTTGTAGGGGGAGATACATATTCTATATTTAATTATTATATGAAATATAAAAGAGCAGAAAAAAATATTCTTATAATCGATATTGGAACCAATGGAGAACTTTTATATATTGGTGATGATAAAGCATTAATAACTTCTACAGCTGCAGGACCTGCTTTTGAGGGGGCATCGCTAGAGTGTGGAATGAATACAAATTCTGGAGCTTTGATAGATATTGAAATCGGAGATAATATAAGATATAAAACTATAGAAAATGAAAAAATACAAGGTATATCTGGAACGGGTATTTTTGCTTTAATTTCTGAATTATTAGAAGTTGAATTAATTGATAATACAGGGAAATTAGTTTCTGAAACTAATTTGTATCCAAATTTAAATTCTCATTTAAAACAAGGTCGTTTTTATATCGATAACGAAGTATATATAAGTCAAAGAGACATAAGAGAGATTCAAAAATCAAAATCTGCTATTAGATCTGCTGTAGATATTATGTCAAAAAAGGTAGAAGATATTGGAGAAGAAATAAAAAAAATAGTAATAACTGGAAATTTTGGAGAAAATTTAAAAAAAGAGTATATTTTGACCTTAGGTCTATTAAAAAGTGATCAATTTGATGTAATAAAAACCAATGAAAACCTTGTAATATCAGGGTTGAGAGCTGATATGAATATGAAAAAAATGACAAACGAAAAATATAATTATGAGTATATAAATTTAAATAAAGAAAAAGAATTTGAAGAAAAATACATAAAAAACCTGGATTTCTGAAAAAAAAACTAGACAAAACAAAAAAAATGTGTATAATAAAGGTGTAATGACTAATAAATAAAGGAGGAGAGAAAATGACAAAAAAAGATTTTGTTGCAAAAATTGCAGAAAAAAAAGGATTGAAGAAAACGGAAGCTAAAGATTTGGTGGAAACTTTTTTAGACACTATTGAAGAAACTTTAGTGGCTGGAGAAGATATCCAATTTATCGGATGGGGGAGTTTTAAAGTAAAAACTAGAAAAGCTAGAAAAGGTAGAAATCCTCAAACTGGTGAATCTATTGAAATACCAGCGAAAAAAGTAGTTAAATTTAAGCCAGGAAAAACTTTAAAAGAAAATGTAAATACTTTATAATTTATAATAAAAACCCGCATTGCGGGTTTTTATTATGTAAAGATTAGAAATTAGTGGCTTAGATCTAAGCCACTAATTTCATGTAATTTTAAAAATATGAAATGAGGAGAAAAGATGAAGATTCGAGGATATTTTTTTATTTTACTATCAGTCTTACTTTTTTCATCAATGACACTGATTGTAAAAACAATAACAGAAGGTGGATCTATACCGGCAGTTCAGGTGGTTTTTTTTAGATTTGTAATAGGACTAATATCAATACTTGTTATCAAAAAAGTTAAAAATAAAAAAGTAAGACCAGTTAATAAAAAAGCACTTTGGGCAAGGGGAATATTAAATACTTTAGCTGTGATACTGTTTTTTGTAACAATTCAACTAGCAACAGTAACAAAGGCAAATATATATAACTTGACTTATCCTGTATTTGTTGCATTAATTGCACCATTTGTATTACCGGAAAAATTAACTATTAAGAAATTTTTAGTGGTATTACTCGGTTTAGCTGGGACATTTTTGGTAGTAGGAGTCAAATTTCAGAGTGTAAATATAGGAGATCTAACAGGAATATTAGCAGGTTTTGTAGCAGGTTTTGCAATTGTATCTTTGAGAAAAGTTAGATTAACTGATGATTCTTTTACAATTTTAACATATTTAATGACAATAGGAACAGTAGTTACTTTTGTAAGTTTTGTAGCCTTTTTTGAAATTCCATCTACATATGAATTAATTTTATTAATATCTGTAGGAATTGTTTCATTTTTAGGGCAATATACCTTAACCTATGGAATGAAATACCTAACAGCAGTGGAAACAAGTTTATTATCATCTAGTCGAATATTTATTGCTTCAATATTGAGTGTTATAATTTTAGGTGAAGTATTGACCATGAATATTATTCTAGGAGGACTTCTAATATTTGTTTCGATTATATTAATGACATTAATTAATAATAAAAATAAGAAAAATGTTGTACGGAGTAAATAAATGATATATAATATAATAAGATATCTAGGCGGAATTATTTTATCTCCTTTTTTGATATTTAAATATAAATTTTTAAAAAAGAGATTATTTTCGTATAAAAAAATATCATTTGGAGATTACATATGGTTCCATATGTCTTCTGTTGGAGAAGTTAATTTATCTGAGAGATTAATAAAAAAAATAGCCTCTACAGATGAAAAAATTTTAATAACAGTTATGACGGACACTGGTATGTCTATCGCTAAAAAAATGTATAAAGAATTAAAAAATGTTCATATAATATATTTTCCTCTTGATGATAAGTTTTTCATTAAAAAACTTGTAAATAAAATTAACATAAAATTACTTGTATTAATCGAAACGGAAATATGGCCAAATCTCATAAATGAAGTTTCAAAAAAGTCTGAAATAATACTTATAAATGGAAGGATATCAGATAAAAGCTATAAAAGTTATTTTAAAATTAAATTTTTATTAAAAAATGTTTTAAACAAAATAGATCATTTTTTTATGCAAACTGAAAAAGATAAAAAACGAATTATAACTTTAGGAGCTATTCCTTCAAATGTATCTATAAATGGTAATTTAAAATTTAACATATCGCTTCCCAAAGAAAAAAAGAAAGATCGAGATAAAATTATTTCTAAATATAATATAAATAAAAAAATATTTGTGGCGGGAAGTACTCATGATGGAGAAGAGAAGTTTATTTTAGAAAATCTAGATTTAAATAAGTTTTTTCTATTTTTAGTGCCAAGGCATATTACCAGGGTAGAAAAAGTTGAAAGATATCTAAATGATAATAATTATGATTATATAAAGTGGAGTCAAAAGTTTGATTATAAATTTAAAGGTAATATTGTTTTGGTAGATAAAATGGGTGTTTTAACAAAGTTATATCAAATAGCAGATTTAGTTTTTGTTGGAGGAAGCTTAGTTAATGTAGGAGGTCATAATTTATTAGAACCTTTACATTATGGAAAAAAACCAATATTTGGTCCTTATATGCAAAATGCTAAGGAAATTGCAAAAGAAGTTTTGAATCGTAACATAGGTCATCGAATTAAAACTAGCAAGGACTTTCAAGAAGTAGTATCAGATAAATTAAAAAAAGATGAAGATTCACAAAGAAAAATGGTTGTCAAAAAAGATTTTAAGATAAAAACCTTTTTTGAAGAAAATCAAAATGGATTAGATCAAATTATAAAATATATTAACAAAAAAGTTTAATATATAATATTAAAATAATAGATTAAAGGAAGAGGTGCAATATGTCAGGTTACGTAGTAGTTGGAACACAATGGGGAGACGAAGGAAAAGGAAAAATGATTGATGTTATAGCAGAGAAAGCTGACCTTATAGTTAGGTATCAGGGAGGAAATAATGCAGGACATACTGTTGTAATTGGAGATGAAAAATATGTACTTCATTTAACGCCATCTGGAATATTAAATGGTTCAGGAAGTTGCATTATAGGTCCTGGTGTAGTAGTTGATTTAAGGGTTTTAATTGAAGAAATTGAATTACTGGAGAGTAAGGGAATAGACACTTCTAAATTATATATAAGTGATAGAGCTCATATAATAATGCCTTATCATATTACATTAGATGAAGTAAAAGAAAGTCTAAGAGGGAAAAATGCAATTGGAACAACTAAACGTGGGATAGGTCCTGCTTATGGAGATAAGATTTCAAGAGTTGGGATTAGAGCTTCTGACTTATTAGATATTGAATATTTTAAAAAGAGATTAAAAAACAATATACAAGAAAAAAATGCCTTTTTTGAAAGAGTATATAATCAAGAAAAACTTGATTTTGATGCAATACTAAATGAGTATAAAGGATATATAAAAAAATTAAAAAATAGAATAATTGATTCTATGCCTATAATACATGAAGCTTTAGAATCAGATAAAGTTGTTTTATTTGAAGGAGCACAAGCGGCAATGCTGGATATAGATTATGGAACATATCCATATGTTACTTCTTCATCTCCAACAGTAGGAGGAGTTACAACTGGAGCTGGAGTCCCTCCAACGGCTATAGATAGATCTTTTGGAGTTATGAAGGCATATACTACAAGAGTTGGTGCTGGTCCATATCCTACTGAATTAGATGATGAATTTGGGAAAGAGATAAGAGAAAAAGGTGGAGAATATGGTGCAACAACAGGAAGACCAAGAAGATGTGGATGGTTTGATGGAGTTGTAGGAAAATATGCAGTTAGGTTAAATGGTTTAACTGATATTGCCTTAACTAAATTGGATGTATTGAGTGGAGTTAAAAAAATAAAAATTGCTGTTGCTTATGAAATCGATGGAAAAAAATATGAAACTGTTCCTGCTTCTTTAAATAAATTGGAAAAAGCTAAGCCAATTTATGAAGAGATGGATGGATGGGATGAAGATATTACAGATATAAGAAATTTTGACAAATTGCCTGAAAATGCTAAAAAATATGTAAAAAGATTAGAAGAAATAGTGGGAACACAAATTTCTGTTGTTTCAGTTGGACCAAAGAGAAGTCAAAATATAAACATAAATGAAATATAATCAAAAAAGCTCCCTGGCGGAGCTTTTTTGATTATCGTAAGAATATATGCTATAATTATATAAAAATTAGGAGGTTATCCATGAAAGAATTAATAGAACTTTTTTTGACTTTTTTTAAAATAGGAGGAGTAACCTTTGGCGGTGGATATGCTATGCTTCCTATGATACGAAGAGAAATCACTGATAAAAAAAAGTGGGCTACGGAACAAGAGGTTTTGGATTATTACGCTCTGGGACAGTGTACTCCAGGAATAATAGCTGTTAATACTTCTACTTTTATTGGTTATAAAAGGAGAGGAATATTAGGTGCAATTTTTTCGACATTGGGAATGATAACTCCATCGATAATAATAATAACAATAATAGCAATCTTTTTTGGAAAATTTCAAGAGAATATTTATGTTCAATATGCATTAAGTGGAATTAATATAGCTGTTGTAGCATTAATATTAAAAGTTGTAATAAGAATGATAAGAAAAGCTTTTAAAGGTATATTTGGATATGTTTTAGGTATAATTTCTTTTTTGGCAATAACAGCTTTTAGTGTTTCTCCTGTTATAGTAATAATAACTGCTGCTTCTATAGGTCTAATAGATGCGTCATGGAAAATATATCAAGATGATGAGGAGGAGGATTTTAGATGATATTATATGTAAAACTTTTTTTTGAATTTTTCAAAATTGGACTTTTTTCCATAGGAGGAGGATTAGCAACTTTACCTTTTTTGCAAACTATAATGAAAGATTATAATTGGATCACTCAAAAAGAACTTTTAGATATTATCGCAGTGGCTCAATCGACTCCTGGACCAATTGGTGTTAATTTAGCAACATTTGTTGGATATAAAACAGGTGGGATTCCAGGTGGAATAATAGCTACTTTTGGACTTGTATTGCCCTCTTTATTTATAATAACTTTGATTGCGCATTTTTTTATGCAGTTTGATGATGATCCTTTTGTAAGAGGAGCCTTAAAGGGTATAAGGCCAGCTGTAGTTGGACTAATTGGATATGTAGCCTTTGATATAGGAGTGGAGCAGTTGCTGGACCTTTCAAAAAAGGTTGATTTTAGTTTTGAGTTTATTAATATTAGAGGTCTAATCTTATTAGGAGTATTAATATTTTTAATTGATAAGTATAAGAAACATCCAGTTTATTATCTAGGAGGTTCTGCTTTGGTGGGATTGGCATTGAAAGGAATTTAGAATGTATCTTAGATATAAATATATTATATTAGTTTTATAAAAAATAGAGGAGGTTTTATAATGGAAATTTTATTTGGAAGAGAGGAACCCTGGATATTAGCATTAATTCAAATGGGTACAGTAATAGCAGTTTTATTTGGAACAATTCTTATGGTGAAGATAATAAAAAAAGTGATGACAAAGCGTATGGAAAAAACTCGAATGGATATAACTCAGTTTAATTTTTTAAAACATTTAGTATTAGGTATAGTATATTTTTTAGGTTTTTTACTTGCTATATATAGTATTCCAAGTTTAAGAATTATATCAAAATCATTATTCGCCGGATCTGGAATTTTAGCTATTGTAATAGGTTTTGCATCTCAACAGGCCTTTTCAAATATTGTAGGCGGAATATTTATAGCGCTGTTTAAACCATTTAGCATTGGCGATAGGTTGACTTTGGTATCTAAAAATGTAATGGGAATCGTTGAAGATATTACACTTAGACATACTGTTATTAGAACTTTTGAAAATAAAAGGATTGTTGTACCTAATTCGGTAATTAGTACTGAGACTTTAGAAAATGCAAACATTGTAGATGAAAAGATTTGTAAATTATTTACAATGGGAATAAGTTATGATTCAGATGTTGATCTTGCGATGAAAATTATGAAAGAAGAAATTTTAGATCATCCTAAATTTTATGATAATAGAACTTTAGAACAAAAAGAAAATGATGAGGATCCAGTTACAATAAGGTTATTAGATTTTGGAGAATCCTCGGTTAATATAAGAGCTTGGATTTGGGCTCAAACTCCAGCTGATGCTTTTGTTTTGGGGTGCGATTTAAATAAGAAAATAAAAGAAAGGTTTGATGAGGCAGGAATAGAAATTCCGTTCCCTCATAGAACAGTAGTTATGAAAAAATGAAATCAAAATAAATATAAATAAAAGATAAACTGGAAATCTAATCTTAGATTTCCAGTTTTTTTTAATAAAATTTGAAATATAATTGATTATAATTATTTATTGTGCTAAAATTACATAAATAAAAGGAGATGATAATATGAATATTAAATTTTTATTAAAAAAAGAAAGAATAATTTGGATGGGAATAATTGTAATTTTAATTATTATTGATATAGTGGTTCTTTTTAAATATCAAAAGAGAGAGATTGGCTTAACAAAAAAGATTTCAAATTTAGAAAACAAAATAGAAAATTTAGAACAAAAAGAAAAAATGTATAATTCTAAAATAAAAGACTTAAAAATTCAAGTTGATAATAAAGAGTATCTCATTGAATCAATGCCATATAATAATTCTAGAATTATTAATAATTTAAAAAGAAAAGGTTATAAAAAGGGAGTAGATGGAATAATTGAAGATTTAATTGAAAATAACGATATCATACCATATGAAGGAGTTTTAGGTGGTAATATGAATTTTTACAATGAAAATCGCATATTTGTGTTATCTGATAAATGGGTTATGGCTTACTTTGATGATGGACATATTGCAGGAAACCTTTTATTAAAATACGATCTTACAAAAAATAAAGTTAATTGGAAGGTTATAGACTCTTATTTATTTGAATAATATTTAATAAATTACAATTATAATAATTGGAAGGAGTATACCTATGAAGTTAAAAGAAAAAGTATTTAATTTTACAATAATATTAATTATGACTATAATATTAGCTTTATTTATATTTGTAAAATTTCATCTAGAAGATTTATTTTTAGATCTTGAAAAACAATATATACATGGAAGAGTTATCCGGGTTGAGAAAATGATTGAAAATGACCTTAAAAATTTAAAACACTTGGTTTTGGATTGGGCTATATGGGATGATACCCGTGATTTTATTTTAAATGGAGATGAAGATTATATAAATTCAAATATGGGAATCACAACTTATTTAAACACAAATATTAATTTTATTGGAATAACTGATTTAAATAAAAAGCCTTTATTTTTAGAAAATTTTGATCTTGAAGAGAAAAAGGAAACTCCATTTGATAGAGAAATTCTTGATTTTATTGAAGATAAAGATAATGAATCGAAAATAATTTATTTAGAAGAATCTCAAAAAATTGCATACTTTTCTTATTCAAAAGTATATAATTCTAATAAAACTTCAAATCCAGTTGGGTATTTTTTAATGGGTTATTATATAAATGAATCTATTCTTGCTGATTTTAAAGATAGAATACGAGTTCAATTTTATTTTGATATAGAAGAAGAAAACGATGATATGGTCTATTATGATAGGCCTAATAAAAATTATACTTATTCAAAAAAGGTGATTACAAATTTAGATAATGATCTAAAAGTAGTTGCTATTATAAAAACAGAAAGATGGATTTATAAACTTTTAAATGATATACTCACAGATGCTACTATTTTTATAATAATAATTTTAATGTTAGGTTATTTTGGAATAAGATATGGACTTAATAAATTTATGATATATCGAATTGAAAACCTTGAAAATCAAGTGCTAGATATTACCAAGGATTTCTATCCTGGAAAAAGAGTAACCGAAATAAAGAATGATGAGATAGGTATTCTAGGGAATGTTATAAATAAACTTTTGGATAAAATCGAGGATATGAAAGAAAAAATTACCTTAAGTCAACAAAAATATAAAGGCCTTTATGAAGAAACTGCTGCTCTACATTTGATTATAGGAGATGATTTTAATATAAAAAACGTTAATAGATCTGTTGAAAAATTACTTAAATATTCTAAAAATGAATTAATAAATAAAAATATAAGAAAAATTGTACTAAAAAAAGATTTTGATATTTTAAGTAAATTTATTACAGATAGTTTTTTAGGGAATAAAACTGATAAAAAAGAGATTACTTTTGTATCAAAAGATAATAAAAAACATATAATAATAGTCGCTCCTACAGAACTACAGTTTTACGAAGATGGGGTCTATAGTATATTGCTTACTGGAATAGATATAACTGAACGTAAAAAGGCTGAAAATAAATTAGAAAGATATGCTACCATTGATGATATGACAGGTGTATATAATAGAAGAGTTGGATTTGAAATATTAGAAGATTTAGTAGAAAAATACGAAAATGATTCTGATAAAAATAATTTCGCAGTTTGTTATATCGATATAAATAATTTAAAAGTGATTAATGATAAAAAAGGTCACCAAAAGGGTGATGAGATGATCTTGTCAGTAGTTGATATTTTAAAGGACATAACGCGAGATGAAGATAGACTTATAAGACTAGGGGGAGATGAATTTTTAATTGTTCTACCTGGATTCACTAAGGATATAGCTGATAAATTTTGGAAACGTGTGGAAGAAAAAGTTAAAAATATAAATACTTTGGGAATTTTTGATTTTAAAATAAGTATAAGTCATGGATATGCATTTTATACAAACCAAGATCCCAAAACAGTAGATCAACTTTTAGAGGTTTCTGATAGGCGTATGTATAAGGAAAAAAAGGAAAAAAAGAAGCAAAAGATTTAAATAAATAATTTTAGACAAATAAAAAGAAGAGGTTTTTACCTCTTCTTTTTATTTAATAAATTAGTTATTAAACTTTGCATTAAATTTGTTTGCTAATTGAGATTTTTTTCTAGCTGCTTTATTTTTGTGAAAGATATTTTTAGTAACTGCTCTATCACATTGTTTCTGAGCATTAACCAAGTTTTCCTTTGCCTCTTCTTTATTTTCTGATTCTAAAGAATTTTCAAATTTTTTCAATGCAGTCTTAACTTTTGTCATAACTGCTTTATTTCTTAGTCTATTTCTTTCTGCTATTACAACTCTTTTCTTAGCTGATTTTGAGTGAGCCAAAATTCAGCACCTCCTTTACGAATGATTTTCACTTAAAATAATACCATTTTTTTTTATAAAAATCAAGTGTTTTTTTATTGAATTAACTCAATAAATATGGTAAAATTAAAATTGAGGTGTAAAATGGAGATAACAGATAAATTTGAAGAAGTAGCAATAACAAAGATAAAAGAAAGTATATTGGAAGCAAACGGGAATGAAGTTTTTTTTAAGGGAGTTTTAAATGAAGTTGAAAAGATAGCGGAAGTTGAAGTTTTGGCCAGGGGAAATGAAAAAGCTGTACCAGCTTTGATAAACAGACTAAAGAGGGGACAGGTTATGATACATAATCATCCTTCGGGAATGTTATTTCCTTCTGATAATGATATTAGAATAGCATCTATATATGGAAACAAGGATGGTGGAAGTTATATTGTTGATAATGATATGACAGATGTCTACATTATAAATGAACCAGTAATTAAAAAATTAGAAAAAGTTGAAATAGATGAATATTTTGACAAAAAAGGAAAATTAAGTCAAAATTTTGAAAACTATGAATATCGTCATGAGCAGTTTGAAATGGCAAAGGTTGTGGAAAAGGCCCTCAACGAGGAAAAAAAGGCTATAATAGAGGCTGGAACAGGAACAGGGAAGACATTGGCATATCTTATCCCTACATTAGCATGGGCATTGAAAAATGATAGGAAATTAGTGGTTTCTACAAATACTATAAATTTGCAAGAACAACTTGTCAAAAAAGATATTCCTATAAGCCGTGGTGTTTTAGATAAAGATTTTAAAAGAGTCTTAGTAAAAGGAAGGGGAAATTATCTTTGTTTAAGAAAGGTAAAAAATATAGAAAAATTAAACTTAGATGATTTAAATAATGCTCAAAAAAAAGAATTGGAAAATATTACTAATTGGGCTGGACGTACTACAACTGGAGATAAAAATGAATTAGCCAATAGTGTTTCTTATAATGTTTGGGAAAAGGTCGCAAGTGAAGGGGATTTATGTCTTGGAAATAAATGTTATTTTAGAGATAAATGCTTTTTTGCCCAAGCACGTCAAAAAGTTGATAAAGCCGATCTACTAATTGTAAATCATCACATGTATTTTGCTGACCTTGCAATAAGAAAAGAAATGGATTTTTTTACAGAATATTCGATACTTCCAAATTATGATGTGGTTGTTTTTGATGAAGCTCATAATCTGGAAAGTGTTTCTAAAAATTATTTTAGTTATGAAATTTCTAAATATAAATTTACTAAAGTAATGAACAGAATATATGATTATAAAAAACGAAATAGCAAAAAAGGTGGAATAATATATCTAGTATTGGATTATTTGCGAAATGAAATAGATCCAAGTGTATATCAAAATATCCAGTTTTTAGTTGATAACGAGATAATTAATCTGCATAAGGACTTGTTCGAGAAGATGAAGGACCTTTTAGATCATATAATTGCTAATTATTCAGAAGAAAAGGATACAAAATTTAGATGGACAGATGAGATAAAAGATACTGAAATATGGAAAGACGTAATACAAGATCGATTAAAAGAGGTTAAAAATGTATATTCAGTATATCTCAAAAAAGTTTTGCAAATAAAAGAAGTTATAAAAGAGGAAGATATAGAAGATGAAGATGGTTTAGTAAGTGACTTTTTTGGATATATTAAAAGACTAGAAGAATTTTTTAAGACATTAAATTTTTTGTTTAATTTAGATGATTTAGATTATGTATATTGGATAGATATTAATAAAAAATATAAGAATATAAAATTTACAGCCACTCCGTTAAAAATACAAGATGAATTAGATGAAATATTATATCGGAATATAGATACGATATTTTTTACATCTGCTACTTTGGCAATAGAAGAATCCTTTAATTATTTAAAAGAATCTATAGGGCTAAAAGAAGAAGTTTTAGAAAAAATAATCGATTCACCATTTAATTACAAAGAGCAGATGAAAGTAATTATTCCAAGTGATATAAAAAGTCCAAATAATCGAGAATTTATAAAAAATAGCGAAGTTTTTTTAAAAAAAATAATTGAATATTCAAAAGGCAACACTTTTTTGCTATTCACGTCATACTCAATGCTAAATAATGCTTATTACACTTTAAGAGATGACCTTGCTAGTGAGGGCTACCAATTATTGGTTCAAGGTCAATATCCTAGACATAAATTATTGGATATGTATAAAAATTCTGAAAAACCAATACTTTTTGGAACCGATAGCTTTTGGGAAGGTGTAGATGTTAAAGGTGAAAAATTAAGAAGTGTAATCATATTTAAATTGCCATTTAGAGTTCCATCTGATCCAGTTGTTGAAGCTACCTTGGAACAAATCAAAAAAGATGGAAAAAATCCTTTTATGGAATATCAGATTCCAGAGGCAATAATTAAATTTAAACAAGGTATAGGTAGACTGATAAGAAGTAAAGATGATGAAGGAATGGTTGTTTTATTGGATTCTAGAATAGTAAAAAAAAGATATGGAGAAAAATTTATACACTCTTTACCACACAATGCTCCAATATATGTTGAAACAAAAGATCAATTCATTGAAATGTTAGGAAGAACAAAAAATAAAAAATAATTCAAATGAGGAGAGAAAAATGGGAAGTATAGGAAAAATAATTGGAGGAACTTTAGGTTGGACATTTGGAGGCCCTCTTGGAGCTATATTAGGAGCTGCAATAGGACATAATTTACATGATAAAAGTACAGCTATGAATAAGCCTGGAAATAATAAACAAGCAGCTGCATTTGTAGGTATATTTTCTTTATTAGGAAAAATGGCTAAAGCAGATGGGACAATTATAAATAAAGAGGTAAATGAAGTAAAGAAGTTCATAAATGATAACCTAAAATTAAATTCTAAAGAATCTGAAATGGCAATGAAAATTTTTTATGAAGCGGAAAAAGCTCAATATTCATATCAAGATTATGCTAATCAATTAGTAGATATATTTTCTCAAGATAAACAGATGCTGAAAAACATCTTGGATATTTTATTAAAAATAGCTGCTGCAGATAAACATTTGCATGAAAAAGAAGAAAAAATGTTAAAAAAGATTGCAAAGATTTTTGATATATCTATGGATGAATACCAAAATATGGAAAGTTTTTATAATTTTGATTCTAATATAAATAAGTATTACGAGGTTTTGAATTGCAAAAAAGGGGATTCTATGGATAAAGTAAAATCTAATTATAGAAAATTAGTAAAAGACTATCATCCAGATAAAATAATGTCGAAGGATCTTCCAAAAGAATTTGAAGATTTTGCACATGAAAAATTTAAAAAAATACAAGAGGCTTATGAAAAGATAAAAAAAAATAATTAAAAATATCCCTATATTCTTATATCAAGAATATAGGGATATTTTATGCATTTAAGAGCTTAAAAATTTTATCTGAATTAACCTCCTCAAAATTGCTAATATCAGCAGCATTATTAATATTAATATCCAGACACATTATGAATTCTAGATCTGTAAAATCATACACCTTTTTTGAAATAGTAATACACCTATTTCCAGAAGCTAGTGATATATAAGGGTCTGTTATATATTTATTAAAATCACGGTGTTTGAGTTTATAAAAATATTCTTTTAGAGAATGATCTTCACCTGATTTTGCTGGATGAAACATAAAATTTTTCTTTTTAGGATAAAAAGTATCTTCAGCAATTATGGTTTCTCCAATTTGAAATCCATTTTTATCTAAGATGTATATACATTCTATAAATGGATATGAATATACATATTCAGTTAATGTAGAATTGATCTCATTTTCTGAGCTGTCTTCAATTGAAGATGCTATTATTTCAATGATCGCTTCATAAAGATCAAACTTATTTTTTTTGTGTCTTAAAATATTATCTAAATATTTCTTATATGACTTATGAAGAGAGATAAGCTTATTACTTAAATATCCTAATTTTTCATGTGTTAATACATAAGGGAACCCTATAAAATATCCTTGTAAAAGATCTGCTCCTAATTCCATTGCTTTAAAGCATTCTTGTTTATTTTCAACTCCTTCTGCTAATACTAAAGAGCCAATTTTTTCTCCTAATAAAACAAGAGATTTAAAAACATCCTGCTTAAAATAGTTTTTATCAATCCCTTTTATTAGAGATCTATCTACTTTTATAATATCAGGTTTTAGACACGATATTCTACTTAAGTTTGAATGTCCGCTCCCAACATCATCTAAGGCAATTAAAAAACCATGTTGTCTATACAAGTATGTCAGTTCCTTTAAAGACTTCATGCTGGTAGCTTTTGATTCTAAAATTTCTATCACAATATTTCTAGGTTCAATTTTTAATTTCTTACTCCATTTTAAAATAGATCTCATAGTATTATTTATCTGATAATTTGATTGATTAGATAAGTCGGATACTTCTACGTTTAGGAAAAGTAAGAAGTTATCTAAATCTAATTTTCCTTTATCAAATTCTTTCATTGCAACCTTTTTTGCAAGAATATCCAATTCCTCTTCTAAATTTTTCTCATTTGCAGCTTTAAACATTGCAAGAGGAGGTATGATTTCGTTTTGGGGGTCAATTCCTCGTAATAAAGCCTCTACTCCAATTATGGATTTTTTCTTTAAAGATACAATTGGCTGAAAAAACATTTTGATTTTTTCAGTTTCTATAATCTTTTCAATATTTAAATTCATTTTTATCACCTCGAAGATATTATAACAGAAAAAATTATATTTTGATAATACATATATTTTATCAATATCATTTATTATATATATGTACAAAAATATATGATAAAATGACAAAAAAAGACTCAAAAGAATAAAAAATCTCTAGAAAAACACTTTTGATGTGGTCTTTGAAAAGGATTTCAAAGATATTTAAAAAATAAATAAAAAATATTTTAATATAAAATATCGCAATAAAGCCTATTAAAAAAGGGATCTAGATAATAAGTTGATTAATTATAAAACTTTTAAATAAAAAAAGATAAAAAAATACCCAAAAAAACTTGACAGAAATAAAATATGTAGTATAATTATATATGTAGTTATGAAAAGGGTTTCATAAAAAAAGACAGATTTATAATTTTATAAGAAAGAAGGTGATATTATGACGATAAAAGAAGTTGCTAAAAGAGCTGGAGTTTCTATATCGACAGTATCTAGAGTTATTAATAATTCTGCTAAGGTAAGTAAAGACATAAAAAAAAGAGTAGAAAAGATAATTGAAGAGACTGGATATAGACCAAATTCTTTAGCTAGAGGACTTATAAATGACAAAACAAATGTAATAGGAGTCATTTTGCCAAGGATTGATTTAGAAATATTTGCTGCAGCTGTAGAAGGGTTGACAAAAAAGTTAAATGAGTTAGGATATCATATTTTGCTAGCAAACAGTAGAGCAAAGGTAGAAGAGGAATTAGAATATTTTAAAGTTTTTGAAGAAAAACGTGTAGATGGAGTTGTTTGGTTTGCAACAGGTATAACCAAAGAACACAGAGAGCTTTTGAAGAAAATGAATTATCCAGTTGTGCTATTGGGTCAAGAAGATGAAATATTAGACTGTCCGAGTGTTATATATGATAACTATAATGGGGTAAAAAAGATTACAAATTATTTAATAGAGTTAGGCCACCGAAACATCAGCTTTATTGGAGTACCAGAGTTTGATAAATCCATAGGACTAGAACGTAAAAGAGGATTTAAAGATACTTTAGAGATGAACGGCATAGAAGTTAAATCCACAGATATAGTAGAAGCAAACTTTGATTATATGGCTGGATATGATAACGCAGAAAAAATTTTTAAAAGCAATGAAAAGGTTCCCACAGCAATTGTAGCTGCAACTGACAGACTTGCAATTGGAGTTATACGATATTTATTAGAAAACGGATATAGAGTTCCAGAAGATATATCAGTTGCTGGGATAGATGATCTTAGAATGGCTTCTATATATACTCCTTCGCTTACCACAATTAATTATAACCATTATCAATCTGGAGTTCATGCAGCAGATCTCATTATAGATCAAGTAGAAAAAAGAGAAAGTTCAGTTAGAAGAATAGTTTTAGATTATAAATTAAAAATTAGAAATAGTACAAAGAAAATAGGAGGAGAAAATGGATAATGTTTTTTTAGGAATTTCACTAATAGAATGGTTTGGTTATTTGGCTTCAGTAATAGTAGCAGTATCTTTAGTTATGGGATCTATTGTAAAGTTAAGGTGGTATAACCTAATTGGTGCTGGAATGTTTTCAACATATGGCTTTTTAATAGGAGCCTTACCTGTAGGAGTTTTAAATGCATTTATCGTTATAGCTGATATATATTATTTGATTCAGATTTACAAAAAAGAAGAACACTTTGATATAATCAAATTAGATGATGATTCAAAATATTTGAAATATTTTTTAAATTATAAAAAAGATGATATAAAAAAATATTTTCCTGATTTTGATTATGGTGATTTCAATGGAAAAGGATTTTATCTTATAAGAGATTTAACTCCTGTAGGAATAATCTATGGGATTAAGGATGAAGATATATTTGAAATAAAACTAGATTATATATTACCAGAATATAGAGATTTTAAAATGGGAAGTTATGTCTTTGAAAATCACATAGATATATTTAAAAATATGGGGGTTAATAAACTAATAACAGAGTCACAAATGAAAGACCATAATATATATTTAGAAAAAATGGGATTTAAGTTGACAGATGATGAGCAAAAAAGGTATGTAAAACATATTTAAATTTATTAATGGGAGGGAATTATGTATAAAAGAGTAAAAGAGACAGTAAAAGGAATAAGAGAAAAGATCAATTCTAATGCAAAAATAGGAATAGTTTTAGGATCTGGATTAGGTGATTTGGTAGAATTTATTGACGATCAAACTGTTATAAAGTATAATGAAGTGCCTAATTTTCCGGTCTCTACTGTAGAGGGACACGCAGGGCAATTGGTATTTGGAAAAATTGCTGGAGTTGAGGTAATGGCAATGCAGGGGAGATTCCATTATTATGAAGGGTATGAAATGAAAGAAGTAGCATACCCACAATATGTGATGAAAGAGTTTGGAATAAAAAAAATGATAGTAAGTAATGCAGCTGGGGGAGTTAATCCAGAGTTTAAACCAGGAGATCTCATGATAATATCTGATCATTTGAATTTATTTGGAGATAACCCTTTAATTGGTCATAACGATAAAAGATTTGGACCTAGGTTTCCAGATATGTCAAATGCTTATAAAAATTATATGATCGATATTGCAAAAAAGGTTGCAAAAAAGATTGATTTAGATCATCAAGAAGGTGTTTATGCTGGGATGACAGGTCCATACTATGAAACTGGGGCTGAAATCAATTATATTTCTACCATTGGAGCTGATTCGGTTGGAATGTCTACGGTACCAGAAGTTATTGCGGCAAATTACTTAGGAATAGATGTATTGGGGATATCTTGTATAACAAATATGGCAACAGGGATTGCCAAAACAGCTCATTCTCATGAAGATGTAGTGAAAACAGCCAAAAAAGCTGGAGAAAATTTTTGTAAATGGGTAGTGGAAATAATAAAAGAGATAGGATAATTTTAGCAAAAAAGATTGGAGGGGAAAATGAAAAAAAAGACAGTTTTAGAAATGAGAAATATTCGAAAAGTATTTGGAGATGTTGTTGCAAATGACAATATAAATTTAAAAGTTGAGGAGGGAGAAATTCATGCAATAGTCGGAGAAAATGGAGCTGGTAAATCTACTCTCATGAAAATATTAAACGGTTTATATCAGCCTACTTCAGGAGAAATATATTTATCTGATAAAAAAGTGGATATAGATGGACCTGGAGAAGCTGCTAGAATGAAAATCGGAATGGTTTATCAACACTTTATGTTAGTTCCAACTTTGACAGTAGCAGAAAACATGATATTAGGTTATGAACCTAAAGCAGGCATAAAATTAGATATGAAAAAAGCTAGAGAAGAAGTGAAAATGGTTTCAAAAAAGTATGGATTAAAAATTGATCCAGATGCAAAGGTTTCAGAATTATCTGTTGGTATGCAACAAAGAGTGGAAATATTAAAAATATTATTTAAAGGTGCAGAATTATTAGTTTTTGATGAGCCTACTGCGGTTTTAACACCTCAAGAGGTAAAAGAAATGTATAAAATTATGAAAACTCTTATTACTGAAGGAAAAACAATTATTTTTATAACGCATAAGTTACAAGAAGTTTTAGATGTTTCGGACAATATAACAGTGATCAGAGATGGAAAAAATGTTGGAGAAATGGAAGTTAAAGATGCTACTAAAGAAAAAATAGCCAATTTAATGGTGGGAAGAGATGTATTATTCACTGTTGATAGAAAAGAAGTTGATTTAGGTAAAAAAATTGTTGAAGTTAATAACTTAGTAGTAGAAAATAATCAAGGATTGGACTCAGTAAAAGATGTATCTTTTGATATAAGAGAAGGAGAAATTCTTGGAATAGCTGGAGTTGAAGGAAATGGTCAAACTGAGTTAGTTGAGGCTTTGACAGGACTTATGGATGTCAAAGGAGGAGATATAACGATAAATGGGAATCACCTTGAAAACAGATCTCCCAGAGAAGTAACTTTATCCGGTGTATCTCATATGCCAGAAGACAGACATAAAAGAGCGGCTGTTTCAGAATATAGTGTTGCATATAACATAGCTTTTGGAGTTCATAAGGAAAAATACTCAAAAGGTCCTTTTGGAATTAATCTTAATTTTTCTAAAATGAATGAACAAAGTAGTGAGTTTTTAGAAAAATATGATATTAGACCTAGGGAAATTCATAAAAAATTTGGAAAATTATCAGGTGGTAATCAACAAAAAGTCATAGTAGCACGTGAAATGGAAAAAGAACATAATTTCATGATTTCTTCTCAACCAACAAGAGGAGTAGATATTGGAGCAATAGAATCAATACATAATATGATTTTAAAAGAGAAAGAACACAAAAAAGCTATTTTACTTTTGTCTGCAGAATTATCAGAAATAATGAATTTAAGTGATAGAATAGCAGTTATGTTTGAAGGAGAAATTGTCGGTTTATTAAATAGAGAAGAAGCAACTAAAGAAAAATTAGGAATTTTAATGGCGGGAGGGAGTTTAGATGACTAAAAAAACACAAGAAAGATTAATCCCTGTATTATCAGTTCTAATAGCACTAGCTATTGGAGGCGTTATAATGATACTTCTAGGGAATAATCCATTAGAAGCCTATGCAGCTCTTTTTCAAGGTGCTTTTATAGGAAAAAGACACATTGGGCAAACATTACTTATGGCAACACCTCTTATCTTTACAGGATTATCAGTGGCCTTTGCATTTAAAGCTGGATTATTCAATATAGGGGCTCAAGGTCAAATTGTAATAGGGGGATTAGTAGCAGTTTCAGTAGCTTCATTTGTAGATACTCCACTTTTAAATAATGTCTTTGTAGTTATTATTTTAGCTGCAATTGCTGGTTTTGCTTGGGCAGCTATAGCAGGTTGGTTAAAGGCAAAATTAGGAGTTCATGAAGTTATAAGTACAATAATGTTAAATTATATAGCAATGAATATAGAACAATATATGTTGAATTATCCATTGAAAGAAGGAGGACCTACGGGACCTAGTCCTCAAACTCCTCCAATATCATCATTATCTAAATTAAAGTCAATTTTACCTCCAACAGATCTAAATGTTGGATTTATAATTGCGATTATAGCAGCAATAGTAATTTGGTATATTTTAAATAAAACTATTTTAGGATATGAAATAAAGGCAATAGGTTTTAACAAGACTGCTTCTGAAAATGCTGGAATTAGCGTACAATGGAAAATAATTTTAGCTTTAGGTATAAGTGGAATTTTAGCCGGTCTTGGAGGAGCTGAAAGAGTTTTAGGTGGAGTCACTCAAGATAGATATGTTCAAGGATTAATGGCACAATACGGATTTGATGGAATCGCTGTGGCTCTATTGGGAAAAAATAATCCTTTTGGAGTTATTTTAGCCGCAATATTATTTGGAGCTCTTAGGGCAGGTGCAATGAGGATGCAGTTTGTAGCTAATGTACCTAGTCAAATAATAATAATAATTCAGGCTATAATTATATTACTAGTTGCTTCTGAAAATATGTTTAAAGCTATGTTTAAAAAGAAGAAGGTGAAAGCATAATGATAAATATAATTTTAAGTTTAATATTCGGAACAATAAGACAAGCCGCTCCTTTGTTAATAACAGCTATAGGTGGAATTTTTTCGGAAATAACTGGAGTTGTAAATATAGGATTAGAAGGAATGATGTTAATTGGGGCTTTTTCTGGAGCAGTTGCAAGTTATTATACTGGTAGTGCAGTAATGGGAGTTATCTTTGCTATGATAGCCGGAGGACTACTGGCATTAATACATGCAATTTTAAGTGTAAAGTATAAAGGGAACCAAGTGGTTTCTGGAGTTGCAATAAATTTATTTGCTGCAGGTTTTACCGTTTTTATGCTTCGGATTTTATTTCAACAATCTGGTAATTCACCTACAGTAACTAGTTTTCCTAAAATATTTGGAATATCAGGAATAATATTTATAATATATGGAATAGCAATAGCCGCGCATTTTTTCATATATAAAACTGTTACAGGTTTACGAATGAGATCAGTGGGAGAGCATCCATTGGCAGCTGATACAGTTGGAATTGATGTGTATAAAATAAGATATTTTGGAGTTATTATGAGTGGAGTTTTTGCTGGATTAGGCGGAGCTTACTTATCTTTAGGTGCATTATCTCAATTTACGAAGGGAATGTCATCGGGGAGAGGTTTTATAGCGTTAGCAGCTATGATATTTGGGAAATGGACTCCATTCGGTGCTTTAGGAGCTAGTCTTCTATTTGGTTTTTCCATGGCATTACAAGGAATCTTACAACAACATGTAACGGTAATTCCCCCTCAATTTATACAAATGATACCATATATATTAACATTACTTGCTCTAGCTGGAGTAGTTGGAAAATCAAAAGCACCATCTGCAAGTGGAACTCCTTATGATAAAAGTAATGAATAATATATTGTTTTGATAAAATAAAAGAAATGTATGAAAACCAGGTAAAAATGTGTTATAATATAATGGCTCTTTTCAAAAAAGGGCAAAACAAAAAAACAGGAGGAGATGTAAAAATGAAAAAAACATTAGTAGCAGTTTTATTGGGAGTATTTATTTCAAGTATGGCATTTGGAGGTATTTTTGATTTTTTCAAAAAAGGTGATAAGGAAGACTCGCAACAAAAGAAAATAGGTATTGTTTTATCCACTGGTGGTTTAGGTGATCAATCTTTTAATGATTCAGCGTACAGAGGATTAAAAGAAGCTGAGGAAGATTTTAATATTGAATTTAGATATGTGGAGCCAGCTTCTAGTGCAGAAGACGAACAATATTTAAGACAATTTGCAGAAACAGATTATGATCTAATAGTTGGGACAGGATTTTTAATGGCAAATGCAGTAGAAAAAATGGCAACAGATTATCCAGATACACAATTTGCTATAATTGACTCTGTAGTTGATAAACCAAATGTAGCTTCACTTGTATTCAAAGAACATGAAGGTTCTTTTTTGGTAGGAGCACTTGCAGCTATGATGACTGAATCAGATGTTATTGGATTTGTAGGAGGAATGGATGTTCCTTTAATTAGAAAATTCCAAGCAGGATATATTCAAGGTGCAAAATATGTAAATGAAGATATTGAAGTGTTATCAGTTTATACAAGTGGATCATCTAATCCATTTAATGATCCAGTTGCAGGAAAAGAAAATACTTTATCATTAATCAAACAAGATGCAGATGTTATATATCATGCAGCTGGAGGAACAGGGATGGGTGTAATTGAATCAGCTAAGCAACAAGAGGTATATGCTATAGGTGTTGATTCAAATCAAGATCCAGTGGCTCCAGGGACAGTACTTACTAGTATGATCAAAAAAGTTGATAATGCAGTATATAATGTTACAAAAGATGTTGTTAATGATAATTTCCAAGGTGGAATTCACTCTTTTGGTGTAGCAGAAGAGGGTGTAGGAGTAACAGATTATGAATTTACTAAAGATGAAATTGGAGAAGAAAACATAAAAAGAGTTGAAGAGATAAAAGCTAAGATAAAAAGTGGAGAAATAGAGGTAAGTGAAAGTATCGAATAAATTATAAATAATATATATGGGGTAGCTTAGCTATCCCATATATTATAAAATGGAGGTTGTTATGCGAGCAGTTGATATTATACAAAAAAAAAGAGATAAAAAAGAGCTTACTGATGAGGAAATAAAATTTTTATTAGATAAATATATGGAAGAAGAAATACCAGATTATCAGATGTCTTCTTTTTTGATGGCCACGTATTTCAATGACATGACAAAAGAAGAGTTGAATATGTTTACAGATAGAATGATGCACTCTGGTGATCTTATAAAATTTGAAGGAATAAATAAATTTTTAGTAGATAAACATAGCACTGGAGGAGTTGGAGATAAAACAACTATTGCATTAGCTCCAATACTGGCATATTTTGATATAGGAACAGCAAAGCTTTCTGGTAGAGGTTTAGGGCATACTGGAGGAACAATTGATAAATTCGAATCTATTAAAGGGTTTACATTTCCAGAAACTCGAGAAGAATTAATCGAAAAGGTTAATAAAGTTGGAATAGGTTTAATGGGATATTCTGATAAAATAGTACCTTTGGATAAAAAACTATATTCTTTGAGAGATGTTACTGCAACAGTACCTAGTATTCCACTTATTGCAAGTAGTATAATGAGTAAAAAGTTAGCTGTATATGCCGATGGGATTATATTAGATGTAAAAGTTGGTAGCGGGGCCTTTATGAAAAATAAAAAAGATGCTACAGAATTAGCAGATAGAATGTTAGAAATAGGAAAAGGATTTAATAGAAAAGTAATAGCTGTGCTTACTAATATGGATCAACCACTTGGACATGCCGTTGGTAATAGTTTAGAATTAATTGAAGCTATTGAAACTCTAAAAGGAAATGGTCCAAATGACTTTTCAGAATTAGTTTTAACTCTAGGAGCAGTAGCATTATTGTTAAAAGAGGAAGTAGATTCTTTAGAAGAAGGTAAAAAGAAAATTCAAAATATATTGGGAACTGAAAAATTATTACAAAAATTAAAAGATTTTATTGAAGATTGTGGTGGAGATCCAAAATTAGTTGATGATTATTCTATTTTACCTGTTTCTGATAAAGTATATGAAATTAAGTCAAAAAAGAGTGGTAATATAAAAAAAATCGAAGCAGAAGAAGTTGGAAAAGCAGCTATGGTTTTGGGAGCTGGACGAGCTAAAAAATCTGACAAAATTGATCATTCTGTTGGTATTGTATGTGATAAAAAAATTGGAGACAATATCAAAAAAGGTGAAGTATTAGGTAAGATTTATTATAAAACCAATGAGAATTTGAATTCTGCAAAGGAGAAATTTATAAATGCCTTTACTTTTTCAGATAGTGAAGTCAAAAAAGATAAAATTATATTGGAAATTAAAAAAGGTTTTTAAATAAAACAATTAAGAGAAGGGAGGCTTAAATGGATATAGATAAACTAAGAAATATGAAAAAGGCAGAGATACACATACATCTAGATGGTTCTGTAAGAATAGCAACTATTTTGGATTTAGCCAAAAAAAATGAGATAAAACTCCCTGCTGATAATAAAGTTAACTTAAAAAAGTATTTGCAAGTAAATGAAAAAGATAAGTCTTTGGTTGATTATCTTAAAAAATTTCAGTTGCCAATAAAAGTCATGCAGACAAAGGAAAATATAGAAAGAATTTCCTTCGAACTTTTAGAAGATTTAGCTAATAGGAATTACATCTATGTAGAAGTTAGATTTTCTCCAGTATTACATATGGAGAAAGGACTTAGTTTAGATGAAGTAGTTGAAAGTGTTTTAAAAGGAATGGAAAAAGCAAAGAATGAATATGGAATTGAATATGGTTTAATACTTTCAGTCATGCGACATATGGATAGAAAAACTGGAATGGAAATATTAAATTTAGCAAGAGACTTCAAGTATAGAGGAGTTGTTGGAATAGATTTAGCCGGAGATGAAGAAAATTACCCAGTTGATATATTTGAAAAGCTTTTCAGGGTAGCTAAGCAATATAATATAAAGTATACAATTCATGCTGGAGAAGCAGATGGATTTAAAAGTGTAGAAAAAGCTTTAGATATAGGTGCAGATAGAATTGGTCATGGAATAAGAGCATTTGAAGATGAGAATCTTTTAGAAAGAATTAAAGACGAAAATATAACCTTGGAAATTTGTCCTATAAGTAATTATCAGACAGGAGTCTTGAAAGATTTTAAAGATTATCCCATTATGGATTTTTTAGAAAAAGGAATAAGAGTCTCCCTTAATACAGATAATCAAACTGTTTCAAATACTAATTTGATTAAAGAAGTTGAATTTTTAGAAAAATATTTTAAAATTTCATTTGAAGATGTAAAAAAGATGGTTAGAAATTCAATACTTGGAAGTTTTACAAGTAAAAACACCAAAAGAAAGTTATTAGAAAAATTATAGGAGGAAAAAATGGAGTTAAACAAATATATAGATCATACAATATTGAAGGCAGTAACAACAGAAAAAGATATAAAAAAGATATGTTCTGAGGCAAAAGAATACGATTTTTTTTCTGTATGCGTAAATAGTTGTTATGCAAACTTGGTATCAAAAGAATTAAAGGAAAGCAATGTAAAAACATGTTCTGTAGTTGGATTTCCCTTGGGAGCTATGACAATGGAGGCTAAAATATTTGAAGCTAAAGATGCGGTAATAAATGGTGCCGATGAGATTGATATGGTAATTAATATAGGAAAATTGAAATCTGGAGATACAGAGTACGTTAAAAAAGAGATTGCTGAAATCAAAAAAGCAATTGGAAAAAAAACACTAAAAGTAATTTTAGAAACATGTTATTTAACTGATGAAGAAAAGACATTGGTAAGTAAATTATCAGTTGAAGCTAAAGCTGATTTTGTTAAAACATCTACTGGTTTTGGTACTGGAGGAGCAACTTTTAAAGATGTTAAACTTATGAAAGCAGCAGTTAATGGAAAAGCGAAGATAAAGGCTTCCGGTGGAATTAGAGACTTTGAAACAGCTAAAAAATATATTGATTTAGGGGTTTCTAGAATTGGAGCAAGTAGTGGAATAAAAATAATTAATGGTGAAAAGGTAGCAGAAGGAGAATATTAAAAAAATAAGTAAACACAATAAGTGTTGGGGTGGGTAACTATTCAAGGGAGCTAGTAAAAACTAGTTGGATGGTATATTTATAATAGGGAGGAAACCATGCCAAAAAATGAAATAATTTATAAAGAGCCAGCTAATATTTTTGTTGCCAAATATATAGGTAAACCAGAAATAAATATTACAGAAGCTTTTTTGATAAGAAAAAAAAATAAATCTTATATTAAACTATCAGAAGATGTAAAATTTCGGATATCTCCTAATAGAGAAAAATGGCTAAAAGGATATGATAAGAAAAATATATATTTTGGAATTAGATCAGAAGATATAATTGAAATTAATAATACCTCTGGTTTTAGAGATAATCATCATTTTATTGCTGAAAAAAAAGGTGAAACTAAAATTAATTCAAAAAAATATGATTTCCTTGAAATTGCTGGGTCAAAGTTTATAGCTGAGCAGAAAAGAAAGGCAAAAGTTGGAGACAATATAAAAGTTAGTTTTAATATGGATAAATGTCATATATTTGACAAGAAAACAGAAGAAAATGTTGCTAGGAATTTGAAATTAATTCATTTTACAAAATGATAATCTTATATAAAAGGAGAGAATATGACGGATATAAATAGAGTTACTTTAATTGTACTGGATAGTGCTGGAGTCGGAGCGTTACCAGATGCCGATAAATATGGAGATATCGGTTCTAACACTATAGGACATATAGGTGATAAGTTAGGATTGGACCTGCCAAATATGGAAAAGATGGGGTTGGGAAACATTATAGATATAGGTGGAGTCAAAAAAGTTAGTAATCCCACTGCTCTATACGGAAAAGCAGCAGAAAAATCTAAAGGAAAAGATACTACAACTGGACACTGGGAAATTGCTGGGATTATCTTAGATGAACCTTTTCCTACTTATCCAAATGGATTTCCTGAAGAGATAATAAATGAATTTAAAAAAAAGACTGGAAAAGGTGTTCTAGGAAATAAAGTAGCATCTGGAACAGTAATTATAAACGAATTAGGAGATAAACATGTTGAAACTGGAGATTTAATTGTCTATACTTCTGCTGATTCAGTATTTCAGATAGCAGCTCATGAAGAAGTAGTTCCTGTAAAAAAATTATATGAGTATTGTGAAATAGCGCGAGAAATGTTAGATGTTGGTAGAGTTATAGCAAGACCATTTATAGGAAAAAATGGAGATTATACAAGAACAGCGAACAGACATGATTATTCTATAGAGCCTACTTCGAAAACTATGATGGATAAAATAGTTGAAAATAACCTAGATGTTCTTGCAGTTGGAAAGATAAGAGATATTTTTGCAGGGCATGGTGTAACTGACTATGTAAAAACTAAAAATAATATGGATGGAGTAGATAAAACTTTAGAGTATATGAAGAGCAAAAAAGATGGATTGATTTTTAGTAATTTAGTTGATTTTGATATGCTTTATGGACATAGACGAAATGTAAGAGGATATAAAGAATCTTTAGAAAATTTTGATAAAAGGCTACCAGAAATATTAGATGCTATGCGAGATGACGAGGTTTTAATTATTACTGCTGATCATGGTTGTGATCCTACATTTAAAGGAACAGATCACACAAGGGAGTATATTCCCATTTTAGCATATGGAAAAAATATAGGTAGTGGCGATATTGGAAAAAGAGACAGTTTTTCTGATATATCAGAAACAATAGAATATCTTCTGTTAGAAAAGAAGACGGATAAGAGTTTTATTAAATAATATATTTTATAAGGAGGATTTATGAGTATTCATATCGAAGCAAAAAAGGGTGAGATCGCAAAAACAGTATTGTTACCAGGGGATCCTTTACGGGCAAAATTTATTGCAGAAACTTTTTTGGAAGATGTAAAAAAATATAATAATGTAAGGGGTATGTATGGATATACAGGAACTTTTAATGGGAAAAGGGTTTCTGTTCAAGGAACAGGAATGGGAATACCATCGATATCTATATATGCAACTGAATTAATACAGGATTACGGGGTAGAAAATCTTATAAGAATAGGAAGTTGTGGTTCAATTACAAAAAAGGTAGAGATCCGAGATATAATATTAGCAATGAGTAGTTCAACGGATTCTAGAATAAATCAAGTTAGGTTTAAAGATATTGACTTTGCTCCCACTGCAGACTTTGGTTTACTCAAAAAAGCTTATGATATAGCTATCAAAAAAGATATAAGTCCTAAAGTAGGAAGTGTTTTTACTAGTGATACTTTCTATCGAGATAATTTTGATGATTATAAAAAATGGGCAGAATTTGGGATATTAGCTGTGGAAATGGAGACTGCTGGATTATATACTTTAGCAGCTAAACATGGTGTTAATGCCTTAGCTATTTTAACTGTAAGTGATAGTTTAGTTACAGGAGAAGCAACGAGCTCAAAAGAACGTGAGACTACTTTTACTCAGATGATGGAAGTGGCTCTTGAATTAGCATAGATAAAAAATAAAGAGAGGATTTGATAATAATGGAAAAAAATAAAATCCTAGAACTTATAGATAAAACAATAAAAATACGAGAAAGGGCCTATGCCGAATATTCTAATTTTAAAGTAGGAGCTCTTATAATAAGTGATAAAGACAAAGAATACAGTGGAGTTAATGTCGAAAATCAATCGTATGGATTAAGTATGTGTGCAGAAAGAAATGCTATATTTTCAGGTATAACCAATGGAATGAAGAAGATAAAACTCATAGTTGTAGTTGGCGACACAAAGGAACCGATAACTCCTTGCGGAGCTTGTAGACAAGTCATGTCGGAATTTTCAGATAAGGATACCAAGGTGATTATGAGTAATCTCAAAAAAGAATATAAAATTGTAAGCATGAAAGATCTATTGCCATTTGCTTTTAAATTATAAAAAAGAGAGGGATCCCTCTCTTTTTTATAATTTATCTAAGAAATTATGTTTAAAAAATGCAAAATACTTCTGTAGAAAAATTATTATAAATTAATTTAAATAAAAATAGACTTTTAAAATCTTATATGCTAAAATAAATCAGAGGTGATAAAGTGGAAATTTTTAAGTTTAATATGGAGAGTGAAGCAATTTATAATTTTTTACTATCTGCAGGAGTTTTGTTTTTTAATTACATGATAGCTACTGGTTTAATAAAATTAATAAATAAAAAAGTTAAAGATGCCAAAATAAGACATAAGTCTAGAACTTGGATATATTATATTTTCATAGGATTATCTGTAGTAATTATATTTTTAATCTGGTTTAAAAAAGATATATCAATATCAACTTTTTTGGGGTTCTTATCTGCCGGGATAGCTCTAGCACTACATCAAGTTTTATTAAATATAGCAGGATGGTTAGTTATAATTTTTCAAAAACCATTTAATCTTGGAGACCGAATAGAATTTAGTAATACCAGGGGAGATGTAATAGATATAAATATGTTTTTTACAACACTTTTAGAAGTTGGAAATTGGGTTGATGGAAATCAAAGTACTGGGCGTGTAGTTCATATACCAAATGGAGAGGTATTTAAAAGTCAACAATTTAATTATACCACTGGATTTAATGGTATGTGGAATGAAAGTAAATTTATAGTTTCGCTTACTAGTGATTGGGAAAAAGCTGAATCAATTATAATTGAAACTGCAAAACAAGAAAAAGAGCATGATTTAGAAGATCGAGTACAAACTGAAATGGAAAAAATGGGGAAAAGCTATATGATAAAATTAGGGAAATTAACTCCGATTACTTATATAGATATAGAAGAATATGGGATATCAATTACACTTAGATACATGACTTCTGTTAGAAAACAAAGAGAAATAAAAAATAAAATAATAAGAAAAGTTTTAACTAACTTTTTATCAGATCCAAAAATCGAAATAGCATATCCGACGCAAACTATTTTCAAAAAAGATATTAATTAAAAGTAAATTTTAATGTAAATATATTATATGAGGAGAAGTATGAGTTAATAAACTTGTAAATTCTCCTTTTTTGAATGATTCAAATAAAAATTTATTTACGAATTTATCTAAGAAAAAGCTATAAAGGAGAAAATTAATGAGAAATATAAAAAAACATTTAAAAGATATATTATCTAAGAAAAGATATAATCATACTATAGCAGTTGCTGAAGTTGCAAAAAAGATGGCTAAAATATATGAGGTTGATGAAAAAAAAGTAGAACAGGCAGCCTTATTACATGATTGTGCTAAAAACTTTAGTTTAGAAAAAATGCTAAGACTAATAAATAGAGAAGATGAATTAACTCCTCAAATGAAAAAACTACCTGAAATTTTACATGGGTTTGCAGGAATGATATATGCTAGAAATATTTTTAGAATAGAAGACAAAGAAATATTAAATGCTATAAAATATCATACTATAGGAAGAAAAAATATGGGATTATTGGAAAAAATTATTTATATTGCTGATGTCATTGAACCAAGTCGAAAGTGTAAAAATGTAGATAAGGTTAGAAAACTGGCGTATAAAGATCTGGATCTGGCAATATTACAGGAAGTTGAAAACAAGATAGGCTTTTTACTGTCAAAAAAGAGGATCATTCATATAAATACTATTAAGATGAGAAATCAGATTTTGATGGAATAAAAATAAATTTTAAGTCATTGATATAATAGATATTATAGGAAGTTGCAAAACTAAAAAGATAAAATATAAAGTTTTCCACAGATTTATTAACAGAATTAGTTTTGGGTGATGCGGGCGAAGGCCCTTCGCCCTT
>JBNJFI010000009.1:0-37715 GCA_051746725.1 Fusobacteriota bacterium
GTCTTTCCCAGTCCCATGTCATCTGCTAAAATTCCTGAAAAATTATAATTTTTCAGGAATTTCATCCATTTAACTCCCCTTTTTTGGTATGATCTTAATATTTTCTCTAATTTTTTATTATTTATGGTTATATCATTATATAAATTGTTTTTATAAATATTTTTATTTTCTAATTCTTTTAATTTGCAAAAAATTTCTTCTCTGTTATTAATATTTGAATCCATATTTATATCTTTATCTTTATTTTCTAAATCTTCTTTATTTTTTATTAAATATATTTTACCATTTTTAGAAATTACTCCTGTCTTTCTTATTTGTTTTATTTCATCTTTTTTGAGATTATTTCTCTTTATTTTATAATTTATCTTCAGATAGCTTTTTTGTTTATCAAAACTATAATCGACATCAGATTTTATTTTTATATCAGATATCCCTAGTTTTGACCAATCCTTATTAATTTTTTTATAGTCTTTTTTGAAAAAGACATCTTTACAATAAAATTTAGAGTTTTTAAACTCAATATTTTCTCCTTTTAAAAAATTAATAAACTCATTATATTCCTTATTATCCACTTTTTCCCATGAATACTTATCAATTTTTTTATAATCAGTATTAATCTTTAATATATCCTGGTTTTTATACGCCTTATCTTCAAAACGGATAACTGGTATAATAATATATTTTGATTTTATCTTTTTAAATTTTAAAATATAACTAACATCTTTTTTATATAAAACATACTTCTTTATCTCTTTTCCTAATTTTACATTTGATTCTTTTATATATTTATCTAATTTTTCAAACAAAAAAGCAGGATAAATTTCTTTATTATTCTCAGATAACAATTCTTTATTTTCAATATAAAATATCTCTTTCTTTTTTGAACTAATATCTTTTATACTTATTTTTTCTTTTTTAATATCAACTTTATAAGTAGATTTTTTTATATCAAGATTTTTATCTTCAATATATAATTTTTTCAATATCTTTATAATTTCAGGATTTAATTTAAAATTCTTTCTTATAGCTAAAGTATAAATTAATAACCTCTCATAATAAGAAATTTCATCTAATAATCTTTTTATTTTTTCATTATAATCAGTATATCCTAATATCCAATTTGAAATATCACTTTCATATTGGACTTTGAGTTTATTATTTGATATTTTATATTCATATTTTTGATATGTCATATCCTCGTTTTTTTTATTTTTTCCATTATAACTTAATATTAAAGTAATTATATGACTACATATTCCATTATAATCACAGCTGCAACTATAAGTAGACTTATATTCATAATTTTTATTTATAAATATCTCGACATCTTCATATTTATATCCATTTTTAACTTTTCCAAAAAGAGATACTACACCAGGTAATTCTTTCTTTTGGGAAACATCCTTAATCTTCCCTTTAGAAAAAACATCTTTTCCTTCATTATACATATATTTCTCGCTTATTGCCTTTAAATATTTTTTAATCATAATTCTCCCTTTTTTTATTATTTAGTCCATTATATCATCCAAAGATATTTTAATCAATTAAGGTTTTTTGCATCTTATCTTTTTAATTTAATTAAGATAAATTGTAATATAAAAAAGACAGATATAAATTACTCTTATCTGTCTTTTTAGATTTTTGTTACATATTCAATTTATTTTTTCCTATTAATTCTTTAATTCCACCAATAGAACTTAAAACAGAACTAGTTTCATATGGCATAAATACAACTTTATCTGTATCTTTCTGAGCTAATTCTTTTAAATTATCTATATATTTAATTGCTATAAGATAATTTGCTGGATCCATGGGATCACCATTCATTGATTTAGATATTTTTCCAATTGCTTCTGATTCTGCTTGGGCCACCTTTAATCTTGCTTCTGCCTTACCTTCTGCATGTAATATTTTCGATCTTCTAACACCTTCTGCTTTTTTGATTTCTGCTTCTTTCTTACCTTGGGCTTCTAAAATAAGAGCTCTTTTAGTTCTTTCAGCCTTCATTTGTTTTTCCATTGCATCTCTTATTTCTTTAGGAGGTATAATATCTTGTAACTCTACTCTATTAACTTTAACTCCCCATTTATCAGTTGCTTCATCTAAAATTAATCTCAATTTATTATTTATAGTATCCCTAGAGACCAAAGTTTCATCTAAATCCAACTCCCCTATTACATTTCTAAGAGTAGTCTGAGTTAATTTTTCAATTGCATTTGGAACATTATTTATCTCATAAGTTGTCTTCTTGGGGTCTATTATTTGAAAATAAATCAAAGCATTGATTTGTATTGTAACGTTATCTTTTGTTATTACATTTTGTTTTGGAAAATCATATACAGTTTCTCTCAAGTCTATCTTGCTTACCATCTGAGAAGCATATGTATTCACCCCTTGGGTATCTGTTTCGACATATTTCCAAATTATAGTTCTAGGTGAATCTATAATAGGAATTATAAAATTCAAACCACTTTCTAATGTTTTATGATATTTTCCAAGTCTTTCTACTATCATAACTTCTGCTTGATGGATTATTCTTACCCCTTTTGCTATAAATATTATTACAAAAATTCCTAATACTATACTTATTATTTGCATTTTTTATCTCCTTTTTTTATTATTTTACATATTTTTCTAATATTTTATCATATACATCTTTGTCTTTTGTTTTTAACTTTTCAATGGATTTCTGAAATTTATTTACGATTTCATCTGAAGTATCTTTATTAAATCCTATAAAGAGCTCCCCTTCTTTTAATAGATATATACTTTCATAGTCATTGGGATTATATCCCTCAGACCTTAATGTATAACTTGCAACATTTTCCTCATAAGCCCAAATATCTATTCTCTCTGCATTCAATTTTCTAGCATTTAACTTCGGTGTAGCATCTTCATATAGATTTTTATCTGGAACCCCCATCTTTTCCAAAAGTTGCTGTGCTATATCATCTCTAACAACACCAATTTTGTAGTCTTTCATATCTTCAACACCATTTATCTCAATTTCTTCTTCTTTTTTAGCTTTTAAGACAACTCTATTTTTTATAACCGGTCCTGCCCACTTAAACTTAGGTTTTCTTTCTTCAGTAAAAGTGATACCAAAAATAACTGTGTTTTTTCTATTCAAAGTTTCATTATAGCCTCTGGCCCAAGGAACTAAGTTAATATCCTCTTTAGTTAAACTCGAATTATTATCTTCCAAAATGTACTCTACTACATCCACCATTATTCCTTCTAATTTTCCAGTTTTCTCATTTTCATAATTATAAGGTGGATACTGTTCTGTGTACATTTTTAAATCATTAATTCCAGCACTAAATAGGATGCCTGTTATTAAAAAAAACATAATTACTTTCTTCATGTCATCAACCCCTTCTATATTTTAAGACTTTTATAATTATTCTCTTATCTTAACACCGCTAAATACTGCACTTATCTTTATTGTAATAGGATCCACATCAGATTTGGAATCAAAATTCTTACTCTTATATTTTCCTTTCCCCAGAGCAGCAACATTATCATTTGGAAATTTAACTCCTGCAAATGCTGTATCAGCTTCTATTATAACAGGAATATCTGTATCCAAATATATGTCTGCACTTCCAAATACAACATTGATTTTAACATTTTCTCCAGCTTCTAGTTTATTCAATCGTATCTCAGACCCTGAAAAAACAACATTATATTCTTTAAATTCACCATCAAATTCAAAATCTTTTTTTCCAAATACCACTGTGTTTTCTTCAGTTTCTATTTTTCCTAGTCCAATATGAGTCTTACCTGGAAATAACATTGTCACTCCTAGGTAAATAAAAAATATTGCCAATGCAATCCTAAAAATTGGTATGTTAATCGGTAATATTACTGAAATTCCTAACAGTATCAATATTGCTCCCCAAAAAAGGTTCATCTTCATTTTTACCTCCTAATCATATTTTTAATTTCTTATTTCTATTCCATATTTTTCCATTATTTCTTTATACTTCCCACTTTCTTTTATTTCTTCCAATCCTTTATTAAATGCATTAATTAATTCTTTATGTCTAGGATTTTTAAACCCAATGGCAATATATAATTCCTCGCTAGATAATGGAGTTTTAACAAAATCTACTTCATTAAGCAAATCTTCGTCTTCTTGTGCCATTTTTATTCTTCCTACAATTTCATCTTCCAAGGTTAAATCTATTCTTCCAGCTATTAATTTTCTTATATTAAATTTAGATTACTTTGCATAATTTCCTTCTAGAGAATTTTGGATAAATTCATCATATTCCCCGCTCTCTTTCAGTTTATTTAACCCTTTATTAAATTTTTTCATTAATTCTTTGTTTTCAGGATCTTTACGAGTTAAAATTAATTTATAACTTTTTTGTGTTATAGGCTTAGAATGATGAGTAAGTTTTCCAAAATCTTCAGAATCAAATTCATTTCTAATCATTTCATAACCTATATCCTTGTCTAAAGGAAATATATCTATTCTTCCTGCTAACAATTTTTTTAAATTTGTCTCATCATTTGGAGCCTGTTCTATATCTAAGTTCTTCTCCTCTACATACTCATCTAACCCCTGATAAGCATAACCTATAGTAGTCCCTATAGTTAATCCTTTTAAGTCATCGATAGTTTCCCAATCAAAATCTGTACCTTTTTTGTAGAAAAATACCGTATCAGAATACATAACGGGATCACTATAATAAACATCTTTTTTTCTCTCTTCTGTTTCCGACCATAATATAGATCCATCCCATCTTCCTCTTTTAACTAAATCATATGATCTTGCCCATGGAAAAAAACCATACTCAACTTCTATTCCTTCCTTTGCAAAAGCTTCTGTTACAATGTGTGAAGCCACTCCATAATGCTTATAATTCTCTGATAACCATGGTGCCCATTCCCCATTTGTTATTTTTACTTTCTCTCCTAAAGTTAAAGCAGATAATATTAATAAACCGATCACAACTAAATTTCTAATTTTTTTTGTCATTTTAAACCCCTCCTAATTTTTATTAAGTTCCTTTAAATCACCTGAATGAATGGCCTCAACTTCTTTTAATTTAAAAAATTTCACTTTTTCTTTTAACTCACCTGCCATGGATGTTAAATTTGTCATTTCTTTTATCTGTCTATCTAAAATATGGTTTATTTTTTCAGAAATTTCATAATTATAAGTAGATTTTTCTTCTATTTCTGTTGATTGATCTGTTATAGCCCCTATCGCTTCGGTTATCTCCTCAGTTGCCACTACTTCTTCTTTCATAGACTGAGTAATACTAGATATTTCTTCATTATTTTTTCTTATCATATTCATTATATTATCTATAGCTTTTCGTATACTTTGACTTATATCCATTCCAGCTTGAACATTTCCTATGACCATATCATTGGCATCTTGCACTGTTTCTACTTCTTTTTGTATGTCTGTTATTATCTCTTCTATTTTATCAGTCTCGCCATTTGTTTTTTCAGCAAGCTTTCTTATTTCTTCTGCTACAACTGCAAAACCTTTTCCAGCTTCCCCTGCTCTAGCAGCTTCTATTGCTGCATTTAATGCTAATAAATTAGTTTGTTCAGATATTCCATTTATTGCAACAATTATTTCTCCAATACGATCTGATAAACCAGAAAGATCTCCAATTTTTTTACTAGATCTTTGAACATTTTTATTAGTCTCTTCCATTTTTGAATTCATCGCTTCTATCTGTTCTACGCTTCCTTTGGATCTCTCTAAAGCCTCTTTAGAAGTTTCATTAGTCTTTTCAGTCTTTTCTCCTATATTCTTTGAAGTTGCTGATACCTCCTGAAGGGTAGCCAGACTTTGTTCAGAAGATGCTGTCTGAGATCGAACACTATCCATAACTTCTTCATTATATTCTTTTAATTGCTTTATTCCTTTTTCTACTTTATCTTCTAAATCTTTAAAATACTCACTATCCTCACCTAAAACTATATTATCCATGGTTTTAGATAATTTTTTGTTCTTTTCTTCAACTTTATCAACCATCTCCAAAATTCCCTTGATTAAACCATTTAAAATTTCCATAAATTCATTAAACTGATTTGCTAAATTTCCTATTTCATCTTTAGTTTTTATATCCAATTTAATTTGTAAGTCCCCTTCAGTACCTTTTTTAAAAGCCTTGGAAAATTTCTGTAATGGTTTAAGTAAAACTGAAGATATTGACGTTATAGTAATTATTAAAATTATCAATATTACAGCTAAAGATATAATTAAAAAATTTCTAGTTTTAGTTACTTCCTGCATTGCAAATTTATTAGTAAAATGAATTTCAGCTTTACCTATAGATTCGCCCTCCTTCTTAATATCAATAACTTCTTTTATTAGGTTTATATTTTCTTCTTTTTCTAATTTACCAATTTCTGTTAAAGTTTCATCATAGCTATCTATTACCTTTATATAGGTAATATAATTATTTTTTAGGAAAATATTCATATCTTCTTCTAATTGATCATAATCCAAATTCCAAATACTACTTGCACTTATTCCTGGGATAGTTCTAGATATCAAGTCTATTTTTTGTTCTAAGTGATTCATGCTTTGATCTTTTTGTACTGAGATCAAAAAAACAATAAAAATTATAAAAATTGTTGATAGAATACCTACTGTTGGTAAGATTATTTTATCTCGTAGTTTCATATAAATCCCCCCATTTCTAAATCTTATTAGCTAGTTGCAAAACTCTAACCATTACATTTAATTGCTTTTATTACACTTACTTTTAAGGTCTGCCCCCCTCTAAATCTCCCCCTAGCAGGGGAGACTATCTTTATTTTCTTTCAAAATTGATTTTTAGAAAACATCTGAATTATTTAAACCCTTGCTACTTTCTTGCTTATCCCGTCCCCTGCCAGGGGGAAGGCTAGGAAGGGGGGCTTTAAATTGTTGGTAATTCTGTGGATAACCTAAAATTTTATTCTTCAGTTTTGCAACTACCTATAAATATTATATTAAAATCATCTTATTTCCATCTATCTCAGAAACCTTTACTTTATCACCTTTTTCTAAATCTTTTTTGCAAATTCCCATCCACTCTTCACCAAAAATTTTAACTCGATAATTCCCGTCATCTAATTTTTTTATAACCTCAACCTCTTTTCCTATATAAGTTTTATTATTACTTTTATACTCGGTGTTGGGATTAAAAATTTCTTTTTTTCTCATAAAAAAGAAAATCCCCATTGATAAAATTATATCTATAATTATTAACATAGTTATATCTTCTATCCATAAAGATATTATGCCAGTTATCAAAGTTCCAACTCCTATTCCAAAAAATATAAAACTAGATGGGGTAAACATCTCTAATATAATTAGAATTATTCCCAAAATAAATAAAACTTCTGTTATTCCCATAATTTCCTCCTTCCCTTATCGTTTCAAATAATCAGAAACTGTAAGAGCTGCTTTTACTCCCTCAGAAGCAGATATTAATATTTGCTTATATGGTACATTTGTAACATCACCTACGGCAAATATACCCTTTTTTGATGTTTCATTCTTACAGTTAATTATTATTTCGTTTTTTTCATTTAACTCTAATAGATCTTTTACAAAAAAGGAATTAGGTTTGTATCCTATTTCTATAAAAGCTGCCTTTACTTCAAAAGTAGATTTATCATGATTTTTTCTATTTTCAATAACTACTTTTTCTAAATTATCATCACCTTCTAATCTTAAAACTTTAGAATCTGTATATATTTTTATGTTATCCAATGATTTTAATTTATCAACTAAAATCTTATCTGCATTTAATTCACTGGTCCATTCTATCAATCTTACCGAATTTGTATATTTAGAAAGATCTATTGCAGCTTCTACTGCAGAATTACCTCCTCCTATTACACAAACATCCTCTTTTTTATATAAAGGACCATCACATATGGCACAGTACGTAGCTCCTTTTCCATAAAATTTATCCTCTCCTGGTATGCCTAGTTTTTTATTATGAGTTCCTGTGCTTATAATAACACTCCTAGATTTAATTACCTCTCCATTCTCTAATTCTGATCCCTTGATTTCATTATATTTGATATTATTAACTTTTACATCTTCTAGAAAAGGAATATCATATGATTTAAGATGCTTTTCAAATTGACCTACTAATTCTTCTCCCATTATAGATTCAAACCCCAGATAATTTTCTATTACTCCAGAATCCAAAACTTTTCCTCCTAAATTCTTAGTCACTAAAATAACATCTAAACCTTTTCGTTTTGAATATATAGCAGAAGCAAAAGCTCCTGGTCCACCACCTATTATAATGACATCGTAAATTTTTTCATAATCAAAATTTTCTTTCTCCTCTGTATCTAGATCGAAATTAAACTCCATTTCTCCTCCTTTATTGCTTCCTTTTTCTTCTTTATCCCCCATCCTATTCTTATATTCGAATTATTTTCATTTTTCCTTTAAATTTATACAAGTTATTTATTTAATTTTTTAATCAATTATAATGTATATCCATTATTTACAAAATAAAGGGATTCTTACTTTGAAAGTAGTCCCTGTACCTTCTTTGGTAGTAAAATCAATATTTCCTCCTATAGCTTCAACTAGTTCCTTTACTATCTTCAAGGATATTCCTGTTCCAGCATATACCTTTGTCATATGATGTTCTCCTTGATAAAATGCTTCAAAGGCTCTTTTAGCTACCTCTTCTTTCATTCCTATACCTGTATCAGAAACTATTATTGTAATATAATTATTATTACTTTCTTCTATTTTCACTAATATCTCTCCGTCTGGAGTGAATTTTAAAGCATTTTCCATTAAAAAATAGATTATATGAACTATTTTAAGTTGATCCCCTGTGTAAACCTTATTATTAACGGCTTTATCTATAGACATTTTCACCTTGGCGTTACTTTTTTGTATAGGAATCTTAAGTAAATCTCTTACATCTTTGATTAATTCACTAAATTTAAACTTGCTTTCTCTAATAGAATAATCTTCATTGGCAAGATTATTATGTAATAATAATTTTTCTATTAAATCTTCAAGTCTATATGTAGAATCTTTTAATATTGATACCAACTTTTCATTTTCTTTTTCAAAATCACTTGGTAAAAGGTCAATCCCTCCAATAAGACCTGTAAGTGGAGTTCTTAACTCATGGGACATATTACTTAAAAAATCCTCCTTTATTCTCAAAGCTATTTCAGATTTTTTCATCTCTTCTTCCAGTTCTTCCATTATTTGATTTTTTTTCTGAATTAATTCGATATTTTCAAAATTTACCTTTATAATATAAATAAAAATTCCAAATAAATAATTTTCTATAAGATTAAATCCTCTATCTTTTTTTACGTAACAACAAATTTTATCTCCATTGGATATTTCAAAAAAAGAACATTTAATGAGATTTTCACTCTTTTCTTTTTCCAAAATTTCCTTTTTAGGTATTTGAATCATTTCGCCAGATTTTGATTTTAAATCTCCTAAACCCGATAATAATCTATAACCATTACTTGATTTCGTAGCTATATACCCTTCTAAATCGTCTTCAGATCTGTCCCCAAAAATTCTTAATAGATTTTCCATTACTCTATCAGAAAACGACCTTAAATTTTCCTTAGCATATACATCAGTTGTACTTTTAATTATCTTTTCTAGCCCTTTTTTGCTCTGTTCCATGACATCGAGATCTCTATATGCCCTCAAAGCAGAAATTGTAGTAGTTATTAGTCGTTGAGAAGTTAACTCAGTTTTGTTTTTATAATCATTTATGTCATAATCTCTAATAACTCTTTCCTCAGGCGCTTGTCCTGGCTGACCTGTTCTCAAAATAATTCGAGTTTTATTATTGTGTAGTTTTTCTCTAACGTATTTAACCACTTCTAAGCCACTATCTTCGCTTTCCATTACGACATCCAAAAATAAAATTGCTATATCTCTCATACTTTCAATAACTTTTTTGGTTTCCTCTCCAGAATAGCAATTTATAATTTTTATCTTTCTTCCTTCGAGATCTTTATTGTTTAATATTAATTTTGTAATTTTATGGACATCTTCATTGTCATCTGCTACTAATATTTTCCATTCATTTTCACTTGTTTTTTTTAACTTTTTTTTATTTTTATGAAATAACATCTTACTTCCCATAAAAATCACCTCCTGATCTATTAACCTAATTAAGTATACTATATATTTTTTTAAATATCAAAAGAAATTACCCAAAAAAAAGAAAGGCTTTTAGCCTCTCTTTTTTTTGCTTTTAATATTATTTTATTTTAAGTTAAGTTCTGCTAGCAAATGTTTTACCATTAAATCCCCAGTCTTGACGCTCCATCTCAAAAAAGGTTATATAAATCTTATTTGAATCTACATTTAATATTTCATTATATAGCTTTCCAATTCTATTAGTCAAAATATCTTTTTGTTCTATATTAAGTTTTCCTAATAATTTAATCTCTACATAAGATACCGTATCTAATTTGCCTCCTAAATATATTCTTTTCTCATCTTCAATATTGATCATTAAAGCTCTTTCAGGTTTTCCGATCTCTTCTTCCATTATCTTTGCAAAACCATGTTTAAGATCTATTTCTTCAGTCTTCGTAACTGCTTTTCCTATCTTAGTTTCTATAAATGGCATCAAAATCACCTTTTCCTTATTTGATTTTTTCTATTTCTTCTAAAAATTTCTGAATAGGTTGATCTCCTGTGAATTCGTACTCGTCATTTATTACTATTTTAGGTACACCTCTTACATTAAATTTTTTTGAAAGCTCCTGAAATGTTTGAGCTTCAATCATCTCTCCTGAAATGTGGTCGTTTAACATCGCTAATTTATGAGCTTTAGAAACTGCTCCTGGACAATGCGGACATGATAATGTTACAAAAACTTTTATATCTACATCCTTATCTATCGCTTTTATTTTTTTAGTTATTTCCTCTGGCAGATCATGACCAGAACCTGAAACTTCTAATATTCCATTTACAAAAGAATTAATCTCATGTCCAGCTGGTATTCCATAATATTTTACTCCATTATTTTTCTTATTAGAATCTAAAATTACTATTGCTGGAGCTTTATCAACTTTAAGATCCTCTGCCATTTTTTTATCTTTTTCTATATCATATATTTCTAAATTAATTTTTTCAGATAAATCCTGTATCTCATTCATAAAACCTTTGGTATCCTCACATATTTCACATCCATCTTCTTTTAAAAATAAAACTAAATTCACCTCATCTTTTAATTTTGAAAATACTTCTTTTAGTTGACCACTTACTTCTTCATTTAATAAACTCATTTTTTCCTCCTATTTAATTTTTATAAAAATATATCATTTTATATTACTTTAACAGTCATTTAGTTCTAAATTTAAAGCTTTGACAGAAATCCTGATTTCTAACATAGACAGTAATAGAGAAAACAATAGAAATATTAATCCTACTCCAAATAATATCTTCCCCCAAAATTGTTGTTCAACAAATAGTAACATCATACTGAATACTGAGAAAAATAGACTTGTTATCCCTAAAAATTGCATATTCTTAATCAAGTTTATTCTGGTTTTTAAATTTTTAATTTGCCCTGAAATAATAGAGTCATCTCCTGAACTTTTCTTTCTATGCAATTCTCTTACTAGTCTTGCTAACTCCAAAAATCTATTTGTATATGCAAGCAAAAGAAGAGATAATGCAGAAAAAAGTAAAGCTGGTGTTGTCAAAGTCATATTGAACCTCCTTTCATATTAATATATTGTAATATAAATCAATATAAAAGTCAACCTTAATTACATAAATAATAAAAAAAGCGACAGATTGATCTAATCTGTCGCTTTTTATTATTCTATTTAACGTTAACTGATTCTATTTTCCATATTTCATCTGAATATTGTCTTATTGTTCTATCACTTGAGAATTTTCCAGCATTAGCTATATTCATAAGTGACATTTTAGCCCATTTCTTTTTATCTCTATATGCAGCATCTACATCTTCCTGAGATTTTACATATGAATCAAAATCTTTTAATACATAATAAACATCAGGTCTATTACCATCTAATCCATGCATTAAAGAGTCATAAATATCTCTAAAAATTTCAGTATGATCAACATTATATGTTCCATCTATTAATTGATCTACAACTTTTTTCAAGTCAGGGTTACTGTTATATATATCCCATGGATTGTATTGTCCATTTTTATTTAATTTTTCTATTTCATCTGAATCTAAACCAAAGATAAATGCATTTTCTTCTCCTGCTTCTTCTACTATCTCAACATTTGCACCATCCATTGTTCCTATTGTTAAAGCCCCATTCAACATAAACTTCATATTTCCAGTTCCAGAAGCCTCTTTTCCAGCAGTTGATATTTGCTCTGAAATATCAGCAGCAGGGAATAATAATTCTGCATTTGAAACTCTATAGTTTTCAATAAATACAACTTTTAATTTTCCATTTATTGATTCATCATTATTGATTCTTTCTCCTACAGTATTTATCAATTTAATTATATCTTTTGCAATATCATATCCAGAAGCCGCTTTTGCTCCAAATATAAATGTTCTTGGATGTATATCTTTTTCTGGATTTTCTTTTAAGTCGTTATATAGTTTCATTATATGTAAGACATTTAATAATTGTCTCTTATATTCATGAAGTCTTTTAATCTGAATATCAAATATTGAATTAGGATCCACTACAATTCCATTATGTTCTTTGATATATTCAGCTAATTCAACTTTCTTCTCATGTTTAATTTCCATTACTCTATCTAAGATAGCATCATCATCAACAAATTTTTCGAATTCTTCTAATTTTGAAAGCTCTTTTGCCCAATCTGTACCTATTTTATCATTTAATAAGTCTGATAAAGCTTTATTAGATTTAAGTAGCCATCTTCTCTGTGTTATTCCATTTGTTTTGTTATTAAATTTCTCTGGGTATAACTCATACCAATCTTTTAATTCTTGATTTTTCAATATTTCTGTATGTAATGCAGCAACACCATTTACTGAATGTGATCCAACAATAGCCAACCAAGCCATTTTTATAACTCCATCTGCTATGATTCCCATTCTATGATGTCTAGCCCAGTCTCCTGGATATTTCCCTCTTAATTCTAATAAAAATCTTCTATTTATTTCTTCTATTATTTGATATTGTCTCGGTAATAAATTTTTAAATAAATCTATTGGCCATTTTTCCAAAGCTTCTGCCAATATTGTATGGTTTGTATATGCAAAAGTTCTTGTACATATATCCCATGCTGTCTCCCAATCTAGATTTTCCCATCTCATTAATATTCTCATTAATTCAGGAATTGCAACAACTGGATGCGTATCATTTAATTGTATTGCAACTTTTTCTGGAAATTGAGAAAAGTCTGAACCATATTTTTCTCTATAGTTTTGAACTATATCTTGTAAACTTGCTGAAACAAAGAAAAATTGTTGTCTCAATCTTAATTCTTTTCCAGAAGGTCCTTTATCATTTGGATATAAAACTCTTGATATATCTTCTGCTCTATTTCCTTTTTCAACAGATTCTGTATATCTTTCTTGATTAAATAACTGCAGATCAAACTCATTTTCAGCTTCTGCTTCCCATAATCTCAAAGTATTAACTGTTTTAGTATCATAACCAACAATTGGCATATCATAAGGTATAGCTTCTACTCTTTCAGTACCTTTTCTTATATATGTTTCTGTTCCATCATCTGCTCTTTCTACCTCTATATGTCCACCAAATTTAACTATTACAGCTTCATCTTTTCTTTTTATAGTCCAAGCATCTCCATCTTCTAGCCATTTATCAGGATATTCTACTTGGTAACCATTTTCTATTCTTTGTTCAAACATTCCATATTTATACTTTATTCCGTAACCATGTCCAGGTAATTCTAGTGTAGCTAAAGAATCTAAAAAACAAGCAGCTAATCTTCCTAAACCACCATTTCCTAATCCAGCATCAGACTCCTTATCTTCCACCTCATTATAATTAAATCCTAAATCATCTAAAACATCTTTTACATCTTCTTCAATAAGCATATTTACTAAGTTATTACTTAATGCTCTACCCATTAAAAATTCTGCTGATAAATAATAAGCTTGTTTAACCTCTTTTTCATCATATGTTTTTTTTGTGTCTACCCAATTTTCTAATACAAGATCCATTGTAGCTTTAGATACTGCTTGAAATACTTGGTTTTCATTTGCTTCTTCTAAAGTTTTTCCAAATTGCTCTTTCATTTTTAATTTCAAATTACTCTTAAATTCGTTTCTATCAATATTCATTATTGATATCTCCTTTCAAATTGTCAAATTTTTATTAAAATATGTTTCTTTATTATTAGTTGCTCGTATATTATACCTATTTTAATACAAATTGTCAAATTTTAAAAGCTAAAGTTTATTTCAAGTTTTCATAATTTCACTTCTTTCTTATATTTCTTTACATAAACGCGAGATTATACAAAAAAGGGAACCCAAGATTGGGTTCCCTTTTTTGTATAATTTAGATAAAATATTTTTATCTTCGTTCTACAGCTATTTTTGCTAATTGTTTTATTAATTGTGACATCAAACTTTGAAATTCTTTATAACTTTCTTCCAAAGACATTTCCGATAAATCTTTTCCTTCTACTTTTTCACCTTTTATTGCAGAAAGTAAATTTATTCCATCTTCATAATCTTTTACTATTTCATCTTTTGATCTTTCTATTTCTACTTCTTGCTTTGCCCCTTCTGAACCTATTGCTTTAATTACTTCAGATATTACCTTTTGAAATTCTTTATAACTTTCTTCCAAAGACATTTCCGATAAATCTTTTACTTTTACTTTTTCATTTTTTATTGCAGAAAGAACATTTGATGCATCTTTATAATCTCTTATAATCTCTTCTTTTGATTTTTCTATAGCTATTTCCCTTTCAGCACCTGCTAATCCTAATTCTTGAACTAACATTGATATTATGTTCTGGAACTCTCTATAGCTTTCTTCCAAGGACATTTCCGATAAATCTTTTTCTTCTACTTTTTCACCTTTTATTGAAGAAAGTAAATTTATTCCATCTTTATAATCATTTATAATTTCTTCCTTTGATCTTTGAATCTTTAACTCTTGTTCAGCTCCAGCTTTACCTAAAGCTTCTATTAATTGTGAAATTACATTTTGAAATTCCTTATAAGCTTTTTCTGTTGTCATTTCATCCAATTTTTTCGCTTCTTTTTTCTCTCCTGTTAGTAAAGATAAAAGTTTTATACCATCTTCATAATCCTTTATGATATCAAGCTTTAATGATAATCCTTCAGTTTCTTGAACTCTTGTATTTAAAGCTCTAGATAAATGACCCATTATTTTTTCCATTACATTTTGAAATTCCTCATAAGCTGCAGCTGGCGTCATCTTTGTTAAGTCTTTCTTTTTAATCTCTTTTTCTTCTATTATTGATAACATTTCTAGTGCATTTTCATAATCTTCATTGATTTTGTTAATTGGTTTTTCAAATCCTTGTTTATACAATTCTTGTCTGATTTGATTATTTGTAGCCTTTAGAGTATCATAAAGTTCCTCTTCTGACATTGTACTTACATCTTTGGACTTAACTTCCTCCCCTGTTAATGTTGCTAATATTTTTCTATTTAACTTATAATCTTTCTTTAAAGTCTCTGACAATTGACTCTCTACTTTCTCCTCTTTTACAGCTTTAGATTCCATAGCCTTAGATTCTTCCGTCTCACTAGTAGTACACCCTCCAATTAGCAACAATGAAGACAATAAAACACCAAGCATAAAATTTCTCTTTCTCATAATTTACCCCTCCCATTTATTTTTATTTTAACTTTCAAGTAAGTATACTTTATAATTTTTGATAAATCAAACTTTTTTTCAAATTTATCAAAAAAGATTAGTATCACCCCTTTTTTGAGCAATTCTAATCTTTTTTGATTTTAGTTATCTAATTTTAATATTGACAAAAAAGCTTCTTGTGGAATATCTACGCTTCCTATATTTTTCATTCTTTTCTTTCCTTCTTTTTGCTTTTCAAGTAGTTTCTTTTTACGAGTAATGTCTCCACCGTAACATTTTGACAACACATCTTTTCTCAAAGCTTTTATTGTAGATCTAGCAATTACCTTACTTCCAATTGCTGCTTGTAAAGGAATTTTAAATTGCTTTTTTGGTATTACATTTTTTAATTTTTCAACAACTGCTTTTCCTCTATTATATGCAGAATCTCGATGTATAATAAATGAAAATGCATCTACAACTTCTTTATTTACTAGAATATTTACTTTCGTTAAATCAGATTTTCTATAATCCAAAGTCTCATATTCAAAAGAAGCATATCCTCTAGTTTTTGACTTTAATTTATCATAAAAATCTACTATTATTTCTGCTAAAGGAAGCTCATATTTTATCATAACTCTATCTTCATCAAGATATTTCATATCTTTAAATTCCCCTCGTTTTTCCTGGCAAAGTTCCATAACATTACCAACGAACTCTTCAGGGATCATTACAGTTCCTTCTATATAAGGTTCTTCAACATAATCTATTTGACCATCTGGATATTCTATAGGGCTATCTATTTCTAATACTTCTCCATCACTTTTAGCTACTCTGTATATTACACTTGGGCTAGTAGAAATAAGATCAATTCCATATTCACGCCTTAATCTTTCAACTATTATCTCCATATGCAAAAGGCCCAAAAATCCAGCTCTAAATCCAAATCCTAAAACAGAAGAACTTTCTGGTTCAAAATATAAAGAAGCATCATTTAATTGTAACTTTTCTATTGCATCTCTAAGATCTTCATAATCATCTGTTGATATAGGGTAAATCCCTGCATATACCATTGGCTGACTTTCTTGATACCCTGATAAAGGTTCAGTCGCCCTATTATATGCTAGAGTGATGGTATCTCCAATTTTTGTATCCGCTATATTTTTTATTCCTGAGATAATATAACCAACATCTCCGGCTTTAAGTGAACCTGTTTCTTTTCTAGTAGGAGAAAAAATCCCTACTTCTAAAACTTCAAATTTTTGCTTAGTTGACATTATCTCTATTTGATCCCCTTTTTTGACTTGACCTTCCATTACTCTTGTATATGTAATTACACCTCTATAATCATCAAAATGTGAATCAAATATTAAAGATCTCAAAGGTTTATCAATTTCAAACTTTGGTGCTGGAATACGTTTTACTATTGCCTCTAATAAGTCTTGGGTTCCTTCTCCTGTCTTTCCACTGGTAAGAACTGCATCCGATGCATCTATTCCAACAACTTCTTCTATCTCCTTTTTCACTTTTTCAATGTTGGCATTGGGAAGATCTATTTTATTTATTACTGGAATTATCTCTAAATCATGTTCTAAAGCTAAATAAACATTTGCCAATGTCTGAGCCTCAACACCTTGAGTTGCATCTACTATTAATAAGCATCCCTCACAAGCTGTCAAGCTTCTCGAAACTTCATAAATAAAATCAACATGGCCAGGTGTATCTATCATATTTAATTTATATTTCTGATTATCTTTGGCATCATAAAAACATGTAACGGCCTGTGATTTTATAGTGATTCCTTTTTCTCTTTCCAAATCCATACTATCTAATAATTGTTCTTTCATATCTCTTTTCGTTATTGTTCCTGTATATTCTAACATTCTATCTGCCAAAGTCGATTTTCCATGATCAATATGAGCAATAATAGAAAAATTTCGAATATTTTCTGCTTTTTTCAAAATCTAGTCCTCCTATTTATATCATTTCCTCTTCTTTTTCAACAACTCCAGTTAAATCATTGAAGTTGAAATCCATTGCTAATATAGCTACAAATTCATCTTTTTCATTGGTTACAGGAGTAGATGCTGTAAAGCATAATTTCCCAGTTGTTTCTGATATGTAATAATCTGTAACATGTGTTTTTCCATCTGATAAAACTTGTGAAAACCAAGGTCTATCTGTTCTGTCATCACCTTTTTTGGAAATATTATCAGATTTTTTCTTTAATTCTTTTTGAGATATATTCTCTGTTATCTGAATACCTTCTGCATCTGTCATATAAACCATTTGTATATATTTATTTTCTTCTATAACATTGCTTAATACCGAACATATTTTTTCATAATCCATACTCTTTATTTCAGGTAATTCAGCATACTCTTTGATAAGTTCTTTTACTTTTTGAGTTGTCTTTTCTCCAATTTTTTCAAACTCTGTTTTAAATAATTCTGGCATATGTTTTCTTGTTAACTCATACATTTCATCGTTTGAGATTGCAGTAGTTCTACCATTATCATATTGTTCATCAATCCATCTATATATTTTAGTTATTTTTGGATGCTTTTTACTTATTTTTTCTTTAGGATTTAAGTTTGCATTTATCCAATGTGTTATCCCGGCAACACCTGACTTATCAGTTATACTAACTTTAAGCGGTCTATCTAATATAGTAGTTGTATCAAAAATATTATATATTTCCTCATTTTTTATTGCACCATCTGCATGAATCCCTGCTCTAGTTACATTAAAATCCTCTCCAATAAAAGGATATCGTCTAGAAATTGCAATTCCCATTTCATTTTGCATAAATCTAGCTATATCTGTGATTACTTTAGTATTAATAGTTTCATCATGACCTTTAAGAGACATGTAATCCATAATCAAACCTTCTATAGGTGGGTTTCCTGTTCTTTCTCCTATTCCCACTAAAGTTCCGTTAACTGCTGCTGCTCCATACATCCAAGCAGCTGTTCCGTTAACTAAAACTTTATGAAAATCATTATGCCCATGCCATTCAATTAATCTAGAAGGCACACCTAATTCAGATTTTAAAATTTGGATCATTTTAGGAACAGATCTCGGAATTTCAACAGATGGAAACGGAACTCCATATCCCATTGTATCACAAAGTCTAATCTTAACATCAACACCAGATTTCTTTGAAATTTCCATTAGACCTTCTACAAATGGAATAACCACTCCTCTAAAGTCTGCTCTAGTAATATCTTCTAAGTGACATCTTGCAACTATCCCTTCACTTACAACAGTTCTAACAACATCTAGATATTTATTAATTATTGTTTTTCTATCACTTTTTAATTTTTTATAAATATGGTAGTCTGATACAGATGTTAATATTCCCGTTTCTTTTAATTCTAAGTCTTTAACAAGTTCAAAATCTTTTTTGCTAGCTCTCATCCAACTTGTTATTTCAGGAAATTTTAAACCTAAATTTTTACAGCTTTCCACTGCTCTTCTATCTCTATCACTATATAGAAAAAATTCAGTCTGTCTTATCAACCCCTTTTTTCCACCTAATTCATTTAGATATTTATATAATTTTACAATATGGTCCTCTTTAAAAGGAGCCATTGATTGTTGTCCATCTCTAAAAGTTGTATCTGTTATCCAAATATCCTCTGGCATATCTGGAGTTATTATTTTATTTTCCATTTTTATTTTTGGCACTTCTTTATAACTAAATGTATCTCTAAGTAAATTTGGCTTTTCTAAGTTTATCAATCTGTTATTTTTCATTTATATCACCTCTTTTTATTTAGTATATTATATCAATAAATTCAATAATTGTCAATTATGTTAAGTTTACATATGTTTTACTTTTTTTAATTTTTAGTATAATTTCTAAATATAAAAAATCTTCCTATTATTTTAGGAAGATTTTCATAAAATTATAAATTTTAACCTTTTTTGACAAATTCCGATTTTAATTTCATAGCCCCAAATCCATCTATCTTGCAATCTATATTGTGATCGCCTTCTACTAATCTTATATCTTTAACCCGTGTACCTCTTTTTAGAGGATCTGAGCTTCCTTTTACTTTTAAGTCTTTTACTATTGTAATCTCATCTCCATCTTCTAATATGTTTCCATATGCATCTCTTATTAATTTCTCTTTTGGCTCATCTTTTCCCTTCATATCTGCTGTCTCAGTCCATTCATGGGAACACATAGGACATACAAGTAAATATCCATCCTTATATGTAAATTCAGATCCACATTCAGGACATTTTGGTAAATTTTCCATATTTTCTCCTTTCAAAATACTTTCTTGTTTCTTTAAAAAGTGGATAATCCACTCCACTCTTGAAATCTATATACCCAATATTTAAACTTTGATTTATCTTCAAATTTAGAATAATCTACAGTATAAATCCCTTCTTTATTATTCCAAAGTCTATCAAATGATTCAGTAACTTCTTTTGTAAACTCTATATCTTTAGGAACACTTATTTTTAAATTAGTTTCTAAATTATAATCCCCTATATTTCGCCGCGTGTAATTTGCAGATCCACCTATTACAATAGATTCATTATTTTTTTCAATATATATATATTTCGTATGGAATTGCTCTCCTTTAGTATTTGCCCATCGAATTTTTATGTCTGTCTCCTTTTTTAATTCATAAGCAACTTGTCTATTAGGAATCCCTGGTTTTTCTCTACCAAATGCGTCTTTATTAGGATCCAAAATCATTTTTATCTCTACTCCTCTATTAGAAGCTTTTTTGAATTCCTTTATAATTTTTCGATCTGCTATATAAAACATTCCAAGGTTGATCTTATCCCCTTTTTTGCAATCGCTTATTTCTCTTATAACAGATTCTCTTATCTTTCCCTCTGTAATTACTTTTACTTTAAAATTTTTAGTAATATCTTTACTTATATTTTCTGGTTTATTTTGTTTTTTATATTTTACTCCATTTAAATCAGATCCAGATAATTTCGCAACTGCACGTTCTGTATCCAATAAATCACCTAAAATTTTCCCTTCTAATATAAATGCAATATTTGAATGATAAGAACTTGCATCATGAGGATTCCCAGATGTTACAATTGCTTTTTTGTCTGTAATAACAACCTTTCTATGATTTGCTTTAAAATTAAGTAATTTCAAATAAGATCTTAGAGTTACTTTAGGAGCATTATCGGTAAATGGATTTGGTAACCAACCATTTCCAGAAGTTCCAAACCACTGAAAAAATACTTTCCATATAGAAGACCAGAGCTTATTACTATCTTTCAATTTATTTAAATCTGTTATAATTACTTCTATATCATTTTCTTTTAACCTTCTAAACATTTCATTTTCATATGATCCATAAAAATTGTTTATTTCATCAGATATAACTATTATTTCTATGTTTTCTTCTCTGTTTTTAGCTTCAATTAAAGAATCAGTTAACTGTCTAGATAAATCTATAAAAGAATCTCCTTTGTCATAATAATTATTATATAAAAACATATCTATTATTATATATTCTTTTGCTTCATCAATAATCGTGAATATGTTTTCAAATATCTCCTGCTCATGGACTCTTTTTCCATCTTTAATATAAGTTATATCGTTTAAAAATTCTACATTTGAAGTTCTTCTAACTGGCGTTTCAACTGATATCCCCTTGGGTAAACCCCGACATCCAAGATTAAAAAGTATTAACAATCCTAGTAATGTATTTTTTCTCATTTTTTTCCTTTCCTAGATATAATTATTTTAATCAATATAATTATATCATATTGTTATATTTTTTTCAAAGCTATTAAATTTGAGATTAACTATAAAATCTAAATATAATATGTTATAATAGGGATATAATCATTTACTAGAATATAAAATTAGGAAGTTGCAAAACTAAAAAGATAAGATATCAAGTTTTCCACAGATTTATTAACAGAATTAGTTTTGGGGATGCGGTCGAAGGCTCTTCGCCCTTACATTTCAGATTACGTAGGGATAAAGAATATCAGTTTTTCTGTAAGGGCAAATGGCGTTTGCCCGGGTGTGAGCAGTATATAAAAATGGAGGGAAGCCTTAATTATCAGGTCTAATAAATTAAATAAAATCAGTGAATTACAATTTTGCAACTAGCTAGAATATAAAATTAAAAGGGGGCCATTATCAATACCAATAAAATTGAAAATCTTATAATTAAAATTTTAAAAAAAAATAAAGCTGGATTAACCGAACATAACCTTATTTTAAAATTACAAAAGAAATCTTTTTTGCCCAAGACTTCCCACTCAGATTCACTATCAATATTTCAAGTACATTTTATTTTGTTTAATACTCTTTATAAATTAAGAGAAAAGTTACTAAAAGCAAAAAAGGGAATTTTAGATATCCATACTTTAGAAATCAAACTTAAGGATTTCAAAAAAGGAAATAAAGGGATCTCAGAATACGATCCCCTAGCAGAATATTATTTGGATATTTCGAATTTAGAAAATACTACAAAAAAGGATGTAGAAGACCTTTTAGATAGTTTCTGGAAAAAATATTTGGCTAAAGATTATAAAGTCGATGCTTTAAAAGTTTTGGATCTTAAAGAACCAGTTGATTATAAAACTATAAAATCTAAATATAAAAAATTGGCCTCTAAATATCATCCTGATGTTGGAGGAGATATAAAAAAAATTCAAATTTTGAACCAAGCTATGGAAACTTTAAATAATTATTATGGAAAATAAATCTAAGGACTTACTTATTATAAATCAATTTAAATAATTTCAATTATATTCATTTTTATTATCTTTATTAATATATTCTTCTAAGAATTTAGCAACACCATCTTCATCATTATTTTTAATAACAAATGTGGCTGCCTTTTTAACCTGTTTTGGAGCATTTGCCATTGCACAACTAACATCCGCAATTTTAAACATAGAAAGATCGTTTAAATTATCTCCAAAACACACTACTTTAGATGGTTTTATGATTTCTTTTAAGTGTTCTAAACCATTTCCTTTAGTACTTCCAATATTAGATATCTCTAACCAATAATGTCCTTCACAATATATATCTTCGCCAAAATGATATTCTAAGTCATATTTATCAATTATTTCTTGATATACGGGAAAAATATTTTCCTTTGTATTTATTCCAATAATTCCAAAAATTCTATTATTATCGTTGATCTTTAAATCTTCTATCTCATGAAATCTACCTTGATCCTCTTTCCCTCTCATATCAATAAAACACCTTTCTCCTTCATTTCCAATTTCTCCATGAAAAACCCGATTTCTATCATTATGCTCTAAATTTACAATTGGATTTATATCTCTACTTTTCATCATCTTAATTATATCTCGTGTTACCATATGATCAATTTCATTTTGATAAATATATTTCTCTTCCTTTATATCATATACACTTACACCATTTGATATAATAATGGGTAAATTTAAATTTATGCCAGACAAAACTTTTTTGACAGAAACTAATGGTCTAGCTGTTGCCACTGTGAATAATCCACCTTTTTTAATAAATTCATTTATCACTTTTTTTGTTTTATCACTAATTTCTTGATTTGAATTTAATAGTGTTCCATCTAAGTCTGAAACAAATAATGTCATAATCCACCTTCCTATTTCAATGATAATATTTACTTTTTTTTATTGATTTTAATTTTTCTTTCTTTTCTTCTAATAATCCATAACAAAACTTTTTTGCTTCTGTATAAAATTTTTTTACTGCTTTCTTCTTTCTATTTTTAAATTCTAGATATTCCATTTCCTCTATTTTTTTTTGTAAAAGTTTGATCTCTTTTTTTAATTCTTCTTTTTTTTTATTAGATTCTTTATTAGAATTTTTTTGCTTTGCTCTTGGCCTCTTTTTTATTTTTGAATCATCGCTTTTAAAAATATTCCAAAACATTATTAACTCCCATTTCTTAAATTTTAATTTTTTTATTTGAATCCTTCTTTTATTAAAAGAGGGAGAACCCCCCTCTTTTTTGAATTATTTTTCCACTTTTTCTGAATTACATGTATTTATTCCAGCTAATCTGTATAATGGACATTGACCTATTATACCAGTAACTAGAGGAATCACACCTATGATTCCTATCCAATTTTTACTCATAGCCCCCCATACTAATAAGGCAACTCCAAGTATAACTCTTATAACTTTATCTACCTTTCCTACATTAACTTTCATTTTTACCTCCTAATTAAAGTTCAAAATCCATATTTTTCAATTTTACGCCATCTAATTTTAAAAGTTCTGCTTCCATTTTAAGCCAAGAACTTTTTTGCCCAACTAATTCTAATATAATTAAACCATCTCTAGGACATTCTTTATCTGTAACTTCATGGATTCCCAGTCTAGTTCTAATATTACATCCATATTTTGTCAAGATAGATTGTAATTCTGTTGCATCTTCAATACGATTTTCTAATACTATTCCAACTATCCGAATATTTTCCATTTATTTCACCTCCTTAAAATTTATCTAAAATATTTATATCTTATTAATAAATATACTAAAGATAACACAATTTCCTTTTTTTATTTCAACTTTTTTGAAATAAAAAAATTCCAGCATGATAAAAATTATCATACTGGAATTTTCTTAATCATCTAATCCATATTCTTCTAAAACTTCTTTATTAAACCAACCTGTTGTTTTATTTGCTATTCTAACTAAAAATAACATCACAGGAACTTCAACTAAAACTCCTACAACTGTTGCCAATGTAGCTCCAGAATTTAAACCAAATAAAGATATTGAGACTGCAACTGCTAGTTCAAAAAAGTTGCTCGCTCCAATAAGTCCAGCTGGGGCTGCAATATTATGTGGTAATTTCCAAAATTTGGACCAGAAATATGCTATAAAGAATATTAAAACTGTTTGGATAATAAGAGGAATTGCTATTAATCCTATATGTAATGGATTTTTTAGAATTCTTTCTCCTTGGAATGAAAATATTATAACCAGAGTTAATAATAATCCCATTATTGTTATATTATTAAACTTAGGTAAAAATTTCTTTTCAAAATATTCTTTACCCTTCTTTTTTACTATTTGATTTCTAGTTATAAATCCTGCTGTAAAAGGAATAACTACAAATAGTATAACAGATAAAAATAATGTATCATATGGTACTGTTATATCACTCATTCCCAATAAAATTGCTACTATTGGAGTAAATGCAAATAATATAATTATATCATTAAGCGCTACCTGAACCAATGTATAAGCTGGATTACCTTTGGTTAGATGACTCCAAACAAAAACCATGGCTGTACAAGGCGCTGCTCCTAAAAGTACTGCTCCTGCTAAATATTCTGTAGAAAGATCGGCTCCTATGATATCTTTAAATATAACTTTGAAAAACAAGTAAGCTATAAAATACATACTAAACGGTTTTATAAGCCAATTAGTTACTACTGTAACTGTAAGTCCCTTTGGTTGTTTAGCGTTGTGTAATAAGCTTGTGAAATCAATTTTTAACATCATTGGAAATATCATAAGCCAAATCAAAATTGCTATTGGCATAGATACATTTGCATATTCAAATTTTTCCAAAAAATTTGGGACACCTGGTAAAAATTGTCCAATTGCTACTCCGGCTATTATACATAATGTAACCCATATTGTTAGATATCTTTCAAAAAAGCTAATTCCTTCATTTTTCTTATTCTCTTTTTTCATTTTTTCACTTCCTTTTTATTTTTTTATATATTTTTCTTCCATTGAATACTGCTTATATCCTCCAGAAATATTATAAACCTCTTTAAATCCCATATTTAACAATAAATTTTGCGCAAGATTTCCAGTTACACCTTTATTACAGTGAACCACAATATCTCGGCCCTTTAATTGGTCTTTTATTTCAGTTTTTTTACCTCGAATCTCTTGTAAAGGGATATTAATAGCTCCTTTTATATGTCCATCTTTATAATTAGAATTACTTCTTACATCTATAATCAAAAAATCATCATCTTGTTTTCTTAATTTTGTAGGAGTTATTATTTTATTACGACCATTTATAGCATTATCCAAAACCATCCCAGTATACATAACAGGATCCTTTGTCGTTGAAAATGGTGGAGCATATCCAAAGTCCATATGAAATAGATCCGATATTTTACCTCCTAAAGTCATAACAGATACAAAAACATCAAGTCTCTTATCTATTCCTTTTTTTCCAACTATCTGAACTCCTAATACATTTTGAGTGTTCTTGTCTGCAATTGCCTTTATAACCATAAGACTACTATCTTTGAAATATTTTGTCTGGTTATTTTTAATATTATGAATTACTTGAATATCATACCCTTTTTTGATAGCCTCTTTTTCAGTCAAACCTGTGCATCCAACTCCCATATCGAAGCTTTTAAATATTCCAGTTCCCAAAACACCTCTAAATTCTAGATTTCCACCTGTAATTACATCTCCAGCAATTCTTCCCATTTTATTCGCAGTAGATCCCAAAGGAATGTATATTTCTTCACCTGTTATTCTAGAAAAAGTTTGTGCACAATCTCCAACTGCGTATATATCTTTAATATTTGTTCTCATCTTTTTATCTACTTTTATTGCCTTATTATTTCCCAGTTCAATATCTATATTTTCTGCTAACTTTGTATTTGGTTTGACACCAGTTGCTACAATAATCATATCTGCTTCATATGTATTACCATCATCTGTTTTCAATATTTTTCCATTTGGTTCAATTTTAGTTACAGTTTTTCCAAGTTCTAAATTAACCCCTTTTTTGATTAAGTAATCTCGCAAATGAACTTCTACATCTAAATCAAAATTTGGAATTAATTGCTTTTCTCTTTCGATTAGTGTGAGATCCATATTTCTATTATGTAGATTTTCAAGTAATTCTAACCCAATATATCCGCCACCAATAATTATTGCAGATTTTGGATCATTTTGTTTTACATATTTTCTTATTCTTTCTCCATCTCTTATATTACTAAGAAAAAATATTTTTTCTGTTTTTATTCCATCAATTGGAGGTATTACGGGTTTGGATCCAGTTGCTATAACTAGTTTATCATAATCATCTGTAATTATTTTTCCATTTTTCAAGTTTTTAATTCTTAAGATTTTTTTATCTTTGTCTATTTCTAAAACTTCATGTAATATGTTTATCTCAATGTCCATTCTATCTTTAAACCATTTTGGATCCCGGGGAGTCAAATCATCTCTTTTTATATAGTCATTTCCTATATAGTATGGTAGTCCACAGCCTGAATACGATATATCACTGTCCCGTTCATAAATTACTATCTCATTTTCTTCGTTATTTCTCCTTGCTTTTGCTGCAACAGAAGTTCCAGCTGCTACAGATCCTATTATTACTATTTTCATGATCCCTCCTAGATTAATTTTTATTAGTTTTACATCTAGATGATTTTATTTAAATTTACACTTGACAACTAATCTCTTCTTCTAAATTCTCAAGATCCTCTTTTAACTTCTTCTCTTTTTTGAATTCAGATATTAGTTTTTCCAAAAAAGGGTGTTTTCTTAATAATTCGTTATTTATAGAGTAATAAACCCATTGTGCAGATTTTCTAGATTTAATCAATTTAGATCGTTTTAATTTCCCTAAATGTCTAGAAGCATTAGATTGAGTTAAGTCTAAAATTTCTCGAATATTACATACACATAATTCTTTTTTTTGAAGAATATTTAATATTCTAATTCGATTTTCGTCGGCAACTGACTTAAGTATATCAGTTAATTCCATAATCTCTCCTTTATTTTGCTTTTTATTTTTATATGAGTATATGAACTTATACTCATATACTACCTTTTTTGATAAACTTTGTCAACCTATTTTACCCTATTTTTTAATCTTTTTTATTCTTTTTTCTTTTTTGACAACCATATTCCTTCCATTTTTTTTACCTTCATAAAGTGCATCGTCAGCTCTATTTATAGCCGTTTCAATATTTTCTCCAATACAATATTCAGAAACCCCTAGCGTTATAGTAACAGATAATTTCTGGTCATCATAATTATATTGTGCTTTTTCAATTTTTTCTCTAATTCTAGTAGCTAATTTATATGCTCCATCTAATTTAGTTTCAGGTAACAAAATCAAAAATTCTTCTCCTCCCCATCGAGAAACAAAATCTTGTTTTCTTGATAAATCAACAAGATTTTCCGAAACTTTTTTGAGAACATAATCTCCACATTCGTGACCATATTTGTCATTAAATTTTTTAAATTTATCTATGTCTCCCATTATAAAAGAAAATTCTTTATTATTTCTATCAAATCTAGCTAATTCTTCATTAATCTTTTCCATCATATATCTTCTATTATAAAGGTTTGTAAGAGAATCTTTAGTTGCTAATCTTTCTAATTTCCTATTTTTTTCTTCTAATTCTTTTGCAAATTCTTCTATCCTTTTTTTCGATCTTCTAAGTTCCAAATGTGTTTGAACTCTAGCTTTCAACTCCACTCCATTAAATGGTTTTCTTACATAGTCAACTGCTCCCAATTTAAACGCTTTGGCAACACTTTCAATATCAGACTTAGCAGTCAAAAAGATTATTGGAATATCTTCTGTCTCTGGAGATTTTTTCAATCTTTTACAAACTTCAAAACCATCCATTTCAGGCATCATTATATCTAATAATATTAAATCGAGTTCTTTTTCTTTAGCTTCTTTTATAGCAGCTTTTCCCTTTTTTGTAAATTCAATATTAATATTATCCGATTTTAATATATTAGCTGCAACTTGAATATTTTTAGAAACATCATCAACTATTAATATATTATACTTTTCCATCTTTTCCTCCTGATTATTACTAAATAATTTTATTATTTATAATTTTAATTTAATTTTCTACTTCCAATTCTTCTAAAATGCTTGGATATTTTTCTAATAATTTTTCAACGGTATCTAAATCAAATTCATCTAAATTATATAATATATCTGTACCATAATTTTTTAAAGTTTCAATCTTTTTTTCTTCCCCATATTTTCGAACTTCCTCTCCAAATTCTTTTATATCCTCTGAAAACTTATTTTCTATTGCAATTTTCCACTTTTCATAAATCTTATTTTCCAATACTTCCTTTTGCTCTTTTGTTATAATCTCTGTGTCATCTGTATCATCTTTTGAAATAAAAATTTCATCCCTTTCATATTCTAAAAATTTCATAACTTCTCTATATAAGTCAGAAATTCTTGCTGGCTTATAAATATATCCATCAAAGATCTTTCTTTCTTCTACTTTTTCTTTAGTCTTAAGAGTTGAAGCTGTAAGAGCTATAATTTTTATATCTTTATCCTGATCTTTAATTTTTCTAGTTGCCTCATATCCATTTAATTTTGGCATTTTTATATCCATTAATATGAGGTCTATCTCTTCTTTTTGGGCCATTTCCACTGCTTTTTCTCCATCCGAAGCTTCATAGAGTTTTATATTAAATTCTGGATTAGAAAATATTTCTTTTATTAATTCCCTATTTTCTTTTATATCATCAACAATTAAGATTGAACCAGACTTAAATACAATATCATCATATCTGTTTTCATCTATAAAATCTTTAATGCCTTTGGTTGCAGATATTCCTACTTCATTTAAAATTATATTAAATTTTGATCCTTCCCCTTTTTTGCTTTCCAATTCAATTTTACCATTTAACATTTCAACCAACTTTTTTGTTATAGCTAGCCCCAAACCTGTTCCTCCGTATTCCTTAGTAATACTCGGCCCCTGCTGGGTAAAAGACTCGAAGATTTTTTCTTGAGAACTTTCCTCGATACCTATCCCGGTATCTTCAACTGTTATTTTTAAATCTATATTTGATCGATCAGACGATTTAGATATTTGTTTTAAAATTATTTTTATATATCCCATATCAGTAAATTTAACTGCATTCCCAACTAAATTAAATAAAATTTGACGAACTTTTGCTCTATCTAATATTAAAGTATCAGGAACTTCATTATCAATTTCAATTTTAAACTTTAAACCTTTACTTTTTATTTTATGTATAAAAATATTTTCCACTTCTTTTATCAAATAGCTCACATTAACTGGCTCTTTATCCACTTGCATCTTTCCAGCTTCAATTTTTGAAATATCTAATATATCATTTATAATTGTTAATAGAGCGTCGCTGGAATTTTTAATAGATTTTAGATATTTTTTCTCTTTTTTTCCCACCATAATCCCTTCCATCAAGTCTGCAAATCCCACTATTGAATTTAGTGGCGTTCTTATTTCATGGCTCATATTTGCCAAAAAAGCACTTTTAGCTTTATTAGCTGCCTCTGCTTCTTCTTTCGCTCTTTTTAAACGTTCTTCATATTTTTTATTTCGTGTTATGTCCCTTGCAACAGCATAAACTCTATTTCTATCTTCATCTGTAGAAGCATTCCATGATAACCAAATAATATCTCCATTTTTATTTTTATAACGATTTTGGAAGTCCCTAACTTGATTTCCTTCAAATAATCCACTCATTACATCTCTTGTTAAGTCTTTATCTTCCTCGATTACCAGGTCAAAAAAGGGTTTATTCATTAATTCTTTTTTGGAATATCCTAATATCTTTTCTGCAGCTTGATTAACAAATGTAAAATATCCCGCTTTATTAGAAACAACTATTATATCCTGAGATAATCTGAATATCTTTTCTTTTTCTTCCATTGTTTTAGTCTTTTCTGTTATATCAGAAGCAATACTTATATATACCCTTTCACCATCTTTTGATTTACCAAGTGGAGCAGAGCTAAAATTCCATTTTCGATCTTCACCACTTTTCGTATTTATAGAAAAAACTCCTTCATTTATTTTTTTATCTATTGTATATATTTTTGATATTCTTTTTTCTATCTTCATTTTATTTTTTTTATAAGCTTTTGTAATCCAATCTCCCATAGTCTTTATTTCTTCTTTTTTGTAGCCAGTTATATCTTCCCAAATATTATTTATAGTAATAACCTTTCCAAATTCAGTATGAATCATAATTGGGAAAGGAGCATTAAGGATTGCCTTTTCGAATCTATCTTTAGATTCATTCAATTCTTCTGTTTTATCTCTTAATTCCAAAAGAGCATTTCTTAATTTTGCTGTTCTCTCCTCAACTCTATCCTCTAAATATTCATTTATATCTTCTAGTTTTTCAATGGCTTCTTTTTTCTCCGAAATATCTTTTATCACACCTAAAATATAAGTTTCATGATTTTTAGATTTTATTTTAGATACTGTTAAGTCACACCAAAGCAATTCTCCATTTTTACATTTATATCTTTTTTCTAAATTAAATGTTGAGATTTTATTTTTTAAAAGCTTTTCATATTTTTTAATATCTTCTTCTAAATCCTCTTTATATGATATATCCTTAAAATTTTTATTTAACAACTCATCATTATTGTATCCTAACATATTACAGAGCTTATTGTTGACTCTTATGATATTTCCCTTTAAATTGGTGTGTACCATTCCCACTGCTGCTTGCTCAAAAGTATTCTTGAAATTTTTCTGGGATTCCTCTATTTTTTCTCTTACTTTTACTTTTTCAGTTATATCGTGGAAAATACAGATTATTCCCTTTTCTTCCTTAAATTCAAATTTATCTATTTTTAATCCTATATGTTTTTCTTTATTTTCTTTATTTTTAATTAATACATGAACTTCTCTAGAAATTTCTTTTTTTATATAATCAAATAATGTTTCAGTTTTATTATAACCTTTATTTTTAAAAATAAAATCCTTTGAATTCATATTCTTGATTTCATTGGAATTATATCCTAAAATTTCTTTTAAACTTTTATTAAAATCTAAAACTTTATAAATGGAAGAATTATCTAATATTAAAATCCCATCTTTTATATTATTAACTATAGTTTTATATTTTTCTAAATCCATTTCCATTTAATCCACCTCATTTTAATTATAGTTTTATTAACCCTTCTTGATTCTCATTACCATTTAAAGTTTGTACCATTAATTTATCAGTTTTTCTTAATCTTCTGCTCAGTTCCCTGGCTAAATTTGTAATTATAATTACGTATTCCTTTATATCTTTTTTGTATAATTTATATATCTCGCTCCGTTTTAAAATCCTAACTTTAAGATCTTCATTTGCTATTACATCAGTAGCTCTTCGCATCATATCCAAAACACTCATTTCTCCAAAACCTTCACCTTCCTGTAACACAGCCAATTTTTGCCCCTCACTTTCTATAACTACACTTCCATCTTCAATAAAAAATAATTCATTGGCTGGCTCTCCTTCTGTACAAACAATTTCTCCTTTTTTGTAAGTTTTGACATTGCTTGATTCTTCTAAAAAATCCAACGTTTTATTTTGAAGTCCATGAAATATTTTCATATCACGCATTTTTACTCCCTTCATAATCCATATATTATTTTAAAGTAATCAAATTATACCTAAAACTTTCTTATTCTTTAATTATATCCTAGCTTTTTTTTTACAGTTTGTCAATCTTTTTTGAGCTCATATTCTAATCTATTTAAATTGTTATATCCTCTTTATAAAATAAAATCCTTATAAAATACCTGAAAAGTTTTGTGTTTGACTTTATTTTTAAAGTTTTATTTAAAAATAATATCATTTATTTTTCTCAAAATATATGTTATAATATTATTATATAGTAACATTTGTTACAGACATTTTAACTAAATAATTGTATAATCTTTATATAAAAATTTGAGGAGGTATTTATGATATATGGAGTTACTTTTTTATTATTAATCATTTTATTTTTTAAGGATAAAGAAAAAACTATAAAGGGCTTTAAATTAGGAATAAAAAAACTTTTTAAACAATTACCTGTATTTTTTAATATGATGGCTTTAGTTGCTATTTCTTTATATTTTATATCAGATGATTTAATAATAAGATTTCTAGGAGAAGATAGTGGTAATATCGGTATGGCTTTAGGTGCTGGCTTTGGATCAGTAGCTATTATGCCTGGTTTTATAGCTTTTCCTCTGGCAGGTTTGCTACTTGAAAAAGGAATCTCTTACATGGTTTTGGCGAGTTTTACAAATACTCTTATGATGGTTGGAGTAGCTAGTTTTCCTGTTGAAAAAGAGTATTTTGGAGTAAAGGTGTCCATCATTAGGAATATTATTGGTTTTATTATGGCTATAGTAGTTGCGTTAATAATAGGTTTATTATATGGGGAGTTGATTTAATTGAAAGAAAAATTACAAAAATTATTGATCCCAATATTATTTTTTGGGGGAATTATAATAAGTTCAATAATAGGTTTTGCACCTGGAAAGGGAATTGGAATTAATTTTGTTAAATTTTTTAAAAGTATGATCTCATTTTTACCAGCAGTTTTTATAATGATTGGATTATTTGAGGTTTTTGTAGATAAAAAAACTATCGAAAAACATCTAGGAGAAGATTCAAAATTCCATGCTTATCTTTGGGCTATATTATTATCAGGAACTACTGTTGGAGGTTTATTTGTAGCTTTTCCTGTGGCTCATTCTCTTTACAAAAAAGGGGCTAAAATAAGTATCATTTTTACATATATCGGTGCAGCCGCTGTTGCGCGTGTTCCCATGACACTTTTTGAAGCTTCTTATGTGGGGTTAAAGTTTACAATTATAAGGTTATCAGTCTCACTTCCATTTATAATAATAAGTAGTATCTTGTTGGAAAAATATCTCAAAAATTCAAATTTTAAAATCAAAAAAGTTGCTTAAAATTTATAAAATTATAAATCAAAAATAATTATCGATGATTATATTTATTAGTATTTTGAAATTCTAACATCTGATATTATAAATAGGGCCGATTCGATATCTGCCCTATTTAATAATAAAATCTTATTTTTCAGAATACACAAAATCCCCTTTTATCCCTACCAACTACCTACATTTTCCATAGAAACCCATGGTTCTTTTTTATCTAATTTTTCACCTTTTTGTAAAATTTCTATTGATATATTATCTGGAGTTTTTACAAATGCCATATGTCCATCTCGTGGAGGCCTATTAATTAAAACTCCCATTTCTTGTAATTTTTCACAGGTTTCATATATATCATCTACTAAAATAGCTATATGACCAAAATTTCTCGCATTTCCATAATCCTCGTTACTATCCCAATTATAAGTAAGTTCTATTTCTGATCCACCTTCATCGTCTCTTAGATAACATAAAGTACATTCCCATTCAGGATACTCATTTTCTTTTATTATTTCAAATCCAAATCCTTTTACAAAAAAGTTTTTACTTTCTTCTAAATCAGATACTCTTATCATACAGTGTGCTAATTTCATTTTTACCTCCATTTTATTTTGAAAAATTCAAAATTCTTATTATTGTCTACGTTTTCTAAGTAAGTTTATATTCATTTTTCATTACTTTCTTTATATGTATTATCACTTATCATGCATATTTTATTTCGTCCATCTTTTTTGGCACAATATAACGACTCATCTGCAATTTTTAACATATCTTTTATATTCGTATCCTTTTCTGGACTTTGACTAGTAATCCCAATACTTACTGTCGTTTTTATTCTTATATCTTCAAAATTTCCTTCTAGTTTTACAGATGTATAATATTTTTCTACAGCCTCTCTAATATCTTTAGCTATTTTTTTAGATCCCTTTTCATCTGTATCATATAAAACAACAACAAATTCATCTCCACCATATCTAGCCACAAAATCTGTGCTACGAGCAAGTTGATTGGAAATAATATCACTTATTCCCACTAAATACTTATCACCTATCAAATGTCCATAGGTATCATTTATCTCTTTAAATTTATCAATATCTATCATCAAAAAAGATAAATTTGTTTTGCTACGTTTAGCTAATTTAAAAAATTCATCTATTCTTGTATTAAAATATCTTCTGTTATATATTCCTGTAAGTTGATCTTTTATAGAATGTTCCTCTAATTCTTTATTAACAGTTTTGAGTTTTTTATTTAAACTTGACAGTTCTCTATTTTTTTCATTTATTAGCTTTCCTTCTTTAATTTTAAATAATATATATATTAATAGTATAAATAATATTATATATGAAAAATAAGCTAAATTTGTTTTAAACCAAGGTTTATCTATATCAAAGGATAACTGCTCTATGCTAGATTTAACTCCTCTGGCAGTTTGCGCTTGAACCTTAAGTGTATAACTCCCTGCTGGCAAATTTGAATAGGAAATATAATCTCTATTTCCTAAATTAACCCATTCAGAATCAAATCCTTCTAATATATATGAGAATTTTATCTTTTCTGGATCATCAAAATCTAATGCTACAAATTTAAATTCTAAAAAATTATCGTTGGGTTTAAATTTTAAATATTCATCATTAAAAAATGATTTTTTTAAATCAATAGATTCTTGATACAATTTCACATCTTTTATATATAATCTAGGTGGAGGTATATTCCCATCTGTAAAAGTAGATGGTATCCGTGTTATTCCGTGAACTCCTCCAAAAAGAAGGTCTCCATTATTATCTAGAAAGTGCCCTGAATTAAATTCCCATCCACCTATTCCATCATCTGGTTTTAATATATAAATATTTTGATTATCAGGATTAATTATCGATATTCCATCTTGTGTAGATACCCATATTCTCCCATCAGAACCTTCCAATATTCCGACTACAGTATTACTTGACAACCCATCTTTTTCAGTAAATGTTTTAAACGAACCTTTTTCATTATAAACAGCGACTCCTCCACCATTCATCCCTATCCATATTTTTCCTTTAGAATCTTCAAATAATACTTTCATAACATTACTTCCAAGACCATTTTTATTAATTGGATTTTTATGATATATCGTAAAACTTTCTTTTCCTGACTTCAATAAATTAAGTCCATTATTTGTAGCTATCCAGACTCGATCTTTAGAATCAACTAAAACATCATAAATTAAATTGTCTGAAAGATAATTTTTTCCCTTTTTTGAATGATTATAGTTTTTTAAATCCCCAGTTTTTCTATTATAATAATAGACGCCATTGGTATAAGTCCCTAACCAAAGTTCAGAATTATTAGATTCATCCATAGTATATACAAAACTATCTTCGGGTAAAACTTCCATACTTACAAACTTATCTTCATCATATTCGTAATAGGATATTCCCTTACCGTTTCCTATTAGAAGTTTTCCATCGGAAGTCTCTAATATATCAGTTACTCTATTTTCTGATATGGAATTTGGATTTTCTGGATCATGTCTATATTTAAGCATTCTTTTTTGATTTGGATCATATCGATCTAAACCTAAATTATATACAGATATCCATAAATTTCCTCTACTATCTCTAAAAATAGCGTTTATTTTTCCAGCACTTAAACTATAAGGGTCTTCTGGATCATTAGAAAATTGAACATAGTTTCTTTTTCGGGGGTTTATTTTAGAAACTCCACCTCCATTTGTACCAACCCATAAAATATCTGTATGATCTTGATACATAGAATAAACTATTGGATGCGGCAAAGAATTTTTGTTTTTTTGTACTGTATAATTATATATTTTTCCTCGATTATCAATTGCATATAATCCTCCACCCCAAGTACCTACCCATTCTATTCCATCTGAGGTTTTTATTGTAGAATAAACACGATTATCTTTAAAAGAAATTATTTTTACATCTTTAGTTGCTAAATTAACTTTTGCAAGGCCTCCATCCCATAAACCTAAAGTTATTATTCCATTTTCATATTCATTTATAGTCATAACATATTGAGATGGTAAATCTAATTCAATTTTTTGGATATCATCTTTTTTATCATCATAATAATAGAGCCCTTTATAAGTTCCAATCAAAAGTTTATTTTCAGTACTTATTTTTAAACTCCTAACTACTTTCCCTGGTATTTCATAGTTACTTATACTACCTGTCTTAGGATCTATTTTATTTAGCCCCTCCATTGTTCCAGCCCAAATATTACCATCTACATCTTTTGTTATTGCAACTATAACTGGATTAGATAAACCTTCCTCTTCTACTTTATAATTTTTAAAATTCTTTTCTTTAATCGCAAAACGGGATATTCCCTGATATGTACCGATCCATATTTCGTGTTTCTCTTTATCATAATACATAGTCTGTATTAAATTATGGATTAATCCATTTTCTTGAAAGGGATTATTTCGATAAACTTTCATCTTTCTTCCATCATAATAATTTAGACCTCCTTGAGTACCAAACCAAAAAAAGCCGTATTTATCTTGTATGATCGAAGAAACTGACATATTCGATAAACCTGAATCTCTAGTTAGAGTTTCAAAAGATGGAGAGGTTCCTTGGGTTAATACAGGCTCTGAGTAACTATAACTAAGACTTGCTATAACTAAAATAAAAGTTATATAGATTAGTTTATTTATTATATTTGATTTTTTCATTTCTCCCCCTTTTTGTTTTGACGTAGGAAGTGTCAAAAGATTTTCTCTTTTTCCTCACTAACCCTTTATTTTATAATCTAATATATTATATATTTATTATTCTATCCAGTATTTTATAAATATGTATCTATTATTTCAGAAATATCTGTAGACTTAATAGGCTTCGATATATAATCATCCATTCCTTTCCTTAAACAAATTTCTCTATCTTCTCTAGTTGCATGAGCTGTCATTGCAATTATGGGAATATCTTTTCGTTCATCCATATCTTTTATCTTTTGAGTAGCCTCAAAACCATTCATTATAGGCATCTGTACATCCATGAATATTATATCAAACTCTTTTTTCTTTAATATTTCTACAGCTCTACGACCATCTTCAGCCATAGTTGTTTCCACACCATTATTTATGAGCATCTCTCTTCCAATTTCTCTATTTATCTCATTATCATCTACTAATAATGCACTTTTCCCAAATTTATCTTTCTTATGGAGTTGTTCAATTTTTTTCTCCACTTTCTCTTTAACATCTGTGGAGTTACCTAGCTTATATGGAATTTCAAAAAAGAAGGTTGTTCCTTCTCCAAGA
>JBNJFI010000010.1:0-35918 GCA_051746725.1 Fusobacteriota bacterium
CATATGCAGGTTTTAGAACTCCCATCTTATCATAATACCTCAGGGTTTTTACAGTTATCCTATTGATTTTAGAAAATTCTCCTATTTGATACATAAGCTTACTCCTTTCACATCTCATCTTGTTAATTTAATTATACATACTCCTCTAAGGGGAGAGTCAAGAACTTTTTTTAAATAATTTTTTCGATTAAATTTTATCATCTTAGTTAACACTTTTTATATAATATCTATCATTTTCTTTTTTTAAATCCACTTTTATATCAAAAGTTTTCGATAAGTTTTCTGAGTTAAGTATCTCTTCTTTTTTGCCCTGTTTAAATATAGTTTTATTATTAATTAATGCTACATTGGTAATTTCAGGAAATATCTCCTCAATATGGTGAGTTACTAATATCAGGGTAGCACTTTTAGAAAGTTTTTGTAGTAGTTTTATAAAACTATTTTGAGCTTTTATATCAAGGCCAACTGTTGGTTCATCTAGTATAAAGGCTTTTGGGTCATGGATTAAAGCTCTACCTATAATGCAGCGCCTTAATTGACCTGTACTCATTTTATATACTTTTTTGTCTTTAATTTCTAAGATATCTAGATAATCTAAAACCTCCAAAGCCTTTTTCCTTTGATTTTTAGTAAAATTTTGATGTTGATAAATTTGAATAGAACTATAATATCCACTAAGAATAACTTCGTAAGCAGTTGAATTTTTTCCATTGGTTTCATAAAAATTATGTATATCATTGGTAATAATTCCCAGATTTTTTTTAAGCTCAAAAATATCCCATCTCTCTTCACCGAATATCTTTTTTGTGAAGTCATATTTAGTATTTGGATATATATCATTTGACATTAATTTAATTAAAGTGGTTTTTCCACTTCCATTTGATCCTAAAATCACCCAATGTTCACCTTTATTAATATTTAGATTGATATTTTTCAATACAGGAATATTAATATCATAATTTACATAAATATTTTTAAAATCTATTATTGCTTCTGAGGTCTTTTTCTTTTTTGACAAAGTAATCTCCCCTCTCATTTTTTATAATTTTATATAAAATCATATATTTAATTATAATATATTAAACTCGATAAAACAAATTTAATTATACCAGTCTCATGTTTTATATAAATGACAAATATTTATTTTAACTTCACTTTTCGAGTATTTCTAAGTACTCTAGTACCATTTTTTATCTTCTATTCAGATAAAAAGGAGTAACCCATCAGGTCACTCCTTAAAAATCAATCAATATATACTTTTACTATTGTCTTACCTTCATCAGCTTCAATATTTACTATTTCACCTTCTACTTCATTTTCAATAGCCTCAATAATCATATCAATATCTCTGTCAGAAAGATTAACTCCTTCTAAATCTGCACCAAAGTTTTTAGCGATTGATAAACCAGCTTTAACTAATTTAATTGGAATATTGATCTTAACTTTAGTATCATCATTTTGATCATATACTCTAACCCTTAAGTACTTTTTTGCATACTCCTCACTTAGTTTACTCGTGTCTAGTAACTCCTTATTCTCTTTCTCTTCACCAACAGCTTCCAATAGTTCAGCTGCTTCCTGTGCACTTATCTTTCCTGATTCTAACATTTCTAATATTTTCTTTTTCTCCTCGTTCATTTTAATCTCCTCCTTTTATTTTAGTAGTTTAATTCCTTCTTCTGTAGTCATTTCTCCTTTGCTGATCTTATCTAATATCTCTGCTTTATTTATTTTGGGTTTAACTCGTTTAAATCCCAGAGCAGATTTGAGATCCTTCAACTTATTTTTTACAGTTGGATAAGAAATGCCTAAATCTTCTTCAATTTTTTTAATATTTCCCTCGTTTTCTATAAATTTTAAGGCAAAATATTTTTGTTCATCATTCAATTTATCGAATTCTGACATCTTAAAGCTTCCTGTTATTTTCGTTTTACATTTTTCGCATTGTAATTCCGTAATAGTCAGCTCATTATAGCAAACTGGACAACTACCAATCATCTTATTTCTCTTCATAAAACCACATCCTTTATACTATTCTTATATATACATAACTTTTAGATTTTCCATCTTCAACTTCTAATAAATCCAAGGGACCACTCTCTTTTAATATATCAAATAACTTTGAAATATCCCTAGATTTTACTTTATCAAGCATTTTAGAAACTTTTTTGTCTTTAATATTCGTTTTGAGAGCATATTTGACTCCGCAATTCCAAAATGTTAATAAGATAAACTTTATTAATCCTATTGGGATTCCTGGAATCCATTTTATGTTTTTTCCTTCTGAAATAATAGTAATTTTTATTTTTTTCATAAGCGCCCCCTTTTCTTTGTATATTAATATTATAACTCCAGAATCAACTTTTGTCAAGAAAATAATTAATTATTTTAATAATTTGATTAATATAATTAATTATTTTCTTGATGCTCTTGATTTTTTATAAATATTGTTGCTAGATTTTTTAATCATTTTAAATAAAATATTAAAAAAACCTTGACAAAGTTCTAAAAAAAAGTTATTATAAATACATATATAAGAAAACCGGTTTCGCGAATATTCTTAATGACTCTAGAAACTGAGTAAGAGAGGTGAAAATATGACAAAGAAACACAAAGCAAAAAAGTTAAATTTTATAAAATTAACTTGGCCAATATTTGTAGAAATGTTATTATGGACTATGTTTAACAATATAGATACAATAATGCTTTCTAGGTATTCCGATGATGCAGTTGCAGCAGTTGGAAATGTTGGACAACTAATTTTCTTAGTAACCATTGTTTTACAGATTATTTCAATGGGGAGTTCCATAGTTATATCACAGAAATTAGGAGCAAAAAAGGATGAGGAGGCAGCAGAAGTTGTAAGACTGTCATTATATGTAAATATTATTTTAGGAGTTATATTAAGTTTCCTGGTATTTATATTTGCAGGTTCCCTAGTAAAAGCATTGGGATTAAAAGGTAATATCTTAGAAATAGGAACTAGTTTTTATAGAATAATTGGAAGTTTTGCATTCATACTTGCAACTGGAAGTATAAATACAGCAATACTTAGGAGCTATGGATATACTAAATATCCTATGATTATAAATATAACTACAAACTTAATTAATATAATCGGGAATTCATTATTCATATTTGGATTTTTAGGTTTTCCTATACTTGGAGCAACTGGAGTTGCAATATCTACAGTATTCAGTCAAACTTTAGGGGTTATAGCTTCACTAATTATTGTCAAACGAAAAACGGGTGTTCACATCTTAGGTGGATTACGATTAGACCTAGCCTGGGAAAATTTAAAAGAAATAACAGTAATTGGAGTACCATCTGCAGCAGAAACTATGTTATATAACTTTGCCCAATTAGTTATTATAAAAATAATTTCTGTTTATGGAGACGCAACTCTTACTGCAAGAGCTTATGTTTTTACACTAATAAGATTTGTTATGATAATTAGTAGTGCTTCTGGATCTAGCGCTCAAATTATCACAGGAAGATTAGTTGGGGCAGATAAGAGTCTTTTTGCAAAAAAGATTGTATTAAAAATATTTTATAAAACATTTATTTTAGTACTTTTTGTATCTTCTATGTTAGCAATCTTCAGAGTGCCATTATTAAAAATATTTACTGACAATCCAGAAATAATTTCCATTGGATCAAAAACTTTACTTACAGTTGTCTTGCTTGAAACTGGTAGATCTTTTAATTTAATTTTTATAAATTCAATGAAAGGTGCTGGATATGTTAAATTTCCTGTTATTGCAGGAATAATTTCTATGTGGACTATAGGAGTTGGCTTAACTTATGTATTGGCTATTGAGTTTGAATTAGGATTACTGGGATCTTTTTTGGCCGTTGCCGCTGACGAATGGTTAAGAGGTTTAGTAATGTTCTTTAGATGGAAATCCGGAGCATGGCGAAAATTTTATAAGGCAAAAAAGAAAAAATTAGCCATGGCTATGGGAAATTAATTATAATAAATTTTAGGAGGTTTATATGCTATATCGAACATTAGGAAATGAAAAAGTCTCAATTTTAGGATTTGGATGTATGAGATTTCCAGAAATAAATGGAGAAATTGATGAAGAAAAATCTATGAAAATGATACGATATGCAATTGATAACGGGATAAATTACATAGATACCGCTTATCCATATCATGGCGGAAAAAGCGAACCCTTTGTTGCTAAGGCTCTAAGTGATGGTTATAGAGATAAAGTTCATTTGGCAACTAAACTACCAGTATGGCTTTGCAAAAAAGAGGAAGATTTTGATAAATATCTAAATGAGCAATTAAATAATTTAAATACTGATCATATAGATTTCTATATGTTACATGCAATGAATAAAAAAAGATGGGAGAAATTAAAAAAATTAAATATTTTTGACTTTCTTGAACGAGCTAAAAAAGAGGGAAAAATCAAATATTTTGGATTTTCATTCCATGATGACTTAGATGTATTTAAGGATATAATCGATGGTTATGATTGGTCATTTTGTCAAATTCAATATAATTATTTAGATGAATATAACCAAGCTGGAAAAGAAGGATTAGAATATGCTAAATCAAAGGGGATAGATGTAATTGTGATGGAACCTTTAAGAGGAGGTAAGTTAGCGGTTAATCCACCAAAAAAGGTTAAAGATATATTAAATGATTTTAATGAAAATAGAACTCCAGTTGAATGGGCTTTAAAATGGGTATGGAATCACAGTGAAGTATCTCTTCTTTTGAGTGGAATGAGTACCATGGAACAAGTTAAAGAAAATATTAAACTTGCGGATAGTGGTAAAATAAATAATCTCAACAAAAAAGAGATAGATGTAATAAATCAAGTTAAAGAAACTTATAATAACTTAAAACAAGTGGATTGCACAAAGTGTAATTACTGTATGCCTTGCCCTGTTGGTGTAGATATTCCCAAAAATTTCGAAATTTATAACGATGCCTATAAATTTAATAGAATAGAAGAAAATATAAAAAGATATAATGATCTTAAAGATACAGAAAAAGCATCCAATTGTATTAAGTGCGGCAAATGTGAAGAAAGTTGCCCTCAACAAATCGAAATCAGAGAAAAATTAGAAAAAGTAGCAGAACTCTTCGGAAATTGAAAATGAATTTCTAGAGATTTTAAATATCAGATTTAAATAGGACTGATTTTATATCGGTCCTATTTAATCCCAATCTAATATTAACCCCCCCTACTTTCTTACGCTCATTATAAACATAGAATATTTTATTGTCTTCCCATCTCTTTCCTTTTTTCCATTAAAAAAAGTCTCAGATTTTATATTAGTATAACCTATCTCTTCTAAAGTCTTTTTTAAATCTCCTTGATCAAATCCCAAATGTCCATCAAAACCAGATTCAGGTGGATGAAAACTTCCATCCTCGGTATCTAAATCTACAATACAAATTGAACCTCCATCTTCTAAAAGTGTATGAAGATTATTTAAAATACCCTTTATGTCTTTAATATGATGCATAACCATGGAAGTATATATCGCATCAAATCTTTTCTCCATAAATTCTTCTGTAAACTCTTCCATATGAATAGGAACCATATTTTCTACTCCAGAAGATTTTATTTTTTCTTTTACAACGTCAATCATACCTTCAGATGAATCAACTAAAGTAATTTCATCAAAAATATCCTTAAGATTAAAGCTTATTAGTCCAGTTCCACATCCAAATTCCATTGCAGAATTTGTACTTTTAAGATTTATATATTTTTTCATCTTTTTTGTTATCTTCGATACTCTCTCTTTTCTTTTTTCAGTATCCCAATTTTTAGCTTTCTTATCAAAACTCATATTATCTCCAATCTATATATTAATAATTAAGCCCTAATTTATTAAAAGAAAAAGCCATCATCCAGAATATTCGGAGACCTATGATCTCTAATTTTTATATTAAGTTTATCTTTAATTTCCTTATACTTAGAACTAACTGTATTGGTGCTAATATTATATTCATCAGCAAGATCTTTTTGGGCACATATATTTCCATTGAAAAGCCATCTATTAATTAGGTATTCTACTCCAGCTGCCCAACTTTTATCCCAACCTGTTATTTTCCCTTTTTTGTCTTTAAAATCTCTCCATACAATTATAGCTTCAATTACTCCATCATCATCAAATCTATCTACCATTTTATCTACTAAAATTTCTTCTACACCATCTCGAATTTTACCTTGTTTAGAAACTTTCAGACCTAATGTTTTTCGAACTCGGTTAAAATCTATCAATTTAGCCGGCTCATTTTCAGGCATAAATATACTTGCTATTTCAATACTATCAACATACTCTTCTAATTTTTGTTTATTCTTTTTTGTTTTTCTTACTTCCAAAGGAGATTTAAATCCCAACTTAAAACTAACATCTACAGGTGAATTTAAAAAATGATCTGTTACTTTATTTGTTAAATCTTCTAATACATCTATTGTTTCTTCTTTTAGAAATTTAACTTTTTTGCCAAATTTAGTCTTCATGAATTTTTTTAATTTTGAAATCCATTTACCATCGGAAGATTCTATTTGAAGAAAATCATCAAATAAGAAGAAAACTATTACAGGTTGTTCCTTTAATTTTTCTGAAGATTCCCATCGATAAATATTTACTTTGTTTCCTCTTCCATCGTCTTCAGTAACCTCATATTTTAGTTGACTAGAATTATCTAATATACTTTTGATCTTTTTCTTTATAATTATTTTATATGTAAGACTATTTAATTTTTTAGGTATATTAATTTCACTCATATTTTTCTGTCTCTTATTTTGTATATCTTTTTTGTTATTAGTTTTCTTTTCCGTATTTGAATTCCCTGGAAATTGTAAAATCTTAGAATTATTTTTTCCCATTTCTCTCTCCTTTTTTGATTTTTAACTCTTCTTTTGATAAAATCCCACTTCCATCTTTTCAGAAGTCATAACCTCTTTTCCATATGCATTTCTAAGTTTTAAACTATAAACTACAGGAAAATTATTCATAATACTCTCTTGTCTATGAGCAGTTAAGCATAAAAGTTGTATATTATTGGATTTGGCTACTTCAAAAACAATCTCTAATATATGAGGTGAAGAAGCCTTTCCAAATGGATTATCAGCTAAAATAGTTTTATATCCAGTAGCATTTCCCTCTAATTGTCTTCGGATATAACTAACCATAATCATAAACATAGTCATATATACTGAATACTCTTCTCCTCCAGACCATCTAACTACTTCTTTCCAATCAGCATAATCCAATTGAATTTCATTGATTATGGATTCTTTTCTGGGTTTGAAAACCCTAACTCTACAATTTTCCAATGGAGCAATAACATTTATTAAATTTCGAGTTCTCAATCGTTCTTCCATTTTAGAATCAATTGTATCATCATCAGTTCCATCTTCCTTTAATTTTTGAAGATCATTTAAAACTTTTTCAAGGTACTCATAAATAAGATCCCTCTCTTTATCTTCAGATAAAAGATCCCAATCCATTTTAATTACCTGAATTCTTTTTCCATACAGATCAATTTTAGAATTTTTTGGAATCTCTTTTATAGCTTCAAATACCACTTGAGCTCTACGCAAACATAAATTTGTCAAGTGTTCCATATCTTTTTTGTTTTCCTCTAGTTGTCGCATATAATTTAATCTATATCTTTCTAATCCTTCTAGGATTCTTAGAAATTGAGTCTCTACAAAATCATAGTCATAGATTCTGCTATTTTCCATAATAGATTTAACTTTCCTCGTAAATTGTCTCACATTTGGATTATTAGTATTATTTAATTCATTTAAGTATAGGTTAAAACTCTTATCGACTTTCCTTTTTTGAGTTTCCAACTTTTTTGCAATTTCCTTATACTCTTTTGTCAAATCAAAATATATATTCTCTGTAGATATTTTAGATAGATCCCACTTATCTGTAGGAGTAGTCTCTTTTTTGTTCCAGTATTCCTGTTTCAAAAAAGGGTATTCTTTATTTAACATTCGTAACGTTTGTTTATTTTCTCTAGACTGTTCTCTATTTTTTTCGATTTTTTCTAAAATATCAGATAATTTTTCTTTAGATTTTTGGAATTCACTTTTTATTATTTCATATTCTTCCAAGTGATTTTCAGTAAATTTATAATATCCCTCTTTTTTGAATTCCCTTTCTAAATACTCTTCTAAACTTTCTACAGCACCTTCTATACGATTTATCTTGGCATCTGTCTTTACAAGATATTGTTTTTCAGATTCTAGGTTCATCTGATATTTGTTTATTTTTTCGTTTAATTCTTTTTCTTCTATTTCTGAAATTTCTCTAATATTTTCTTTTATCCATTCTCTTTTTATATCTAATTTATTGATTTCTAAGTTTATCTTTTCGATATCTTGGATACATTTTTCAATTATTCTTTCGATATCTTCCCGTTTTCCTTTTTTCTTATTTAACTGTTTTAATATCTCATCTACTTCTATTTTTATCTCGCTATAATCTTTTTCAGACTCTCTAATTTCAATATCTTGAATATTATATCTGTTTTTATCTTCTCGATGTTTTTTTATCTCAAGAGATAGAGCTCTACTTTTTTGATCTATTTTTAATTCTTTATCGTATAGCTCTTCTCTTTTTTGAGATAAATGATTTATATGACCTGTTAATCTTTTTATAGATCTATTTAATTCCTTAAGTTTATCTTCTTTTTTGTTTTTATTAATATAATCTTCTGTTATTTCATCTAGTTTTTCTATTATTCTTTCTAGATTTGAAATATCAGAGTTTATTTTTTGAATACCTTCTCGTTTTTTAATTAATTTTAATTTTAGATCTTTTTTGTTTTTTTCTAAGTCGTTTATCCTTTTTTGAGATTTTTCAATAAGATTAATATGTTTATTTAGGTTTTCATTCCATTGAGAAATCTTGTTTTTAGTATAACTTTTATAAAAATTTTCTAATTTCTTAAGTAAATTTCCCCAGATATTTTCGTTTTCATTAACCTCTTTTAATTCAGAATTTAATTTTTCTATCTTATTAGATAGATTTTCTTTAAATCGACTAAAAATTTCCTTTGAAGTAAATATATCTACTGATTTTGGTTGAAATATATAAGCTCCGCTTTTAAATTTTTTTAAGCTATCAGGTTTAGATATCCTATTTAGGTTTTGAGTATTTTTAACTAAAAATATCAATGGGAAATCCCGTTTTGTATCCCCTCTTTGTTTTAAAAATTTTTCCACCTTACTTTTTTGATCTTCTTCAATTAAAATAGAATATGGAAGTAAGGGTTGATTATCCAAATATTCTTTCTTTTCTCCTTGGGTTAAATTTTGATTAGAGATCCATTCTGATCCGAGAACACTATAGATGTTAGCATCCTCTAAAGCTTTTTTGATTATTATCAGCTCAGAATCAGGAATATAATACTCTCTATCAGAAAAAAGAGCCCATTTTTCTTCTAAGTTAGCTATTTCAGACTTTAAAATAACCCTTTTTTCTCTGAAATCTTTAAAGTTTCCCTTCGTTTTAAATAAAATTTCATCCTTACTTTTTAAGATATCATTTTCTAAAATTTCTCTACTGGCTAAAGTTCCTAAAAGAGTATCTTCTTCATTATGAAAATCATCTAATTTTTCTTGAATTTTTTCCTTCATATTATTATGTGAGATTTTATCATTGCTTATTTTAAGTATCTCTTGTGAAGTCTCTTCTTGTTTATTTTCAATCTCTTTTAATTGGTTTTCAAAATCTACTTTTTTATTTTGTAATAATTTATATTCTTCTGATTTAGATTTTTTTAACTTTTTTGGATTCTCAAATTTTGAAATTCCTAGATCTTTTTTGAATTTGTTTACCTTTTTTGAATATTCCGCTAACCAAGCATTTAAAGAAGCTTTATCAGTTCTAAGCTCTTCTAACTCATCTTTTTTGGAATCAACTTCCTCTTTTAATTCTAATTTTTCTTTTTTTAATTCCTCTTTAAGTGAATTTTGCTCATCTTTTTCTTCTTCTAAAAATTCTTCTCTTAATTCCCAGGTATAACCTAATTCACCCTTTTTTTCTAATAACCTTTTCTTTAATTCAGGATTAGATCTATCCAACATATCTAATTTTTGTTGATATTTTTTCTTCTCTTGCTCCTCATCTTTTAAGGATTTATACAGCTTAATTCCTTCTAATTGATCTTTCTTTTTAAGGGATAATTTTAATAAATTCTGAATATTTTCAATATTTTTAATTAGTTTTTCTTTTTCCAATGAGATTTTATCTAATTTAGATCTTTTTTGAAAGATCTTATAACTCTCTTTTTTCCATTTCAGATCATTAATATTAGTTTTTATTTTGACTTCTTGTTCTTCTAGTTTTTTAATATTATTTTCAATATTTTTAATATTACTTTCAACTTTTCGTCCAAATCTAGTAAGCTCAATCTTTTTTGATTCTAATCCCTCTACAAACTCACCTAACTTTTTTACCGTCTCAACTAACTCTTCAGCATCTTCCTTAATTACAGAAAAATCTTTTATATTGGCCTTTATTTTAGGCATCTCCAAAAGTTTATTTCTATATTCAGAAAATGCATAAAAGAGCTCTTTTTTTCTGTCTTTATCTTTAAACATCATCTTTTCAACACTTTTAATTAATAGATTTTCAACTAACTGAACGGAATTTCGACTTTTAGAAAAAAACTCATCTACTCCACCTTCTGATGAGTTAGTCTGTTTTATGTTTTCCCACTCTTCACTGAGTATTCTATACTGTTTAAGGTAGTTTTGATAATCTCCTATTCTATCAAATATATGAATTCTCTTATCAGAGTGTTCTCTCAACCATTCCTTATATTCTTGATAAGATATCGGTGTTCTTTTACTAAATAAGTCACTGGATTTAATCAATGGAAGATTAGTAATATCAAAATTAGATTCTTCATCATAATCAAATATTTAATTAAAATATCTTATAGGTTGATCTCCATAACCAGGTGCAAAACAAAATCCTGTGGCTAAGTAATGTCGCTTTTCATCACCTCTATCCAATCCCCATTCAACTACTATATGTCCTGAGTATTTTCCCGATTCAAATAGATCGGAAATTCTCCTCTTTCCCATTTTAGCATTGGGCAATATAACTTGCAATAATAGTTGCACTAAAAGAGATTTACCTCCTCCATTTCCAAGTAGAAATATCGCGTTATCTTCATCTACATTAAAGGTAATATCAGGTATCTGTTTTTTATTGTGGTCATATCTAATATTAGCAACCCTTATTCTATTTATTCTCGGCATCTTATTCACCACTTTCAGTTAATAGATTTAATATCTTTTCTTTTCTCTCTGTATGGAAATAATATTTTAAAATCATATGTTCAAATTTTGGTAAAAGACGAATCTCTCTATTTTCTAAAACCTGCACCAACTCCTCTTTTTCCAAAAATCCCATGATTCTAAGTATAAAACTTATTCTATTATTTCTACCTCGTCGTAAATTTTTTAATTCTTCATCAAAAACTGGAAGATCTTCCCATTCCAATATTATTTTTGTTATATTGAGCTCTAAGCTTTTTTCTTGCTGATCTAAAGCCATTTCGCCTAACTCTTTAAACTTATCTATCTGCTCTGTAATCTTTGACTCTAATTCTTCAATTGGTAAAAACTGTCTTGTAGCCATATTTTGATCTTCACTATTATAAAATTTAGCTAAAAGACATAAGATAGTAAAATACCCCAGGTAGAGTTCATTATTTGTTCTAAGTCCCATTTCAGATTTTAATTCTTCATTGCTAAATCCCAAAAACCAATTATTAATTCCTGGAGTTAAATATATTGCGTTACCAAAAGAAAATATTTTGCAATCTGCTTCCTCTTCGATAATTTCCTCGATTATATATCTAACTTCATTTTTCTGATAAGCATATAAATAATCACTTTTATCTTCGGGTATAATTCCATTTTTTATTAAATACATAAATATCTTAAACGCCCATTTCATATCTTCAATTGTATATTCCAACTCTACCTCCTGTTATTTTTCCTCTATATAAGAAGCTATTTTATAATCAGATAAAACATATCCTAAATCCAATTTTATTACACTATCCAAAGCTTCCAATTCAAAACCATCTAATCTGGCAATCTCTGGGTGCATTTCTGCAACTGAAACAATACTCCAATAAAGATCATCTAAGACAAATCCATTTTCATCATCTAGCTCTATGGGGATTTTATCCAGTTGATGTAGTTTTATCAAAAAAGGGTAAAACTCCACTTCTTTTATTAATTCATTATATTTTTTATTATCTGTAGATTTCAAATTATTTAAAACTTCACTTAATTTAATAAATTTTCTATCTTTTAGAGGTAAAAGTAAAAGTTCTAAATATCTCTTTACTCTCTTTTTTCTTTCTACTTTACGTTTTTTTTCCTCTTCTTCCTCCTGTTTTAACCGATCTTGTTGTAGTTCCCACAATTTTTCTTCTGGTGTCTCTTTATTTCTGCTAAATGTCTGTTCTTCAAATATCCTGTTGGGATTAAAAACTGGATTGATTTTAGCAGAAAATATTGGATCTAAAACTTTTTTGACAATATCTAAACCTTTTTTGTTTCGAACAATTGACTCTAAAATTTCAGTTTCAAAATTTAATTTCGTATCAAATACATTTAATATCATGCTTTCTATTGTCTCATTCATAAGAGACTCGATTCTAAGTTTATCAGTAAAAAGAGTTTCGTGCAAAGACATAATATCAATTAATCTGTTTTTTAATTTCATAATCTTATTTGCATCCCTTTTTTGAAAATTATTGCTATAATATTTATTCAAAGCCTCTTCTACTAAATCTCTTAACTCATAAAATATATTTTTTTCTCTAACTAATTGATTATTAATTTGTTCTAAACTCTTTTCGTATTCTCCTTCTTTAGTTACTTCTAATACATCTCTAATAATTCGTTCACGGAGATTTCTTAATTTTTCTTTTTCATTTTTCACTGCTAACTCAAGCTCTTCAACTGTTTGCAAAGCTCCGTCAAAAACTCCCTTTTCTATTTGTTGCCTTAAATAGAGTTGTGAAATAGAAACCTGCAATTCATTATATATCTCTTTTGTTTTAAAAAGCAGTTCTAAACCAGTGGTTGATAATTTTAATTTAACCATCTTATCATTTACTTCATAATCTTCTAACTCTATCAAATTAAATCTATGTGTATCATTTGTCTGAGATTCAAAATCATAATACTCTAGTTTATGACTCTTACCATAATTCATTAAGTTTTCCCTGACAATATGGTGCGCAAGTTCCAATCCTTCGTCATAATTTAAATCTTTGTTGAAATTATCCTTTAACAAATCCTGTAGATAATAGGCAATATTTTGATAAGTACAACTTTTATCCCCCTGTAACATCTTGTCAAATATATATAACATCACACTAATTCCCAATTCCATAATAGGATAATCATATTTTCTTTTTTGTTGAAGTTCAAAGATAGGTTTAAATACAGCTATATTTTTTATCCGTTCATTAAACCCTTCTAACATATTTCTATTCATTTTCTTTTTCTCCTAACCTTTTTAAGATTTCAAAACTCAATCCTTCTTGAGGAATATACTCTCTATTTTTTATTAGAGAATTAATTTTTAGAGAATCTTTTATATATAAGTCAAAAGCCTTTATTGCTTTTTCATTAATCCTTTGATTTTTCTTAATTTTACCCCTTTTTTGATAATTAATCTCCAAAAGTTTATCATAAAAATATCCAAAAGGTTCAATAAAATAATCATATTTTTTATCTAATTTATACCATATCTCTATTCCCACTGGGTCAATATCTCCAAAATAATGAAAATAGACTTCTCTAGATTTATAAGTTTCTAATTCCTCAAAAAAAGAAAGACTTTTTAAAATCTTCTTTCCCTCGCCATATATAAGCAGATCAAATTCTTTATCATCCCAACAGTTTATTCTAGATTGAAAAAGTTTTTTTAAAGAATAAAAAGTATCTTTATTTTCAACGATAAGTGCATTTATTTTAGAAGAATCACTATTATTAGAATAATAAAAAAAAGGTTCATAAGTCTCGTAACATCTCAAATCATCTAAAGTTATTTTCAATCTCTTTAGGATCTGTCTTCCACTTTTACTAGCCAAAAATTTTTCATCTCCAAATATATCAAAAGACCTTTCATTAATAGCTATATCTAATTTATCTTGATTATCTTTTAAAAATTTATCTATCTGTTTTAGCTCTTTTATATCTTTTCTATAAGATCTTATATCCTTAATATAATAATTAATATTAATTTTAGGATGATAAAAACTAAGAAGCTCTCGTTTCTCCTCTTTGGTAATATCTCTTTTTTGCATTACCTTTCTATATCCATTATATAATTCAGGATTCATACCATTTTTTTTCCAAGATTTTATTGGTTCTAATACCTTCTCTTTTTCCAGCTCATTTATCATATTATAAAATTCTAAATATCCCTGTTTTTTATAATATTTTTGATCTCCATAACCTTTTTTGAATATCTTATTTAATGTTTTCGTTTCTATTCTTTTTCGCTTTCTTTCCTTTATATATCTGAATAATCTTTTTTTTATTATCTTAACTCTATCCTTCATATACCCTCACTTTAGTTACCTCTATTTATTTAAATTGAACCAATTTTTTAGATAAAAATTTCCTATTTTTAATTGGTATTTTCTTTTATGATAATTGTATCATATTAATTATTCAAATGCAAAATGATATTATCTATATCTAAATAAAATCCCCTTATATATTTCATATTTTTTGATATTAAAATCTATCCTTTATAACTTAAAAATTTCAGAGAATATTATCAGTAAAGTATTCTACTGCCTGAATAATCGCCATTTTTTTTACATTCTTATCTTGGATTTTATCTGTATTATAAAGTCCCAGAGCACAATAGAGTCCAGTATAATAATGTGGATCCCAGCTTGGATTATAGTATTTGGCAAATAATCTGTGCAGATAACTAACTGTTTTTTTATAATTATCATCCAAATTTTTGAAAAGAAAAGGAAGATTTGTTTTGTAATTTTTTAAAGAAAAACCATCTTTAAACTGTTGATAATCTTCTGAAATCTTGGCATTTTTATCTACTTTAACAAGTTCTAGCCGCTGATTGTCAATTTGTTTTCCGTCAAAAAAGTTTTCCAAAATAGTATAAGGTGGAATTTTTTCATAAAATGAGCTATCTTCTAGCATCAAAAAAGTATAGTAGGTAATCATGTGATGCAGATTAACTATTCCATCCCCGGATACTGCTTTTAAGCCTAAGTTTTCCAGTTCCTCATATTCAATTTTTTTTACGACTTGATTATTATATTTACCTGTATAACTATAACGGCATAGATACATCACATAGCTTAAAACGGAAGTTGCGGAAACATCTTTATGGTGATTTGCTATATCTCTCATCACTGGAAAAAAGCAGCTTATACTGTGTCCCAAACTATCATTAATTCTCTCCATACCAAGACTTATAAGATATTCTTTTAGCTTATCAGGTTCATTTTTTAAAATTCCAAGCGCATAATAAAAGGCGTTATGGCTGTTTCCGTTATTTATTTCTTCAGCTAGCTTCTCATAAGTTTTTTCAGTTATTCCTTCTTCCTTATATCCAACAGAATCTGATTCGATATATACAAAGTGTCTTTCTGATAGACCAAAAATAATTACTTTGGCAATCTCCAATTCAGATTCTTTATCAAAATAATTTTTTTGTGAAAGCTCTCTTAAATAAAGACTCATTTTTACAAAGTGAAAAGAACCATAACGTAGATTGCATTCCATAACCATTAAAGGAAGTAAATCTTCAATTAAAAGTTCCAGTGAAAAATCATCATCATCCTTTAATTCATTATAATAATCTTTGACCTCACTTTTTTGATGATTAATTATTGCTTTTTTAAGTTGGGAATTCATAATCTCATCACTCCTCTTTTTATTTTTTGTTTTAATCAAAACTTAACCTGGCAAAAAAGTTTATATTTTTATAATTCTTTATTTCTCTATTATAAATTATAACACCTTATTTCTATTATTTCAATAAAAAGAAGAAATGATAGGATCAAGTTTTTCATTTGTTTGCACTTATACAAAAATTATAGTATAATTAAATAAAGGAGATGATTATATGATAAATGTTGGAATTATTGGATTTGGTATGTCGGGAAAAGTTTTTCATTCCCCTCTTATCAACAGTGTAGAGGGTTTTAAAATTTTGAAAATAAGAGAAACAGATAATGATCGAATTTCAGAAATCAATAAACACTATCCCTGGGTAGATATCGTTTCAGATGTGAAGAATTTGTATAACGATGATAAACTTGACCTTATAGTTGTTGCTACACCTAATGTAGTTCATTTTGACCTCGCAAAACAAGCCTTAGAAGCTAATAAACATGTAATTGTAGAAAAACCATTTACAGTAGCTTCAAAGGAAGCAGATGAATTAATTGAATTAGCAAATGAAAGAGACAAGATCTTAACTGTTTTTCAAAACCGAAGATTTGATAGTGACTTTTTAACAGTTAAAAATATTATAGATGGTGGTATGTTGGGAAATTTAGTAGAATATGAAGCACATTTTGATAGATTCAGAAATTATATTAAAGATAAATGGAAAGAAAGAGATATTCCAGGCGCTGGTATATTATATGATTTAGGAGCTCATTTAATTGATCAAGCTCTCGTTCTATTTGGAGAGCCTATTGAAATCTTTGCTGATATCAGAAGACAAAGGCCTAATTCAAAAACAGATGATAACTTTGAGATTATATTAAGTTATAAAAATTTAAAAGTTAGCTTGAAAGCTGGAATGTTAGTAAAAGAAGAAGAACCTCATTTTGTTTTAAAGGGAACACAGGGAAGTTTTGTAAAATATGGTATGGATCCACAAGAAGATTTACTTTCAAATGGATACACTCCTCTAAATACTGAAAATTGGGGAGCAGAAAAAAAAGAAAATTGGGGAATTTTAAATACTTCGTACAAAAATACTGATTTTAGAGGAAATATAAAAAGTATTCCAGGTGATTATTCTTTATTTTATAAAAATGTAAGAGATACCATTCTAGGAAAAGAAGAACTTCTAGTTAAACCGTCGCAAGCTAGAGATGTAATTAAGATAATAGAATTAGCGCAAAAAAGTAATTTTTCAAAAAAGGTGTTACCATATAAATAACTTTACTAAAAATAATAAAAAGAGCCGAAAAGATTAAAAAATCTTTTTAGCTCTTTTTTATTTATGATTCATTATATTTGTGTTTACCGTCCTCTTCCAAAAAAGACAGTTTTAAAAGTTTTAAAAAATATAATCATGTCTAATATAAAGGTCTGATGTTTTATATAATAGAGATCATATTTCAATTTTTCAAGAGCATCTTCAATGGAAGCTCCATAAGGATATTTAACTTGAGCCCATCCAGTAAGACCAGGTTTAACTGAATGTCTTATATTATAAAATGGTATCTCTTCCATATAATTGTAACATAATTGATCCCACTCCGCTCTAGGTCCTATAAAACTCATTTCACCTTTTATAATGTTAATCAATTGTGGAAGCTCGTCTATTCTAGTTTTTCTCATGAATTTCCCAAATCTTGTAATCCTATTATCTTTTTCACCTGCATATTTTGAATATTCTTCAGGATTATGTTCTCTCATTGATCTAAATTTTATTATTTTAAAAGGTTTATTTCCCTGACCTATTCTCTCTTGAATAAAAAAAATGGGTCCCTTGGATTCTAATTTTATAATTATTGCAGATATAATCATTACAGGTATTGCTGGAATACTTATTAATATAGTTAATATTATATCAACAACTCTTTTAACCCTTTTTTGAAATTTATCATGTAATATATTAAATCCTCTTTCAAATAAAAACCATTCTTCATTTATAGCTTTAACTGGAACTTTTTCTTCTAGTTTTTCATAAAAAGTCAAATAATCAAATAGCTCTATTCCATTTAATTTTAAATTTAAAAATTCTGAAAGATCTTCTTGGCTATAGTCTCTTTTTTCCTTTGTTAATATCACTTTTTTTATCTTCCATTTTTCTAAGATATCTTTTATCTCTTCCATCTTTTCATTGCCAGACAAGATATCAGCTATATTATATCTCTTATCATCTTTTAATATTTCTTTTAATATTTCCGCCTTGGCATTTTTTCCAATTAAAATTATATTTCTGTTTTCTGTGACAAATTCTAGTAAAAAATATTTCAAGATATTTTGTTCTAAAAAAATAGCTCCATATACCAACATTCCAAGTCTATATTCCCAAAATACCAATGAAATAATAAATAATGCCATATTTATAACAGCAGAACTAATAAACATTTGCTCTTTATAACGACTTTCATTTAAATTAAACACATTTAAAACATAATAAACTATAGTAGACAATGATAACATCACATAAAAATATAGATTAAGTGGTTCTCTTATGTATGTGTATATTGCAAAAAAGAAAAATATATTTATAAAAATATATATTGCATTTAATCTTTTACTTTTTAAATAATCCATGCTCTACTCCCTATTATTTTTTTGAGATTCTTTCTTATTATACTATATTTAAAGCTTTTTTTCAATTATAAATCTTCTTTCTTTCAGAAATTATTATTTATTATATTTACATTTTCTTTTTTTACTCTTTGTGTCTTATATTTAATGCAAAAGATTAATTTTATTACATTAAAAAAAGATATTGAGTTTTTATATCTCGTTTAACTTAAACTAATAAAATAAAATTATTCTTATATATAAATGAGGCAAAAAAGCTGAGATTATATTCAAGCTTTTTTGCCTCATAATATTTACTTTTATTATTTTACAGATATTTAGGAATTTTTAAGGTTATGCTAGTTCCCTCTTTAAGCTCACTTTGAATATCTATCGTTCCTTTATGCTGATTTATAACTTCCTTTACTATAGATAAACCTAAACCTGTACTGGCTAAAATATTTCTAGATTTATCTACTCTATAAAATCTTTCAAATATTTTACTTAGTTCTCCTTGAGAGATTCCAATCCCATTATCACTTATTTTAAATATATAATTTCTATTATCTTCAGTTATAGATATTTTTATTTCTGCTTTTTTGCTGTTATTATAATGAATTCCATTTTCCAATATGTTTTTTAATACTGTTTGTATTTTTTTCTTATCTATTTTTATGTAGTTTTCCCGTAACTTTATCTCTTTTTTGATTTTTACATCATTTTTCTGTATTAAAATTGATAGATCTTCAAATACTTCCTTTAAAAGAACTTCTACTTCAACAGGATAGATATTTAAAATCTTTGAATTCTCTATCTTAGATATATTTAAAAAGTCTTCTAATAAGTTTTCCATTTTTTTTATATTTCTATCTATTATAGACATAAACTTCTCGCTGTTTTCACTAGAAATTTCCTCTTCAAGAGCTACTAAATAACCTTTTATATTGGTTAATGGCGTCTTTAACTCATGTGATACATCACTTATAAACCTTTTTTGCAAAATTCTTAAATGTTTATATTTAGTTATGTCTTCTAAAATAACTATATAAAGATCCTGATCCTTTATTAGTTTTCCTTTTGCAAAGTAATATTTTTCTGTTTCAGGAATATATATCTCCTGAGAGTAATTAATTTTACTTGAGATTAACTTTTCTAAATATTTTCTCAAACTACCTGACTTTACTTTGGCTTTATAATCATCGTAAAGAGTGTTAGATAAAAATTCCTGTTTTGCTTTATCGTTATAGAGAATTACCTCTCCTGATTTTTTTAAAGATATAATCCCTGAATCCATGGAAGAAACTATTTTTTTGAGTTTATTTTTTTCTATTCTTAAATCTTCTGTAGCTTTAAGTCTTTGTTCTGCATTTTTCTTTACCTCTTCCCACACCTCTTTTAATTCCGGAGTGTCTTCTAAATATAAATCTATAACAGAATCTTTTTTGCTATTTCTTATCTTTTCTTTAATTCTTTTTAATCTAGACATATATTTATTTTTTATATATAAATATATTAAAATCAATATAATATTAAATGTTAAAATTAAAATTCCCCAGTTTGTTACATGTTCTATCAAAGATCTTCTAATATCTTTATAAGCTCTAGAAACTCTTACCACTAAATCATTAGTTGCAGGTAAAGAATAATATATAAGATATTCATTTATTGTGTTACTGTATCGTAATATAAATCCTTCTTCTCCTTTATAAGACTTTTGAACTTCTTTTCTATATTTATGAGAGTCCATACTCTCTTCGTCGCCCTCTTTTTTATTATCATACAAAACTTGTCCTTTTTGATCAATTATTGTTACTCTGTTTTCAACAGAATCTAATAAGACAGACAGTTCATCAATATTATTTTTATCTAAATAATGATTTATGACTAAAGCTTGATCCCTTAGATTCCCCTTTACTGTTTGTAAAACAAAATTTTTATATTGTTTGTATATTGCACTTAAAAATAGAGCTTGTAATATAATTAAGCTTATTATTATTAATCGTCGTATTCCCTTAATTTATATCCTACCCCTTTCACTGTAACTATATCTTCCTTTATAGATGAAAGTTTCTCTCTTAATTTACTCATATATACGTCAACTGTTCTATCCCCTTCATAATACTCGCTCCCCCACACTTTTGTTAAAATTTTATTTCGAGTCAATACTGTCCCTTTATTTTTCAAAAGAAATAGAAACGTATCAAACTCTTTTTTGGATAGTTTTCTTTCTTTTCCTGATTCTGTAACGGTATATTTTAAAAGATTGACCTGGATATTCTTATAATTATATATATTCATTGTTTCCTTTTTATATCTAGTTAAAAATCTTTTTATCCTTGCCATTAGTTCCCTTGGGTTAAAGGGTTTTTTTATATAATCATCTGCTCCAGCCTCAAAACCCTTTAACACATCCTCACTATCTACTTTAGCAGTTAACATTAATATAATAGGATCACCATATTTAGCAGAATCACTTCGCACTATTTTACAAAGATCAATCCCTGTTATCTGAGGTAACATTAAATCCAATAATATAAGATCTGGTTTATCTTTTTTGATAACTTTCAATCCCTCTAACCCATTTTTAGCAGTTACAAAATCATAGTTTTCTTTATTTAAAAAAAATTTTATCAGATCTCTGATCTCTTCATCGTCTTCTATGACTGCTATTTTCATATTAATTCTCCTTTTTATTATCATCCTTTTTATTATTTAATCCTTTATCAAATCCTGCGTGTCTTATATCTTTTCCTCTTTCTATATATAAATAGTCTTCTGATAAATTTTTAGTTTGATCAGCTATTCTCTCTAGATTTTTGGCTATTATTATTTTTTCAACGTTTATCTCAACTTTTGAATCTTCTTTTTTCATATCATTTGTTGCTTCTTCTATTATAGAAGTTTGCATTTCATTTATTTCTTCATCTAAACTCAAAACCAAATAGCATTTATCTATGTCTCTGTTTAAAAAAGAGTTTAAAAATATTCCATACATTTCATAGACTTTTTTGGCCATTATATATAATCTTTTAAAATCACCATCAATTTCTTCAAATTTTCCAGATTTAATTCCTCTATGTATTCCCCTGGAAATTCCTACACAAAGGTCTCCAATTCTTTCTAATTCTACAGTCATTCTAGATATACCAATTAAAAATCTCAAATCATATGCAGCTGGTTGATATCTAGCAATAGTTTCAACTATTTCCGTATCAATTTTTACTTCAAAATTATTTAGGTCATCTTCAATAGCTTTTCCTTCACCATATATTTTTTTATCAACCTCACCGAGTTTTAACATATTTAATATTATTTCTATAAACCTATTTGAATCTTTTAACATATTTATAACTTCAGAATTTATATCTTTCATTTTATCATGCAACTGTTTTTTCACTTTAGCCTCCTTTTAATATATCTAATTTTACATTATATTATATTAAAAATCAATTTTCTTTTCAATATAATTCCTTAATGACTTATTTAGTTTTGTTTTTATCCGAATTTCCCAGTTATATAATCTTCTGTTTTTTGTTTATCTGGATTTGTAAATATTTTTTCTGTCCCATTAAACTCTTCCACTACTCCATTATAGAAAAATGCTGTATAATCCGATACCCTTGCTGCTTGTTGCATATTATGAGTTACTATTATTATAGTATATTCTTCTTTTAATTCTCTGATCAATTCTTCTATTTTAGAAGTCGAAAGTGGATCTAAAGCAGAAGTTGGTTCATCCATTAAAAGTATTTCTGGTTTTATGGCTATAGCTCTTGCTATGCATAGCCTTTGTTGCTGTCCCCCAGAAAGACTTAATGCAGATTGATGTAATTTATCTTTTACCTCTTTCCAAAGCCCTACATCTTTCAAACTTTTTTCTACTATTCTTGAAAGTTCATCTTTGTCTTTTTCACCATGCACCTTCGATCCATAAGCTATATTTTCAAATATTGTTTTTGGAAATGGATTTGGTTTTTGAAAAACCATTCCAACTTTTTTTCTCAATTCCACTACATCTAAATTACTGTTATATATATCCTGACCATCTAATAGAATCTCCCCTTCTACTTTAGCTTCAGGTATAAAATCATTCATTCTATTTAAAATTTTAAGATATGTTGATTTCCCACAACCAGAAGGTCCTATTATTGCAGTTACTTTGTTTGTTTCTATCTCCATAGATACATCATATAAAGCTTGAAAATTTCCATAATAAAAATTTAAATCATTAACTTCTAACCTTGTCTTTTTCATCTAATCCTCCTATTTTTATAAATAAAAACTTTTAATTATTATCTTTTTGATATTTATTTCTAAGAAATATTGCTAATCCATTTGCCGTTAAAAGCAATACCATTAATATTAAAATCCCTGCTGCTGCTACATTTTGAAAAGCTTCTTGAGGTCTTGAAGTCCAATTATATATTTGAATTGGAAGTACTGTAAATTTATCAAATGCATTTCTTGGAAAAAATGGAACATATGCTGCTGCTCCTACTACAATTAATGGAGCTGCTTCTCCCATTCCCCTAGATAAAGCCAAAATGGTACCTGTTAGTATTCCTGGCATAGCATATGGAATTACTACACATATTATCATTTGCCATTTTGTCATCCCTAAAGCATATGCTCCTGCTTTTGAACTATGCGGAACAGCCTTAATAGCTTCTCTAGATGAAACTATAATTATTGGTAATATAAGTAGTGATAATGTCAAAGCACCTGATAAAATGCTTCTTCCTAATCCTAGAACTTGTACGAATATTCCTAATCCCAGCATTCCATAAACTATAGAAGGTACCCCAGCTAAGTTTGCTATATTTAATTCTAGAAGTTTAAAAAATTTAGATTTTTTATTTGAATATTCTTCTAAATATATTGCTGTTCCAACACCAATTGGAAAAGATATTATAGCTGTTAATAAAACTATCCATATACTTCCAACTAGGGCTGAAGATATCCCTGCTTTTTTGGGAAATCTCGATGGAAAATTCGTTAAAAAGTTCCAATTTATCCAACCTAATCCCTTTCTAAGCATATCCCCTAATAAAACTATTAAAATTATTATTCCAAAAGCTGTAAACATAAATAATAATTTTTCAAATAGAGAATTTAATATTTTCCTTTTTTGCAATGCTTTTTTATCCATATTAATACTCCTCTCTATATTTATTTACTATGATATTTGCTATTATATTCATTATAAAAGTTATTATAAATAATAAGAGTCCTACTCCAAATAAAGTTCTATATTCTATAGACCCATGTGGTATATCTCCTAAACTTACATTAACCATAAATCCTGTCATTGTTTGTATTGTTTTTAATGGATTAAAGTTAAGTGACGGATTTGCCCCAGCTGCTATTGCAACTATCATTGTTTCCCCAATTGCTCTAGATAATGCTAAAATAAAAGATGAAACTATTCCTGATAAAGCTGCTGGTAAGACAACTTTTGTTGATACTTCAAAAGTTGTACTTCCTAAACCATATGCACCATCTCTCATTGCATCTGGCACAGCTCTCATTGCATCTTCACTTAAAGAAGATACCATTGGTATTGTCATTATTCCAACTGCTATTCCTGCACTTAAAGCATTAAAAACTTCGACACCGTCTATAAAACTTCTTAAAAAAGGTGTTATAAATGTCAATGCAAAAAATCCATATACTATAGATGGAATTCCAGCCAAAATTTCTAATATTGGTTTAACTATCTTTCTTACTCTTTTAGAAGCATATTCGCTTAAGTATATTGCTGCTCCTAACCCTATGGGTATAGATATAACTCCTGATATCAAAGCTATCATCAATGTTCCTGTTAAAAGAGGGACCACACCAAAGCTTTGTGGTTTTATTACAGGGCTCCAAAGAGTTCCAGTTAAAAACTCTATTATAGAAACCTCTTTAAATAAAGTATAACTTTCTGAAAACAGAATAAATACTATTGATATTGTTGTTATAATTGAGATACTCGAAACTACTAATAGAGACCTTTTAATTAACTTTTCTATTAAATAGGCTCTACGAATTCTTTTTTTCTTGTCCATCTATTCCTCCTTATATTTTAAATATTACAAATTACTCTTTCCAGAGTATAATTTATCATTATCAAAAATAACATTTTAGTTTTGATAATAATAAATTAAGCCTCCATAATAGAGGCTTAATCTATTTTATAGTTTTAAGTTACGATTTATTTTAGACCTAATTCTTCTATTTGTTTTTTATATAATCTTTCTGGTAATGCAACATACCCTGTCTCTGGAACTATTTCCCCTGCATTTTCAAGCCAGAATTTTACAAATGCTGCTACTTCTTCTTTTTCATCTATAGATTTATGTTTTACATATGTAAATATCGGTCTTGCCAAAGGTTTGTATTCATTTGAAGCTATTGTTTCTGCATTAGGAGTTACAGGTCCAACTCCATTATCTACTGGTATTATTTTAAGAGTGTCTTGATTTTCATAGTAGTATGCATAACCAAAGAATCCTAAAGCATACTTACTTCCTTTTATACCCTGTACTAATATGTTGTCATCTTCACTAGGAGTATAATCGCTTCTTATATTTCCACCTTCACCGTTTATAGCTTTTGTAAAGTAATCAAATGTCCCTGAATCTGGTCCAGGACCATATAATTTTATCTCTTCTCTAGGCCACTCAGGTCTTACATCAGACCAATATGTTACATTACTTCCTGATTTCCATATTCTATTTAATTCTTCAACTGTTAAGTGATCTACAAAGTCATTATCTGCATTACCTACAACTGATAAACCATCATATGCCACTATTACTTCTGTAAATTCTATACCATTTTCTTTAGCTTTTTTTGCTTCTGAATCTTTTATTGATCTTGAAGCATTACTCATATCTGTTGTTCCCACTGTAAATTTCTTGAATCCTCCACCTGATCCCGATACACCTATTGATAATCTAACATCTGGATGTTCTTTTCTAAATTCCTCTGCTACTGCTTCAGCTATTGGGTATACTGTTGAAGATCCATCAATTACCAAATTTCCGCTTAAACCATCATTTTTTTTATTACCACCTTTGAAAAAATCAAAAATACCTGCCTGTACTGTAAGACTACTTACAATTAAAACCACCATTACAATTAATGCTCTTTTCTTTTTCATTCTTTTCCTCCTCGATTTTTTTAAGTTTTTATTGCTTTTCTTAAATCTAAAAATATTATAACACCTCAAAGTTAATTTTCGATTAATTCTATGTAAAAACTATGTAAACAAATTTTTTTGATTTAAGTTTTCAAGAATAACTTTTTTTAGAGAGTAATAATGGGTAATTTAAGTTATTAACTTAAATTGTATTATTCTAATATGTTTGATTTTTTATCTATTAGATGTTATAATGCTACTTGTAGAGGTGAGAAATGGTTAAAAATAACATAGAAATGATAGCAGCCATGGGGAAAAATAGGGTTATAGGAAAAGATAACTCCATGCCCTGGGATATTCCAGGAGACTTGAAACATTTTAAATCTATTACTCTAAATCATAGAGTAGTCATGGGAAAAAATACATACCAGTCAATTGGTAAGCCTTTAGTAAATAGAGAAAATATTATTTTGAGTCGAAGTAGAAATTTTCAAAGAGGAGAAAAAAACATTAAAGTTTATAACTCTATTAATAGAGTTATAAAAGAATCTAATAATAAAAAAACATTTATCATTGGTGGAGAAAACATTTATAAGCAATTTCTAAATTATTGCTCTAAAATTCATCTTACATTAATAGATAAGAATATTCCTGGAGATAAATTTTTCCCAGTTTTAGATGATAAAATTTGGAAACTAGTAGATAAATCTCCCCAAAATAACTATAAAGAATATAGTTATTTTTTTTTAACTTACAATAGAAGAGAGGGATCATGAAAAAGCTAATAAAATTAAACTCAATTTCAGTGGCATATGATGAGGAAGAAGTTTTGAAAAATATCAATTTAGAAGTTAACAAAAATGATTTTATTGGAATAATTGGACCTAATGGCGGTGGAAAAACTACCTTGATTAAAACTATTTTAGGATTACTAGATCCTATAAGTGGTTCCATTGATGGAATAGATAATGTTACGTTTGGATATTTACCGCAAATCAATATGTCCAATAAAAAATTTCCAATAACTGTTTTAGAAGTGGTTTTATCAGGATTAATATCTAATAAAACATTTTTTAAACGTTTTTCAAAAGAGGAAAAAAATAAAGCTCTGGAAATATTAGGTGAATTGGGATTAGATAACAAAAAAGATGATATCATCGACAATTTATCTGGAGGACAAAAGCAAAAAGCTTTTTTAGCAAGAGCTATTATTTCTGATCCAGACATTTTAATCTTAGACGAACCAAATACTTTTGTAGATAAAAAGTCTCAAGGAGAGCTTTATAATAATTTAGAAAAACTCAATAAAAAAATGGCTATATTATTGGTATCACATGATTTAGGAGTAATTCCACAAATGGTTAAAAGTATCGCTTGTGTTAATACTACACTTTGTCATCATAAATCTAATAAAATTGACAAAGAAATTTTAAGTCAATATAATTGTCCTGTGGATCTAATAACCCATGGAGAGATACCTCACAGAGTTTTACAAATTCACAATGATTAACAACATACTAACATATTATACGAGGAGGAGTAATGCCAAAAGTGAAAATTAGTGTCAAAAACCTTTATAAGGTTTTTGGTAAAAAGCCAAAGAAGGCTCTAAAATATGTTAAAGAAGGAATGGAAAAAGATGAAGTATTAAGGGAAACAGGTCATACCGTTGGAATTAATAATGCTTCATTCGATGTTTACGAAGGAGAAACTTTAGTTTTAATGGGGCTTTCTGGAAGTGGTAAGTCGACTGTTTTAAGATGTTTAAATAAGTTAATTGAACCAACTGATGGAAAAGTTACAATTGATGATGAAAGTGTCTTAGATGCTTCAAAATCAGAACTAAGAGAAATCAGAAGAAAAAAATATGGAATGGTTTTCCAAAATTTTGCACTATTACCACATAAAACTGTTCAAGAAAATGCAGAATTTGGCTTGGAAATACAAGGTATCGATGAAGCTAAAAGAGCAAAAAAGGCTGCAGATGCTTTAAAATTAGTTGGTCTTGGAGGTTATGAGACTTCATATCCAGATGAATTAAGTGGAGGTATGCAACAAAGAGTTGGACTAGCTAGAGCTTTAGCAAATGATCCGGATGTACTACTGATGGATGAGGCTTTTAGTGCATTGGATCCATTGATTAGGTCTGATATGCAAGATGAGCTGTTGGAGCTAAATGAAGATATGCATAAAACTATTGTTTTTATAACCCACGATTTAGATGAAGCTTTAAAAATGGGAGATAGAATTGTTTTAATGAAAGATGGGAAAGTAGTTCAAATAGGTACACCTGAACAGATTTTGACTGAGCCAGCAACTGAATATGTTGAAAAATTTGTAGAAGCAGTAGATGTTACAAAAGTTTTAACAGCTCAAGATGTTATGATCAGAAAACCTAAAACTGCATTTTTAGATGATGGACCAGTTACTGCACTTCATAAAATAAGAGAATTAGGAGAACCTGGAATTTTCGTTGTAAATAAAAAACGAAAACTTTTAGGTTATGTTACTGCAAAGGAAGCAAAAAAAGCAGCTGATTCAAATAAGTACAGTTTAGATACTGTTATGACTACATGTGGTCCAGAAGGGTGCGATGTTCCGGCTGTATATTTAGATGATCCATTGAGAGAAATATTTAATAAAGTTAATGATGCGAATCAACCAGTTGCCGTTATAGATAAAAATAATAAATTCCACGGTTTAATATTGGAAAGTTCTGTAATAGCCGGTATGGTTGAAGGGAGGGGACAATAATGGAATATAGTTTACCTTTAGCAGAATGGATTGAAGTTTTACTAGATTTTTTAACTACTCATTTATCTGGTATGACTAGAGCCTTTTCTGCTATAGTAGAAGTATTAATTGATGCATTTGAATCTTTACTTCTATATTTACCTGCTCCTATAATGATTATATTACTAGTGGCTTTGATATGGAAGATATCCGATAGGAAAACTGGAATATTTTCTCTAATAGGACTGGGATTAATATGGAATTTAGGATATTGGGAACCAACTATGTCTACTATATCTTTGGTTTTAATATCAACTTTAATAGCCATACTCCTTGGAGTTCCCCTTGGAATTATAGGTGCATTAAATGATAAATTTCATCAAATAATTACACCTATATTAGATTTTATGCAGACAATGCCTGCATTTGTATACTTAATTCCTGCAATACCTTTTTTCGGGTTGGGAACAGTTGCTGCATCATTTGCAACTGTGATATTTTCTATACCCCCTGCAATAAGATTAACAACTCTGGGAATTAGACAAGTACCAAAAGAATTGATAGAGGCAGCTGATGCATTCGGTACCACACCAAAGCAAAAATTATTAAAAGTACAAATACCAATTGCTATCCCAACAATTATGGCTGGGGTTAATCAAACTATAATGTTATCTCTATCTATGGTTGTAATAGCGGCTATGATAGGAGCAAAAGGATTAGGTGGTGTTGTTTGGAAGGCTATTCAGAGATTAAAACCTGGTATGGGATTTGAAGCTGGAATAGCAATCGTTATAATAGCAATGATTTTGGATAAGATTACAAAACATCTTACAAAATCTAAAAGAGAAAAATAAAAAAGAAATTCAAAAAAAAATAGGAGGCTAAAAATGAAAAAATTACTAAGTACTATTTTATTAGGAATATTTATATCAACTATGGCATTTGGTGGTATATTCGATTTTTTAAAAAGAGAAGAAAAAAAGGAAATTGAAATAATTTATGTTGAATGGGCATCTGAGGTAGCAAGTACAAATGTTGTTAAAGCTGTGTTAGAAGAAAGTCTAGATTATGATGTTGAAATCACGCCGGTTAGTGCTGCTGCTATGTGGCAAGCAATGGGAGCAGGAGATGTAGATGCTATGGTTGCTGCTTGGTTACCTACAACTCATGAAGCTTATTATAACAAAGTAAAAGATGACGTTGAGGATTTAGGACCAAACTTAACAGGAACTAAATTAGGTTTAGTTGTACCAAGTTATGTAGAAGTCGATTCTATAAAAGAGTTAAATGAAAATGCAGATAAATTTGATGGTGAAATAATAGGAATTGATGCTGGATCAGGAATAATGGGAATGGCTGAACAAGCTTTTGACGATTATGACCTAAGTAATTTTGAACTTGTAGATGGAAGTGGCGCAACAATGGCTGCAGCTTTATCAGATGCAATCAAAAATGAAGAACCAATTGTAGTTACTAGCTGGACTCCTCATTGGATGTTTGGTAAATGGGATCTTAAATATTTAGAAGATCCTGAAAAAACTTTTGGAGAAGCTGAAAACATTAATACTATTGTCAGAAAAGATTTAAAAGAAGATATGCCTGATGCTTATACTTTCTTGGATAATTTTAAATGGACTCCAAAGGATATGGCTGAAGTAATGGTAGCTATAAAAAATGGAGAAGAACCTTATGAAAGTGCAAAAAATTGGGTTAAAGATAATGAAGATAAAGTGAGAGAATGGTTAGAAGGAATTAAATAATTTTAACAAAAAGGGGGGGGACCCCTTTTTTGTATTTAGGAGGTTACAATGTTTGAAATCTTACAATATGGTTTTTTTCAACATGCTTTAATTGCAGCTTTATTAGCAACTATAGCATGTGGCATAATAGGAACTTATATTACACACAGAAATATGATATTTATTAGTGGTGGAATAACTCATGCTTCTTTTGGAGGAATTGGGATAGGATACTTTTTTGGAATAAATCCTATTATATCGGCAGCAGTATTTTCAATCCTTTCTTCTATTGGTATTGAATATATCTCAGAAAAAATTAAAGTGACTAGAGATTCTATGATTGGAATATTTTGGTCTTTTGGTATGGCCATTGGGATTATTTTTATTGCCTTATCAAAAGGATATACTCCGAATTTAATGACTTTCTTATTTGGAAATATATTAACTGTTTCTAAATTTGATATATATCTTATGGTAGGAGTAAACTCTCTAATTATACTAACTTTTTTGCTTTTATATAAAGAAATCTTATTTTTATCATTTGACGAGACTTTTATAAAAACTAGAAGAATCCCTACAAAGTTTTTAAATTATTTTTTAATATCTCTTGTAGCTCTTACAATTGTTATAAATATAAAAATTGTTGGGATTATATTAGTAATATCTTTTTTGACTATTCCACAAGCTATAGCATCACTGTTTGTAAAAAAATATTCTAATATAATATTTTTTTCCATAACAGTAGGTTTCTTAGGAGCTTTAATTGGGCTTTTTTCTTCTTATTATTTAAATTTACCTTCTGGAGCCTCTATTATCGTCTCTTTTATATTAATATTTATTATTTCAAAAATTTTTTGTATTATAAACACAAAAATAAATCACAAATAAAAAAATCCAAGAATAATTTCTTGGATTTTTTTATTTGTGATTTATTATGTTTTAAAAAGTGTCCGGCGGACACTTTTTTTATTTTCCTAACCAATTTATCTTATTTTTTGTTTTTTCAAAACCCTTAAAAAATAAAAAATCTTCTTCTTTTTTGCCAAATGCCATTGCTGGATGATAACTTATATGTATTTTTTTACTGTCTATGCATTTCAAAAAAGATTTAGCATGGTTTCCCCATAAGAAAAAATCTATATTCTTATTTCTTTTAGATATATATTCTAAAAGATTTTCAGTGAAATTCCCCCAATATTTTTTATGACTTCCAGAGGTATTTTTACCATTTTCAATTTTAACGGTTAAGAAACTATTTAATAGTAATACTCCCTGATTGTGCCAACTTGTAAAGAGTTTATTAGGAGGAACTATATTAAAATTCTCATTTCTAATTTGATCTCTTATTTCATTAAAAGTTAAAATATCACCTCTATACGAATTATAAATAACTCTAACCATATTTTGTAATGATCTTTGTTTAAATGGTTTTAACCATGAATTAAGCCCGTCAACTTCAAAACATATCCCTGTGGCAGCTCCTGGTTGAAAATAAGGGTCTTTACCTAATATAAGCACCTTTATATTATCTATATTATATTCTAAAGCTCTAAAAATATTTTCTTCTTTTGGAGCAAATCTTTCCTTTTTTATTTTTTTTATATGATATTTTAACTCTTCGTGGTGTTTTTCAAAAAAGGGTTTATAAGTTTCATGAATATTATATTTTTTCATAAAATTACTTATCATTTAATCTCCTTTTTTATGATATCTCTTCTATTTTCTTTTTGAACTCTTCAAAGGCTTTCAGTATTTCTTGATTTTCAGGCATATTTATTTTGATTTCTACTTGTGTCTTTTTTGCCTTATATTCTATCTTCTTTTTCTTTTTCTTTCTAGCTTTTCTTAATAACTTGTTTAACTCGTCATTAGATAGATTTTTACAGAAATCTACTATATCTTGGACCTTCTCCTTGCCATTTTTAGCTTTTATTATCCTATTTATTATTGCAGCTCTTCTTGGTCCTACTTCCTCTAATATATCCTTTAATTCCTTTGGATAATCCATGGCGTTTTTTATTCTATAAAAATGCTTTTTACTTATATTATATTCTTCCAATATATCACTTATTTTTTTCCCTTTTTTCTTAGCTTCTTTATTAAATTTATATGATTTTTCTAAAACTGTTAGATCTTTTCTTTGAATATTTTCATCTACAGATAATTCATCAAGTATTTTAACAGGAGTCCCCTCATCAAAAATTACTACTCTTTCTGGAAAATTTTGTTTTTCTTGTTTTAAAATTTCCCGTACTGCTAAACTTCGTCTTAATCCTGAAACTAAAATTAATTTTTTTTCATCAGTTTTTGATTTTAAAAGATATATTATGTTTATTAACCCTATGTTTTTTATGCTTTCTATTAGTTCTTTAAAATCAGGATCTTTTAATATTTCATTTTTATCATCATAAATTCTATTTATAAATCTCTTATCTGAAAAATCAATTCTGTCTATAATTTTTTTATTCAGATTTTGTACTTCCCCAAATTGTTTTATCTGTTTTTTTATTTTCTCTTCTTTTTTGGGACTTTCTTGTTTCGGCTCTGTTTTTTTTTCTTCCTCTCTATGATCAAGTGCAGTGCTTTTTATATCTAAACTCATTTTTATTCTCCCTTTTCTTCTCTAAATATTATCTCATCAGTTAATTTCATATAATCCTTTGCACCATTAGATGATGGAGCATAGTTTATAACTGATTCTTTCATTGCTATAGCTTCCCCCACTTTAATATTTTCTCTTATTTTCGTATTCATCATTTTTTCAGAAAAATATTTATTCAAATTATCCTTTAAAGTTTTATGAAGTTTTGTTATTTTTTTATACCGAGTTATAAATACTCCTCCTATTTCTAAGTCTCTATTTAAATCTTCTGTTACCTCTTCAACTGTATCAATCATATCAGCTATACCATCAATACTAAAACTTTCTGCAGCTAAAGGTATATAAACCTTATCTACAAGAGTCAAGGCATTATAAGTCACCAGTCCTAAAGAAGGAGGACAATCTAATAAGACGTAATCATATTCATCTCCTATAAAATTTTTGAAAATTTTTCGAAGGAGATGTTCCCTAGACATTGCACCACCAAACTCTAAATCAAATTTTGACATTTTTATATTATTGGGAATTAGATCAACAGATCCTTTATTAAAAATATATTCTAATATATCATAATCTTTACGTTGAGCTTGTAATTTAAATAATTTATAAATTGTATTATTCAACTTTCTTTTATTAATATCATAGCTAGAAGTTAAATTTCCTTGAGGGTCAAGATCAACCACCAATACTTTTTTGCCTTTTTTGGCTAATCCTTCTGCTATATTTTTAGTAGAAGTAGTCTTTGCTACTCCTCCTTTTTGATTAATCAATGCAATTTTTTTCATATATCTCCCCTTTTTTAGATTTTTATTCATCTAACTCAACTGCTTTTTTAATATAAGACCATTTTACATTTTCTTTATTAAATATTTCTTTAGATTTTAAACTTATTTTATTATTACCTAGTTCTTCTTTATATATTTCAAAAGCTTTTTCTTTATAATTTTCTCTCTCCTTTTCAGGAATCTTAAGAAACATTTTTTTGAAAAATTTTAGTTCAAGTTGTATGTTTTCTTTTTCTATTTTAGAATCTTCTTTTTCAGTCTCCATTTTTATTTTTTCAGAATTTTTATTTTTTATCGGACTTTGTTTTTTTACTTGAACTTCTTCTTTATTTATTTTAATTTGTTTTTCAATGCTATTTAGATACCTAGCTAAGCTAGTTCTTATTTCGCTTTTTAATCCTTCTAACGCTAACTCACAAACTTTTATAGCTACTTTAGGATCCATTTCCATTAATTTCTTTTCAGCAGCCTTGTCATAAGATTTTGAAAAATATATATTTTTATTTTTGGCCTTCTTTATAGCCTCTTTGACTTCTTCAGATATAAAATGTTCTTGAGCTTGACTGTGTTCTATTTTTTCTTTTTTAGTGAAATTTTGATTTATTTTCTTTTGATATTTTTTATTTTTTACTGTATGTGGCAAATAACTTGAAATATGACCAACTTTATCATTGTTAAACCAGTATCTAAAGTTCCAACTAGAATCTTCTTCTCTTTGAATTATTTTATATTTTTTTATATATTCTAAATCTACTAATACATCAAATGCTTTAGTTATTCTCTTTAATGTGTGAGATAATCTAGATGTTACATATTCTTTTACCTCTCCAGATTTTAATTTTTTTCTCTGTATATATTTTGTTTTTAAAGGAGCTATTGCACAAAATGTCTCTAGTCTATTTTCCCCTTCATCTTTTTCAAATCTTTCACTTGAGATATATTCATATATTCTAAGAGCTATTGGATCTTCATTGGAGATTTCTTTTATAGTTTCTACTTTAAATTTTATATATCTTTTATCTTTAATTTTTTCAATAATATTACTATCTAATTCTATTTTATATATTATTCTTTTACCCATCTTTCCTTTTTGATAATTTAAAAGACTAAAAACTCTATCATCAAAAACAAAATTTCCTGCTTTTTTGTGATTCTTTATATTAAAAATATAATCTGTATATTTCAAATTTCTCAAGGCTTCTTCTATCCTTGAATAGTATTTTTTATTCATTTTATTCCCTAAAAAATATGTTACAAATCTTTGAGGAGTTAAATAAACATATCTTGGATATTCCTTTCTTTCTTCATAGACCTCTTGATACATAGATATAATAGCCTCAAACACTTCTTTTTCAAAGGTGCTAGGCTGTTTAATATTTTGACCCTCCATAACTTTACTTGGTAAAACAGACTCCATTTTTATACCTAGATCTTTAAATTTATATTCTAAATTTATTCTTCTACCTCTTTTTCTATAGGTAAAAAAAGGAAAAACTATATATTCCAATGGAATATTATAAATTTTATCATGGGTACCTAAAAAATTACCAGTATTATCAATTTCGATAATTTCACTTCTTAAAGTTTCAGGTTTAGTTTCAACAATTTCAACATCTTTATTTTTACTCATATCAACTAATTCGAATTTTTTATCAACCATTTCAAAATATTTTTCTAATTTAGTATTATCTGCAATAAATCTGTCGTTTTTTAAACTATCTTTTCCCATTTTCACCTTCCTTTTTTATAGTAGTACTTTCATGTTTTATTTTATTATAACTTTTTGAACGGTTAAATGCAAGAAAAAAATAGTTGTACGAATATGTTTTAATTTGAAATAGGTCCTTTAAATACAACAACTATAGTTGATTTTTTAATTTTAAATAGTATTACTAATATGTTTTAATTTTTTAATCCTTGTTTTTAGACCTTTATAATATTAATTTCTAATATATTGAGATTTTTTGAAATTCATTTATTTTTTAGTAGTACGAATATGTTTTAATTTTAAGACCCCCCTTTATCTTTGCGCTTTTATATTAGTAATACATTAATATATTAAAATTATTTTTTTTAAATTCATTTATATTTTTAGTAGTACGAATATGTTTTAATTTTGAGTATCCCTTTATCTTTGGGCTTTTATGTCAGTAGTACACTAATATATTAAAATTGTTTTTTTAAATTTATTTTTGTTTTTTAGTAGTACGAGTATGTTTTAATTTCAAATATCCCTTTATCTTTGGGCTTTTATGTTGATAGTACACTAATATATTAAAATTGTTTTGAAATTCGTTTTTATTTTTTTAGTAGTACGAGTATGTTTTAATTTCAAATATCCCTTTATCTTCGGGCTTTTATGTTGGTAGTACACTAATATATTAAAATTATTTTTTGAAATTTATTTTCATTTTTTAG
>JBNJFI010000011.1:0-1154 GCA_051746725.1 Fusobacteriota bacterium
ATTTTAAAAAAAACAGAAATAAAAATTGAAAATTAGGAGGGGATTTAAATGTTAAAGCTATTAAAGAAAATTTATCGTAGGCCATGGCTTATAATGTTACTAACTATTATAATTACAATAGCATCTATTATTTCAGTTAAAAATAATGCAAAACTTGAAACAAATTTAGATGAATATATGCCTAAAGATCATCCAGCTTTCATCTATAGTAATAAAGCAGAAGACTTATTTGGAATAAAAGATGGTGTTATTTTTGCTATTGAAAATAAAGATGGTGTTTTTAATAAAAATACTTTGGAAAAAATAAAAAAGATGTCCATTGAATTAGGTGAATTTGAAGAGATAAATAAAGATGATATTGTAAGTCTATATACAGCAGATAATATAGTAGGTAGTGATTTTGGATTAGAGATAAACTCTTTTTATGAAGATGTTCCTCAAACTAAAGCCGAACTAAACAATATAAGAGATCAAGTTTTAGAAAATGATATGGTATTTAAAAGACTCATATCAGAAAATGAAAATGTAGCTCTTATAATTGCAGAGCTAGAAGATGATAAATTCGATACTGGATTGTATGAAAAGTTGACTGCTTTTTCAAAAAAGTATGAATCTGAAGATGAAAAGATCTTATTTGCAGGTAGACCCATGGTGGAAGGAACCCTTGGAAAACTAGCTCCAAAAGATATGCAAAAAATGATTCCAATAGTTATTTTAGTAATAATAGCTGTTTTATATTTAACTCTAAAAAGTATAAAAGGCACTGTAATTACATTTTTTATAGTAGCTTTAAGTACTATTTGGACCTTTGGGTTAATGACTGCGTTAAATATACCTATCTATTCATTGGCAACAATGATTCCAGTTATGTTAATTGCCATTGGAGTAGCAGATGGGATCCATCTATTTAATCATATACGCGAACATATGAAAGATAAATCAAAAGAAAAAAACTCCAAAATAATCGATAATATGCTAGAAGAGTTATATAAACCTGTTATAATGACTTCAATAACTACAGCAGTGGGATTTATCTCTTTAGTTACTTCAAAGGTTTATCCTGTAAAATATTTTGGGATATTCACTGCAATTGGGGTTTTGCTGGCAATGCTTTTATCCTTGGTATTTTTACCTGCAGCATTAAAAATAATTGG
>JBNJFI010000011.1:1254-35659 GCA_051746725.1 Fusobacteriota bacterium
TTATCCTGTAAAATATTTTGGGATATTCACTGCAATTGGGGTTTTGCTGGCAATGCTTTTATCCTTGGTATTTTTACCTGCAGCATTAAAAATAATTGGGTTACCAAGATTTAAGAAAAAGAAAGAATCGGATATTCAAAATAAGGGTATTAGAAAATTAACAGGTTTAATTTTGAAAAATAGTAATAAGGTATTTATCAGTACAATAGTTTTAATAATTTTATCAGGTTATGGAATCACAAAAGTTTGGGTGGATTCCAGTTTTTTAGATAAATTTGAAGATGATAGTAAAATAGTAAAAGCAGATAATTTTATAAATAAAAATTTTGGAGGAACTACTAATTTAAATATAATTTTTGAAGGAGATGTAGATGACTTCAAAAAACCTGATAATCTAAAAAAGGTTGAAGACTTACAAAACGAGTTAGAATCTCTAGAGGAAGTTGGCAATACTTTTGGATTAACTGATTATATAAAAAGAATGAATAAGGTTATGAATGAAAACAAAGAGGAAAAGTACTCAATTCCAGGAAGTCAAAACCTAATTGCTCAGTATCTTTTATTATATTCAATGTCAGGAGATACAGAAAAGTTAGATCGGGTAGTAGATTACAACTATGAAAGAATTAATTTACAAGTACAATTAAAAGGTGATAATTCAGATCTAATGGATAACGTCTTAAATGTAGTTGAAAATAATAGAGAAAACTTTACTAATATAAAAATAAATTATGCTGGATCAGCATATAAGGCATATGTCTTTTCAGATCTGATTTTAGAAGGGCAGATTAGAAGTCTTGTAATGTCTCTATTTATAGTAATAATTTTAATAAGTTTGATGTTTAAAAGTCTATCTGCAGGGATAATTGGAGCAATCCCAATAACCATTACAGCTCTTGTCAATTTTGGAGTAATGGGGTTTACAGGAATACCTCTGTCATCAACAACAGCACTGCTTTCAAGTATAGCCGTTGGAATTGGTATAGATTATGCAATACATTTTTTAGAAAGATATAGAATAAGTGCTTTAGATCAAGAAAAGCCAGAGGATATAGCTAAAGACACCATGGAACATACAGGTAAAGCCATTCTATTTAATGCATTGGTTGTTGTTTCAGGTTTTTCTGTGTTAATTTTCTCTGTTTTTCCACCTAACAGAGAGTTAGGAATATTAGCTTCAATGAATATGTTCATAACTTTTATTATAACACTTACAACGATGTTGGTAATAATAAATTTAGTGAAACCAAAATTTATATTCAAATCAAAATTAGGAGGGGTTAAAAATGAAAATTAAAAGTCTAGTTATGTTAATGATGTTTTTAGGAACAATGAGTTTTGGACAAGATTTTACTGGTTATGATGTAATGAAAAAGGTGTATACTCGAGAAGAAAGCAATAGTCAATCGGCCAATATGAAGATGATTTTAGAAAATAAACAGGGTAATCAACGTATACGAGAAATCAAACAGTTCAAAAGAGATTTTGGAGATGTCGAAAAAAGTATAATGTTTTTTATTTCTCCAGCAGACGTAAGAGATACTTCATTTATGAATTGGACCTATGATAATGAAGAAAAACAAGATGATCAGTGGATATATTTGCCGGCATTAAGAAGGGTTCGAAGAATTTCAAGTGATAATAAAAGTGATTCATTTATGGGGTCAGATTTCTCCTATGATGATTTAGGAAAAAGAAATCCAGTCGAGGACAATCATAAAATATTAAGATCTGAAAATCTAGATGGTAAAAATGTCTATGTTATTGAAAGTATTCCAAAAGATAAAAATTATATATATTCTAAAACTAAATCTTGGGTTGTTAAGGATGAGTGGATTGGACTCAAAAAAGAGTTCTATGATAAATCTGGAAAATTACTTAAAATATTAGAAGTAAAAGAAACAAAAAAGATTGACGGGATAATAACAATAACAAATAGTCAAATGAAGGATATACAAAAAAATCATAAAACAATTATGAAGTTAGATGGAATAGATTATGGAACTCAAATATCTGAAAATAAATTTACTGAAAGAATGATGAGGAGGGGATTTTAATGAGAAAATCAATTCTAGTTTTAATTGTATTAATGATTTCTAATATTTCATTTGGAAGTGATTTACGTATAAATGGACAATTTGAAAATTACACAGGTTTACTCATTGAAAATGGAGATTATGCAAAAGTCGAAAACAGTTTTAGATTAAAAATGGAATATAATAAAGGGATGAATAGATTATTTGTTAATCCTATTATCCAAAAGAGAAATGAAATGGAACAGTTAGATATCTCATTAAAAGAAGCATATATAGATAAATATTTTAAAAATTTTGATTTAAGAGTGGGGAAACAACAGATAATTTGGGGGAAAGCAAACGGAGTATTTGTAACTGATTTAATATCTCCCAAAAATCTAGATGAATTCATATTACCAGATTTTAATGAAGTAAGAATACCTATAAATGCAGTAAAATTAAATTATTACATTGGAAATAATAATTTAGAAATGATCTGGATTCCAGAATTTCATCCCAATGAACTACCAGAATCTGATTCAATATGGGCTCCAGAAAAACCAGCTGGTTTTGAAACCGCAAAACTTGACCAAAGCAATCTAAAACTTGAAAAAGATATTAGAAATAGCGAATTTGCTGTTAAATATAGTTCTTTAAATGAATTTGGGGATTATGAGATCTTAGCTGCATATCTATGGAGTGATATTCCTTTGAATTATATGCATTTAAAAGATGGAAAAAAATTAATTAAACCTGAATATAAAAGAGAAGCTTTAATAGGTGGGACTTTTTCAAAGACATTTGATAAATTTGTATTTAGAAATGAGGTGGCAATTTATAAGGATAAAAAATTTCAAATTGAAGATATCTCTGTAAATGGAGTTGAATCCAAGAATTATGTAAATTATGTATTTGGAATTGATTATGATCTATTTGGATTAAACTTAGGAAATCAAATAATACAAGAATATATTTTTGATTACGAAGAAAAAATGATAAATGACGAAATAAATACCACTATTACCACAAGTATTAATAAATCTTTTTTGAGAGAAACATTGACAAATCAGCTATTTATATACTATAATTTAAATAATAGTGATGCATTAATAAAATCTACTAGCAATTACAGTTTTGGAGATGGTTTAAATCTAACATTGGGAGCTAATATTTTTGTGGGAGATGAAGGAGAATTTGGGCAATTTGATAAAAATGATCTATTATTTAGTAAATTAAAATTTGACTTTTAATAATAGGGAGTGATTAAAATGAAAAAGAAATTACAAATTTTATCACAAAGTATATTTTTATTGATATTTACTTTTTTGTTTTTTAACAATAAAATTAATCTGTGGATATTAATTTTTATAGCTTTTTTGATATTAACTCCTTTACTAGGAAGAGTTTACTGTAGCTGGATTTGTCCTATGAATACCGTTATGATACCTACAGAATGGATTTCAAAAAAGTTAAATATACAGTCTAAAACTACTCCAAAGGGAAAATTATTTAAAATATTACCTTGGTTAATGCTGGCATTACTAATTGGTAGTATGTTATTTTTGAGAAGAAATCTAGGAATCGAAATCCCTATTTTGTTATACTTAGTTGGATTTTCTATAATTATAACTTTACGATATAAACCAAGGTTATTTCATAATAAGATTTGCCCATTTGGAGCTCTTTTAAAAACTGCAGGGAAAATATCTTTTTTATCACACACTGTGGATAAAGAAAAGTGTATTGGCTGTAAAAAATGTGAAACTGTTTGTCCCACTGGAGCAATTTCTGTAAATGACGGTAAGGCAAATATCGACAAAGAAATGTGTCACCAATGCTTAAACTGTTTAGAAATTTGTCCTGTTAATGCAATAGAATATACTAGAAAATAATTCAAAAAAGGGGGCTAAGATGAAAAGACTAAATATATTTAATAAAAAAATATTTATTTATACTTTTCTATTAGTTGCTCTCTTTTTTGTTTTACGAACAAAATTGATAGATTTAAAAGATCTAGAGAAATTAGAAAATCTCGTTAGATCTTTTGGGTATTTAGCTTTTTTGGCCTACATATTCTTTTGTATAATTGCAAGTTTTACCTTTATTCCTCTTGTAATAACTCGTTTAGCCGGGGCATTGATTTTTGGACCTTTTATTGGAGGGATTTTAAATATTATAGGTTTAACTATTGGATCTGTTTTGTGTTTTATGACTTCTAGATATTTTTTTCAATCTTTTTTTAGAAAAAAATTTAGTGAAAATCGAGTTTATATCAAAATAAATAACGCCTTTGATAAATATGGAGGATATATCTTAATCGGTACTAGATTAAATCCTGTATTTTCCAATACTGTTCAAAATTTTTTGTATGGCCTCACTAAAATAAAATTTAAAGTTTATTTAGTTGGATCATTAATTTTATATACCGCTGGAAGCATTATAGTTTCTCTTGGAGTTAAATTAGCAACTACTGATAACTTGGCTAATACTAAAAACATGTATTATATTATATTAATGCTAATCCTAATAATTTTAATAATCATATTTATAAAAAAATCTAGTAATTGGCTGGATTTCAAAAAAGAGGACGCTGAATAAATTAAAATTTTAATAAATAGTTAAAATATAAAAGACTCCTATAAATCTATTTAATAAAGAAAGATTTATAGGAGATTTTATTTTAGCTTTTTATTTTTATCAATTCAGAATCAATGTCTTCAACACTTTCAATGTTTTCATTTTCTTTTTTGAGCTCATTTTTCTTTAAATTTTCAAATGCAACTGATAGCATTAGTTTTATTCTATTTACTTGATTCACTTCACTTGCACCTGGATCAAAATCTAATGGTTTTATATTAACATCTGAATATGAAGATCGTATCTCTTTAACCATTCCCTTTCCTAAAACATGATTAGGTAAACAACCAAAGGGTTGTAAACACAAGATATTTTTGACCCCATTCTTTATTAATTCTACCATCTCTCCAGTTAAAAACCATCCTTCTCCTGTTTGATGTGATAAAGAGAGATGCTTTTTTGCGCTTTCAGCTATATCGTAAATAGACTCCGGTTTACTAAACCTTTTACTTTTTTCTAATGCTTTTGCAACAGGCCGTCTATATAAAAATTCGATTCCTTTAATTCCCAATTTACTTATTAACATAGAAAATAATCCACCAGACAAAGTTTTATATTTTTCTTCATGATTATATAGGGAGTATAAAAAGAAATCTAAAAAATCCGGAACAACTACTTCTGCACCTTCTTTTTCTAAAAAACTAACTATTTTATTATTGGCAATTGGGTGGAATTTAACTAAAATTTCACCAACTATACCTACTTTTGGTTTTTCTAAATTTTCTTTTACAGGTAGGTTATCAAAATCTTTAACAATATTATATATATCTTTTTTGAATTCTTTTTTGTCTCGACTTATTAGGGTATCATGACATTTTAAAACCCATTTATCATATAATTTGTTGGCAGATCCAGGTACTTTTTCATAAGGTCTTACTTTATATAAAACCCTCATTAAAAGATCACCAAAAACCGTACTTCGGATTAAATCATCAATTAAGGGAAAAGTTAATTTAAATCCTGGATTTTTTTCTACGCCCATGGTATTTAAAGAAATCACCGGAACTTGCTCAAACCCGGCCTCTTTAAGAGCTTTTCTAATAAAACTAATATAGTTAGTAGCTCTACAACCACCACCTGTTTGAGATATAATAACAGATGTTTTGTTGGGATCATGTTCTCCTGATTCTAGAGCTGACAGTATTTGACCAACAATGATTATAGATGGATAACAAGCATCATTATTTACATATTTTAAACCAATATCAACAGCATTATCATCTTCTGCTGGTAAAATTTTTAAGTTATAACCTGCATTTTTAAATGCAGTTTCATAAAATTGAAAATGAATAGGTGCCATTTGTGGAGATAAAATTGTATGCTCAGATTTCATCTTTTTTGTAAATACTTTTCGTTTAGGAAATTTTTCCTTGGTTTCTTCTAAAGAATGGTTGCTTCTTTTATCCATCGCTGCAATTAAAGATCTAAGTCTTATTTTAGCAGCGCCTAGATTACTTATTTCATCAATTTTTAGACAAGTAAATATCTTATTTTTCTTGACTAAAATCTCTTCAACTTGATCTATAGTAACTGCATCCAAGCCACATCCAAATGAGTTTAATTGTACTAATTCTAAGTTATCATGTTCTGCAACAAAAGAAGCTGCAGAATATAACCTTGAATGATAAACCCATTGATCATAAACTTGTAAAGGTCTTTCTATCTTTCCTAAATGACTTATAGAATCTGCAGATAAGATAGGAAGATCAAATGATTCAATTAATTCTGGTATTCCGTGATTTATTTCAGGATCGATATGATAAGGTCGTCCCGCTAAAACTATTCCTTTTTGATTAGTTTTTTCTAAAAATTCCAAAACTTCTTCACCTTTATTACGGACATCTTGTTTATAATTATCTAATTCTTTATATGCTTTATTTATAGCTGATTTAATTTCTTTTTTGGAAATATTTTCCTCATCTAATTCTTCTATTAATCTTTTTGTTAATCGACGTTTATTATCTATTGGCAAAAAAGGGTGATAAAACTTAATATTTTCATCTGTTATTTTTTCAATATTTACTCTAAGAGTCTCAGAATATGAAGTAACAATAGGGCAATTATAATTATTAGATGCCTCTTTATCTTCTTTTTTATTATATGGAATACTGGGATGGAATATTTTTTTAATTCCTTTTTCTATTAAATCAAACATATGCCCATGGGATAATTTTGCTGGATAACAAGCCGAATCAGAGGGGATAGTTTTCATCCCTTTTTGATATACGTCTTGATTTGATTCTGTAGATAGATGAACTTGATATCCAAGAGTATCAAAAAACGTAAACCAAAATGGATAATCTTCATACATATTTAATGCACGGATAATTCCAATTTTTCCTCTTTCAGCATTTTTATCATCTAAGGGTTCATAATTAAATACTCTATTATATTTATATTTATATAAGTTGTCTACCACTTTATCTTCTTTTTCTTTTCCAATGCCTCTTTCACATCTATTTCCTGATACAAACTTTCGGCCATCGGCAAATTTTTTAATGGTCAGTAAGCAATTATTACCACATTTTTGACATTGCCCTTTATAACTCTTAACTTTAAAGTCATATAAATTTTCTTCAGATAACATAGTTGATCGTTGATTTTCCTCTGATTCTTCACATGCTAAAAGAGCAGCACCAAATGCCCCCATTATTCCTGTAATATCAGGTCTTACCACTTCTTTTCCTATTAAATTTTCCAAAACTCTTAAGACAGCATCATTATGAAAAGTTCCTCCTTGAACAACGATGTGATTTCCTAAATCACTATTATTATTATAACCAATTACCTTGTAAAGTGCATTTTTTATAACTGATGTAGCAAGACCACCAGATATATCTTGTACTGTAGCACCTTCATTTTGAACCTGCTTTACCTTAGAATTCATAAAAACAGTACATCGACTTCCCAAATCAACTGGATTTTCAGCTTTAACACCTAATTTAGCAAAATCTCCTACTTCATATCCCAGTGAAGTTGCAAAAGTGGATATAAAAGATCCGCATCCAGATGAACAAGCTTCATTGAGCATTATTGAATATATAGCGCCATCCTTAGTTTCTATAACCTTCATATCTTGGCCACCAATGTCGAGTATGTAATCTACTTCTGGTAAAAAATATTGGGCTGCTTTATAGTGTGTAACTGTTTCTACTTCTCCAATATCTATTTTTAATGCTGCCTTTATTAACTCTTCACCATATCCTGTTACAGCTGAGTTAGCTATTATAACATCTGAAGGTAGTTCTTTGTATAATCTTTTAAGAGATTCAATAGTCGTATTAAGAGGATCTCCTTGGTTGTCTTCATAAAAAGAATAGAGCAATTTCCCATTTGAACTAACAAGTGCTATTTTAGTTGTAGTTGATCCAGCATCTATACCAAGATATGCATTACCCTGGTATTTATTTATATCTAATTTCTCTACTTTTTGTTTTGAATGCCTATTTTTGAAACTTTCATATTCTTCTTCACTATTAAATAATGGATCTAAACCCTTATGTGAGCTTTGGTCTGTAGAATTTAGTGCATGTAAGTGTTCATATAACTCATGTACTGTATATATAGTCTGTTCCTTTTCTTCTAAAGCAGCTCCTAGAGCAACAAAATACTGTCCCTCTTTGGGAATAAGTGCTTGATCTGTAGTTAACTCTAAAGTTTTTATAAATCTTTTTCTGAGCTCTGAAAGAAAATGTAATGGTCCTCCCAAAAAAGCAACATTTCCTTCAATTTCGCGTCCTTGAGCTAAACCGCTAATGGTTTGGTTTACAACAGCCTGTAATATAGACATTGCCAGGTCTTCTTTAGATACTCCATCATTAAGCAAAGACTGAACATCTGATTTGGCAAATACCCCACATCGAGAAGCTATAGAATATATATGCTCTCCTTTTTTGGCCAACTCGTTTAATCCATTAACATCTGTTTTTAATAAAGAAGCCATCTGATCTATAAAAGCACCAGTCCCCCCTGCACAAGCTCCATTCATCCTTTGTTCAATGGTATTATCAAAGTATACTATTTTAGCGTCTTCTCCCCCTAATTCAATGGCTACATTTGTACTGGGAATTTCTTCTTTAATAGCATTACTTGAAGCTATTACTTCTTGAATAAAAGGTACTTCTAACTTTTTTGCAATGTCTAATCCTCCAGAACCAGCAATTGTTATAGCAACTTTGCTATCTGGAAAAATATCTTGAATATTATCGAAAATATCTACTATTGTTTTCCTTACTTCTGAAAAATGGCGTGCATATTTTTGGAAAATAATATTTTTATTATTATCCAAAATAATTACTTTAACTGTCGTAGAGCCAACATCTAATCCAATTCTATAAATTTTCTCCATACGTCCCCCTATTTGATTATACAAAATAAAATAGAAATAAGATATTGCGCTACCAAAGATTGATAATAACAATAACTAAAATCTATTTTCCGTTAATTATTAAGTTTGTTCTTTTTACGAATTATTTATGACAAATATAATGATATCGTGATATTTTTATATACACTAAAAATTATATAATCTTGGGGATATATTGTCAAGTAAAATTACAGAAAAAATGCTTTAAATTAAGTAATTTTACATGAGTTTTACAACAAGTTAACAGCAGGTTTACTTTTTTGATGTATAATAATCTTAAAGAAGAAAGGAAGTGGAAAAATTATGAAAATAAAAGGAAAATTAAGAATATATACTATTTTAGTTTCTATATTACCAATAATTTTATTGGGGATTATCTCAATTTGGAAAGGAACTAAAACTTTAGTAAAATCGGAAACGAGAACCGTTGAAGCCAATATAAAAAGAGGTAAGGATATGTTAAATACAGTTATAGATAATGCCATAGCAGATATTGAAACCTTAAGTATTATTCAAAGAAAAAATCAAGGCAATATAGATCTAATTGAAAGTACTTATAAATCAATTGCAAAAGCTCCTGAATATGGGGCAGTTTATTTTGGAAGTGCAAAAGGAGATATGTATCTATATCCAATTAAGAATCGAGAGGATTTTCCAGATAACTATCATCATAGGATAAGACCTTGGTATATAGGAGCTAAAGAAAAACAAGGAGATCTTTTTATAAGCGAACCCTATCTAGAAGAGTCTGGAAATACTATAATGACAATATCTCAAGGAGTTTATGATAAAGGAAATTTGTTAGGAGTGATTGGAATAGATATTGATTGGGGTAATTTTCAAAAGCAAATATCTAAAATGAAAATAGCAAACGAAGGACATATGTTTGTATTATTTAGAAACGGAATTACTTTAGTTCATCCAGATGAGAATTTAGTGGGAAATAAAATATTAAGTGAGTTTGATTTTGGAAGGAAAATATTAGAATCTAAATCTGGAAATTTAGAATATAAACAAAACGGGACAAAATCTTTTGTTATCTTTGATAATATAGAAAAGTTGGGATTGATTATTGCAGGCGGAACAACATATAAGGATATTTCTAGTAATTTTATAGAATTAAAAAATCTAATAATTGCAATCACAATGATAATAATTTTATTATCTGCAATTGCGATATATATTTTTGGAAAGGATATAAGATCTGGATTGAATACTATATTAGAAATTGCAATTAATACAGCTGAAGGAGATTTTTCCAATAATATTAATATTAAGAGAGATGATGAAATAGGAATAACCGCCATAGAATTTAAAAAAACTATTGAAAAACAGAGCATATTTTTAAAACAGATTCAAGAAAAAGGTTTAAGTTTAGCCGATATATCTGATATGACTAAAAATATGTTAAAAAAATCCATGGACAGTATTAAAGTAATTTCTAATAATATGGAATCATTAAATCTAGATATTCAGACTAATTCAAGTTCAGTAAATCAAGCTTCCAATGGGATAGCAGAAGTTTCTGAAAGTTCTATGCAAGTAGAAAAACTGTCACAAAATATAGGCGATGCTGTCAAAAAAGCCAACGAGAAGGCTCAAAATGGACAAAAGGGGATAGAAAAGATTATGTTAGCCATGGACAACATAACAGAGACTATTCAAATGGCTTCTAGATCAAGTGAGGAGTTATCAGAACAAACCGAAGAAATCCGGAATTTTGTTACAACAATAAGAAATATCTCTGAACAGACAAATTTATTAGCTTTAAATGCTGCAATTGAAGCTGCCAGAGCTGGAGATGCTGGGAAAGGATTTGCAGTAGTTGCTGATGAGATAAGATCTCTTGCAGAAAATAGTCAAAAAGCAACTGAAGATATTGAAAGAATAATAGATGATTTAGTTTTGAAAAGTGATGAAGTAGCAGAGGAAACAGAGGATGGAGAAATCCAAGCCAAAAAAGGGCACTCTACAGTTAGAGAAGTAGGGAAGGAATTCAAATTAATAATTGAAAAAGTTAATGGAATAAATGATATGGTGGATGATATTGTAAGTGCCTCGGAAGAACAGTCCGCAGCAACAAGGAATATGGAAAATGTAATAAATGATATTAATTCTGTATTGAAAAATAGTGAACAGGAGGTAAAAGATGTATCAGATGAAGTAATTACAGAAAGTAAAGTAATAGAGAAAATTAAAAATTTATCAGAAGAATTAGAAAATATGTCAAATGAAATGGCGGAATCATTATCTCAATTTAAGTTTTCAAACAAATAAAGGAATTTTTTTACATGAAATTTACTTTAGATTAACTTAAATATGGTAAAATAATATTATAAAATAAAAATTGGAGGGAAATTATGTATATTGTATTAGATATTGGAGGAACAAATATTTTAGGAGCACTTTTTGATGAAAATAACGAGATAGTTAAAACAAAAAAGAAAAAAACTAAAGCTTATAAAGGTGAAGAGGAGGTTTTTAAAAGAATTTGTAAAGTTATTGATAAATTAATAGATGAAGCTGGAAATAAAAAAATGATTAGTGGAATTGGTGCAGGGGCGCCTGGAATAATTTCAGAAAATGATGGGATTATAATTACTTCACCAAATTTACCTTGGAAAAACTATAATTTAAAAGAAAAAATTCAAGAAGAATATAATATTCCGTTTTACTTGGAAAATGACGTGAATGTAGGAATTTTAGGCGAATGGAGATATGGAGCAGGTAAAGGCGCAGATAATTTAATAGGGATGTTTATAGGAACAGGTATAGGCGGAGGATTGGTATTAGACGGAAGCTTATATAAAGGCAATATAGGGGGAGCTGGAGAGATTGGACATATTTCCGTTAATCCAGATGGACCTGTATGTGGATGTAATTCAAAGGGATGTATTGAAACTTTAGCTTCTAAAACAGGGATGTTGCGTGAAATTGAAGCTAGAATAAAAAGAGGGGAAGAAACAATCTTAGAAGAACTTCTAGAAGGTAAGAAAATATTAAAAAGTAGCTATTTAAAAGAAGGTTATGACAAAAAAGATAGAGTTACTTTGGAAATTTTAGAAGATTCATGTAAATATATTGGAGTTGGAGTGGCTTCTCTAATAAATATTTTAAATCCAGATGTGATAGTTTTCGGTGGGGGAATCATGGAAAAATTAGGAGAAGAATTACTTTCTAAAATAAGAAATTATGCAAATCGATATGCAATGAAAGAATTATTAAATTCATGCGAATTTAAAGTAGCTTCCTTGGGAGATGATGCTCCATTATTTGGTGGATTAGAACTAGCCAAGGCAAGTGAATATAGAGATATGGGTTTATAAAAAGTTTTTAGGGAGGATCAAATGTTTTTCAAAAAAAAGAACAAACAAAAAAATATGAAATCAAAAATCAAAGCAGGAATATACATTGACTCCCAAGCATTATTTTTGAAAATAGTTCAAAGAGAAGATAACAAAATAAAATTTATTGAGGAATTAGAATATCCAGTTAATTTAGGAAGCGATACCTTTGCTAATTATAAAATTGGTTTTGATAATGTCGATAAAATGTTAAAAGGATTATCTGGATTTATTAAGACTATAGAAACTTATAATATAAATAAAGATTCTATTATAATTGTTGCAACTACTGCGATAAGGGCAGCAGAAAATAAAGATTATATTTTAGATCAAATACATGTGAAAACAGGTTTAAAAGTAGAAGTACTTACCGATAATGCTGAAAAATTTATAATTTATAGAGGAATTAGAAATAAATTATCAGAAATATCAAACATTGATTTAGAAAAAAAATCTCTACTTTCATATATTGGGACAGGTAGATTAGGCATAGGGATTTATGAAAATGAGATGATAACATCTACTCAAAACATAAGAGTAGGATCTTTAAAATTGAGTGAAATATTAGGTGAAATACAAGAAAAAACTGATAAATTTTATCTTGTAGTCGAAGAATATTTAAGCAGTTTTTCATATATGTTAAAATCTTTTTTGAATAAAAATTCCATTAAAACTTTTATTGCAACAGGAAAAAACTTAAATTTGATACTTAGATTGCTGGAAGCAAAAAATATTAATGGTTTAAGTTATATTTCAAAAAACAAATTTAATAATTTTTATGCAAAAATAAAAGATAAAACTCCAAATCAGATATCACAGATATATAATTTATCTTTGGAAAACTCTGAAATTCTCTTGCCTTCCATGGCAATATATAAAAATTTGTGGAGTTTTACTAACTCAAAAAAGATGATTATTCTTGATATTAATCTAATAGATGTGCTTTTATATGAAGAAGTTTTCCCAAAAAAGTCTAAATTGGAATTTCAAAATTTAAAAGCGAGTACTATTATTTCAGCAAAAAAGGTAGGAGAAAAATATGACTATAATTATGCACATGCTACCGTAATTGAAAAATTTGCACTTAAAATATTTGATAATTTAAGAGAAATTCATGGCCTAGATGATAGAGATAGATTACTTTTACAGCTAGCTGCAATACTTCATGATATTGGAAAATTTATAAGTTTAAAAAATCATTATGATCATTCTTATGAATTAATTAGAAGCTCACATATCTTTGGAGTAACTAATAAAGAATTAGAAATTATAGCAAATATATCTAAATATCACAGTGTGAAAATTCCAGATGTTAATGATGAAAATTATAAAAAATTAGATAACGAAAATAAAATCTTAGTTTCAAAATTAGCAGCTTTGCTTAGATTAGCTGATTCTTTAGACAGAGCGCATAAAAATAAAATTAAAGATATTGAAATAAAATTAAAAAAAGATTCTTTAAATATAATTGCTGTAACTGATGAACCAATATTTTTGGAAAAATGGGTGTTTAATGAAAAAACAAATATCTTTGAACAAATATTTGGTATAAAGGCAAATTTAATGAGAAAGGAGACTCGATGAATTTAAATGATCCTATGTATTTTTTAAATAAACAACTTAGCTGGGTAGAATTCAATAAAAGAGTCTTAGAAGAAGCTCAAGATGAAAATACACCTCTTTTGGAAAGATTAAAGTTTATTTCCATCGTCTCTTCAAATTTTGATGAATTTATGATGGTGAGAGTTTCTAGAGTTAGAAGAGCAGTATTAGATGGAATAGATAAAACTGATAAGTCTGGTTTAAGACCAGAAAAATTATATGAATTATTATCAAAAAAGATACATAAATTAGTTAATGATCAGTATGATACTTATAATAAGATAATCTCTCAATTAGAAAATGAGGGAATAAAATTAATTAAATATGTAAACTTAAGTAAAAAAGAGGAAATTTATATAAAGGATTATTTTAAGGATATTATCAAACCTTGTTTAACCCCAATGGCTATTGATGAAAGTCGTCCTTTTCCTCTTCTATTAAACAAAAGTCTTAATATAGGCATATCTTTAGAAAGTGAAGAATCAGAAAATTTTTTAAAAAATAAAACTGGGGATCATCTTTTTTCAATAATAAGAGTTCCTTCTAATATAAAAAGGTTTATAAAACTAAAGGATAAAAACAGATATGTTTTTTTAGAAGAGGTTATTATAAATAACTTAAATAATATTTTCCCTGGCTATTCTATAAAAAGTACAAATCTGTTTCGTATGACTAGAAATGCAGATGTAAATTTAAATGAAGACACTCAAAATCTTCTAAAAGAAATGGAAAGTTATGTTAAAAGGAGAAGATGGGGAGAACCAGTTAGATTAGAAATTAATTCTGATATGGATAAATATTTTAAAAAATTTCTTATTAAGTCTTTAGACTTAAAACCAAAAGATATTTATGTATTAGATGGTCCCATTGATTTAATACCAGTTTTAGAATTAACTAAAGTAGATGGATATGGTCCTCTTAAATATGCTCCTAGAGTGGCAAAACCAGCTGTAGATTTTGTAACTAGTGAGGATATATTTAAAACAGTTAGAGAAAAAGATTGTCTAGTTCATCATCCTTTTGAATCCTTTGATCCCGTTGTAAAAATCATTAAAAAAGCGTCAGAGGACCCTAAAGTTTTAGCTATAAAGCAAACATTATACAGAGTTAGTGGAGATTCACCAATAATTAAAGCACTTGCTAAAGCTTCTAATAATGGAAAGCAGGTAACAGTTTTAGTTGAATTAAAGGCTAGATTTGATGAGAAAAATAATATTGGGTGGGCAAAAAAGTTGGAGTCTGCAGGATGCCATGTTATTTATGGTTTGACAGGATTAAAAGTTCATTCTAAACTTTTATTAATTATTAGGGAAGAAAAAGATGGAATTAGACGATATGTACACATGGCGACTGGGAATTATAATGATACAACTGCAAAGTTTTATACAGATATAGGAATGTTTACAGCAAAAGAAACTTTTGGAAAGGATGTTTCAAGTTTATTTAATATCTTAACTGGATATTCGTCACCGCCTGTATGGAAAAAAATTATAGTAGCTCCTATGAATTTCAGAAAAAAGTTTCTTAATTTAATAAATAAAGAGATTGAAAATAGTATTTCTGGAATTCCTGGGAGAATCATAATAAAATGTAATTCTCTTATAGATAAAAAACTTATTAAAAAATTATATGAAGCATCTAAAGCAGGAGTTAAGATAGATCTTATTATTAGAGGTATCTGCTGTCTCCGTCCTAACATAAAGGAAGTTAGCGAAAACATAAGGGTAATTAGTATTGTTGGGCAATTATTAGAACACAGTAGAATATTCTACTTTTATAACTCTGGGAATCCATTGATATATGGATCGAGCGCTGATTGGAGACCAAGAAATCTAGATAGACGAGTAGAAGTTGCCTTTCCTATAGAAGATGAAGACTTAAAAGAAAAAATTTTTTCTATTCTTAAACTCCTTTTACATGATAACATTAAAGCTAGAGAATTAAAATCAGATGGAACTTATCAAAGAGTTAAAAACTCTTTGAAACCCATAAATTCTCAAGATAAGTTATATAAAAAAATTGATTGTTATTTACAGAAAAAGGAAAAACAATCACCTAATATAAATATAAAAAGATTATTTAAAATATTTTCAAAATGAAATATTAAATTTAAAAGACAAAATATCGAAAAACGATATTTTGTCTTTTAAATTTGCATAAAAATGAAAAAATTATATTAATATATAACTTTAAGACTAAAATTAATTTGGATTTATAATCAGGAAACTTATTAAATATTAATAATTGCTTGATATTAAACGACTCATTAGTTATAATGATATCAATTAAGACATTAAAATTTTAATTTTTTTATTATCTACCAAAGATATTTGAGGAGGATTTATGAAGTTTATTGGAATTGATTTAGCTTGGACTTATAAAAATGAAACAGGACTTTGTATAATGAATGAAGATGGGACTATTGAATACTTAGATTCGAAAGTTTATAGTGACTTAGATATAATTTCAATTATTAGTAATTACAAAAAAGATAATAAAGATGATATTGCAATTGGAGTTGATGCGCCCCTAATAGTAAAAAATCAAGGAGGATCTCGAGAAGCAGAGAGATCTGTAATGAAAACCAAGATAAATGGGTTTAAACTATCAATATTTGTCGTAAGTAGAGGCTTTTTAGAAAGAAATTTTGGAATGATAAGAGGAGAAATTTTGATGAATAAAATTCAAAAAAAATTTCCAGAAGTGAAAATAGATGATATTCCGAAAAAAAATAAGAGCTCCATAATAGAAACCTTTCCAACAGGAATATGCTGTGGAATTTTCCCAGAAATTTATCCTATAAAATATAAATTAAATAGAAAAATTTCTTATGAAAATACTAAGATTGAATTAAAAAAACTTCTAAAAAAATTTTATGAGCTCGAAGAAAAAAATATGATTATGAAATTAAAAAATAATTTAAAATTTGAGGAAACTAATATTACTAAGAAAAAATATAAACACATTGAAGATAAAGTCGATGCTTTTTTGACCGCCTATGGTATTTTTAGTATATATAAAGGATATTCAAAAAAGAAAATATTTGGTGAAGTTGATGAGGGGGCTATCACAATTCCAATAAAAATTTAAATCATATCTATAATAAAATCAAATTATATGTTATAATAAATTAAATATTTACATGAGGAGATTATATGAACAAATTAAAAAATTCATCAGATAAATTAGGAGAAGAACCTATTATACCTCTTTTATTAAGATTATCAATACCTGCAATTATTGGGATGGCAATTCAAGCTCTATACAACGTAGTTGATAGTATATATATTGGTCATCTAAGTACAGAAGCTCTTTCTGCTTTAACATTGGCCTTTCCTATACAGATGATATTAATTGCTATATCTGTGGGAACAGGAACCGGAGCAAACTCTCTGATTTCAAGGGTTCTAGGTAAAAATAATAGATGTAGAGCTAATAATATTGCAGAACATGTGGTAATAATTGCAGTAATTTACGGTATTTTAGTGGGAATTGTAGGCTTCTTTTTTGCAAACGATCTAATAAGTATATTTAGCAATGATCCTCAATTAATTGACATGGGAACTAGATATATAAGAATAATTATGGTAGGATCTATAGCTTTATTTATACCGATTATTTTTAATAATATTCTAAGAGGAGAGGGAAACACTTTTATTCCAATGGTTGGAATGTTAATTGGAGCTATTATTAATATGATTTTAGACCCTTTTTTGATATTCGGTATAGGAATATTTCCAAAATTAGGAGTTGAAGGAGCAGCTTATGCTACCGTAATTGCAAGACTTATTAGTGGTATTTTTATAACTAAAATAATTTTAAATGGAAAAAATGAAGTAACACTTAGATTAAAAGAATTTGATTTCGATTTTGATATATTTAAAGAGTTATATCAAGTAGGATTTCCTGCAATGCTTATGATGTTTTTATCTAGCATTATGATTGCTGGAATGAATGTTATTGTATCGGAATATGGAACAACTGCCATTGCAGTTGTAGGTATATATTTTAGATTACAGTCCTTTGTTTTTATGCCTGTCTTTGGTTTAACACAAGGGTTTATACCTATAGTCGGTTATAATTATGGGCATAATAATCCAGATAGAATGAAAAAAACAATAATTTTTGGAATGCTAATTGGTTTTGCTTTTACTTTAGCTGGATTTGCATTATTTCAAATTTTTCCAAATTTACTGATAAGAATGTTTAACGGAGATCAAAGATTATTGGATATTGGGACAATTGCTTTAAAAAGAATTAGCTTAGCGTTTCCTGTTATAGGACTATCAATTGTAGGAGCAACTACTTTTCAAGCTTTGGGAAAAGGAATGCCAAGTTTAACATTATCTTTACTACGGCAAATAGTATTTTTATTACCTTCAATGTATTTTTTAGGTAAATTTAAGGGATTAGATTTTATATGGTTTGCCTTTCCAATTGCCGAAGGTCTTTCATTTATCATCTTAGTCTTTTGGTTGTTCATTACTTTAAAAAAATCAATCTGTGAAATGAAATATAAAAATAAATAAATTTTAACTCTAAACCCTAAGAGGATAATTTTGTCTTTTTAGGGTTTTATTATTAATAATTAATTATAAGAAATAATTTCAAAAAAGTTTGATATTTATATATTAATAAAGTATAATTCAATATAGATTAGATTATTAATTATATCTTGAAATCTTAAATTAGAAAGGGGAGATCATGGATAAAATATCATTAAAAAATAATAAATATATAATTATAAATGCTTTAATATCAATAATAGTTTTTTTGATTTTTGTTAACTATTACAGGAATTATTCACTAAACCAAGTTACTGATAGAATTTCTGAACATGTTAAAGTAATCTCTGGACCTATTTGGAATTTTGAAAAAGAAGTTGCAAATCAATATCTTCAACTTGCAAGTACTTCTTATAATTATGAAAAAGTTGTGGTTACAGATTCCTATGGAGACCCTTTTTTGAAAATAACTAATACTAAACCTAGCAAATTAGAATTTCTTTTAATTTCAATGGACTTAATGCCTAAGAAAGAATTATCATCTCAAATTTTTTTCCATGATGTTCCTATAGGCAACTTAAAAATAGTATGGAGGTCTAAAAATATATTTGTTTATTTTTATGGCTTTATCGTGGTATTTCTAATCTGTATGGTTTCTATTTTAATTACTGGTTTAATCAAGATGAACTCGAATTTAGAAAAAGAGGTTCAAAAAAGGACAGAGGCATTAACTAAATCAAATAAACTACTAAAAAAATCTGAAAAAAATGCCCGTAATGCAAATAATGCTAAAAGTCAATTTTTAGCAAATATGAGCCATGAATTACGAACTCCTATGAATGGAATAATAGGGATGACAGAGCTAATATCAATGACTAATTTAAATCATGAACAAAAAAATTATATAAAAAGTATCGAAATATCTGCCGATAGATTATTAAATATAATTAACGATATTTTAGATATTTCAAAAATTGAGGCTGGGAAAATAGAACTTTATGAACAAAAATTTTGTTTAGAAGACCTAATTAGTGAAGTTTTTTCTGTGGTATCTTATAAAGCTCATAAAAAAAAATTAGAATTAATTAATTTTATTGATCCAAGTATTCCTAAATTTTTGTCAGGTGATGAAGGTAAATTAAGACAAATTTTAATAAATCTAGTATCAAATTCAGTTAAATTTACTAATTCTGGTAGCATAATAATAGAAGTTAAAAATAATACAGAAAGCAATAAAAAATTGGAATTATCTTTTATAGTCAAAGATACTGGAATTGGAATAACAGAAGAGATTCAGAAAAAACTTTTTAAACCTTTTGAACAAGGGGATCAAAGCTATACTAAACAATATCAAGGAACAGGCCTTGGGTTATCTATTGTAAAACGTTTTATAGATCTAATGGGAGGAGATATTTCCATTGATTCTGAAATTGGAAAAGGGACTAGTATTAAGTTTAGATTGGTTTTCAAAAAAGTAGAGGGAATGAACAACGAAAAAATTCATTTGGAAAACAATTTAAAGGACTTATCACTTTTATTTATAGATGATAATGCTATGAACAGGACTATTTTAAAAAAAATGTTAGAAAAAGAGGGAATAGATGTTACATTAGCAAAAAGTGGTAAAGAGGGAATTAATATTTTAGAAAAAAATAAAAATATTAAAATAGTTTTATTGGACGTTCATATGCCAGAAGAAGATGGGATTAGTGTTGCAAAAAAGATAAAAAAATTATATGATGATAAATATACAATATTATTATTCAGTTCAGTAGATTTAGGAAAAAACATAGATAATATCATGGGAATTACAGATGGAGATTATTTAATGAAACCTGTAAAAAGACATGATCTTATTGAAAAACTAAATAAAGTTTTAAATAAAAGTAAAGATAAGTTTGAAGAAAAAGAGAAACCTCATGTTAATACAAATAAAAATTCAGAAAAAACTATTTTAATAGTAGAAGATGATGAAGTTAATCGAAATACTTTAATTAATATGCTCGATTCTATTGGAGATTATAATATTAGAGTTGCAATTGATGGTTCTGAAGCTGTAAAAAGTTATAAAAAATATTCTCCAGACATAATCTTTATGGATCTTCAATTGCCCAAAAAAGATGGTTTAACTGCATATAAAGAAATAAGAGAGATCTCTAATGATAAGGACTTTAAAGTAATTGCATTAACAGCATATGCAAGGGATGAAGATAGACAAAAATGTTTAGATGCTGGTATGGATAAATTTGTTTCTAAGCCTTTTAGACGATCTGACTTATTGGAAGCTCTTGAAAATAAATAATAATGATCTTTTTTACTGTAAAGGCAAACGACATACTTGTGATGTGGCAGTAATAAAAATGAAGGCAATTCATAATTATTTGTTTTTATAAATCAAATAAAATCAGTAGATTAGAATTTTGTAACTAGCTAAAATTCACTATAATTAAAGGGGGATCCAATATGGAACTAAAAAAAGTGTCTGAAATTATAAAGGGAGATCACATCCTATTTCTATATGAAGAAGAAAAAACTCATTCCAGAGTTTTAAAGAAATTTATAAAAAATGGGATTTCTAATAATGAAAAAATAATCTATGTTTATGATTCTCATTCTTTGGATAATATTTATGATAAATTTAGTATGTTAAATATTGAAAAATTAGCTAAAAATAGTATGATCACTCTTTTGAAAACTGAAGATGTATATTTAGTTAATGGAGAATTTTCAGCAGATAGAATGCTTAAAATATTTAAAAATGAAATTGATAATGCCTTAGAAGAAAATTTCAGTGGTTTAAGAATTACAGGTGAGACTGGTTGGTTAAAAGATAATTTAAATCAATTTGAAGAATTTTGTAAATACGAAGAATTAGTTAATCAATTTTTTGATAAAAACCCAGTAGTAGCTTTATGTCAATATAAAAAAAATACTTTTAATCCAGAATACATGTTGAAAATTGTTCAAGCACACCCTTATATTCTATTTTCTGAAAATATTTATAAAAACTTTTATTATATTCCACCTAAAATTGAAAAATCTCAAAAAGCTAAAAAAGAATTAGATCTTTATATAGAAAATTTAAAAAGATTTATGAAAAGTAAACAGCATATGAAAGAATTAAATATAAAATATAAAAAAGAAAGAGATCGAGCAAAAAAGGCTAATAAAATTAAATCTCAATTTTTAGCTAATATGAGTCATGAAATCAGAACTCCAATGAACGGAATAGTTGGAATGGTTGATTTATTGGAGATGACAGATTTAAATGCTGAGCAAAAAGAATTACTAGAAAGCGTGAAAATTTCTTCTGATAGAATGACTAATATTATTAAAGATATCTTAGATCTAACAAAAATTGAAAGAGGTAAAATTGAATTAGAATATGTTGACTTTAACTTAGAAAACATTATGAATGAGATCATAGGAACATTTGCTTTAAGTGCTCAAAGAAAAAATATTGAGCTGGTTTATTACTGTGATAGTAATATTCCTAAGAAACTTTCTGGAGATAAATATAAAATAACTCAGATACTTGTAAATTTGATTAATAATTCAATTAAATTCTCTGAGGAAGGCAATATTTTTGTAGAAGCTGAATTAGTCAAAAAAGTTGATAATAGGGTTCAAATTAGATTTATGGTAAGAGATACGGGAATTGGTATACCAAAGGAAAAACAAAAACATATTTTTGAAAAGTTTGTTCAAGGTGATTTAAGCTACACTAAGGAATATCAAGGAGCTGGGTTAGGGTTATCTATTTCCAAAAATCTGGTAAATCTTATGGGGGGAGATATTTCTCTGGAAAGCAAAATTGGTTTGGGAACGGAAGTACAATTTCATATTAATCTAAAGACTGGAAATTCAGAAATAAATGAAGATGATTTTATTGATCTCTCTTTAAATTTAAAAAATCATAAAGTTTTAGTTATTGATGATAATCAACTAAATAGAGCGATAGTTAAAAAAATGCTAGAAGACGTAGATATGGAAGTTCACCTCGCTTCAAGCGGAGAAAAAGGAATAGATTTATACTCTAAAAAGCAACCTATCGATTTAATATTGCTTGATGTTAATATGCCTAAGATGGATGGCATAAAAGTTGCTGAAAAACTAATTAAAATCAAAAAAGAATATACTTCAATAATTTTATTTACTTCCATTGATATAAGAGATCGGATATCAGAAATTGAAAATATGGGAATAGACGGATATATAATGAAACCCATTGGAAAAATTGAGCTTTTAGAGAAAATTAAATATATATATAATAATAAAAATTTAAAAATTATAAATAAAAATATCAAAAAAGGTACTAATGGGAAATCTAAAATTTTAGTTGCCGAAGATGATGTTATGAATCAAACACTTTTAAAGAAAACATTAGATAAATTTGGTTATGAAGCTATTATTGTTGATAATGGAAAAGAAGCACTATTATCCTTAAGTCAAAATAAATTTGACTTAATTATAATGGATATCCAAATGCCTGTTTTAAATGGACTAGAGGCAACAAAAGAAATCAGAAATCAGGGATTAGATATCCCTATAATTGCTGTAACTGCATATGCTAGAGAAAGTGAAGTTGAGGAATTTTTTGATGCAGGTATAACCGAATATATGTCTAAACCAATTAAAATTAATAAACTTATTAAAAAGATAAAAAGATATCTGAAGAAATAAACAAATAATTTACTATAGAGATAGTTACAAAACTGAGAATAAAATTTTAGGTTATTCTCAGAATTATTTAGAATTTAAGGCTCTTTCTAGCCTTTCCTCTGACAGTAGGTTGTGTCGTAATACAGAAAATCAACATAATTATGTTTTTGTAGGGGTAATGCCTTGTGCTTACCCTGAATATTGGGTACCCACAAGGGGCACCTCTACATGTTACTGACAATTTTTAAAGAGAATAAAGATAATTTCATTGTTAGGTGGAGATTTAGAAGGGGAAAGACCTTAAAAGAAAGTGTAATAAAAGCAATGAATTTGAATGGTTAGAGTTTTATAACTAGTTAAAATTTACTATAATTAAAGGGGGACATAATGAAAAAAATGAGCTTCAAAAATATCATAATTGTAGCCATTGTCTCGGTATATATTATATCAAGTGCTATTTTATTTTATAATTTTAATTTAACATATTCTAAAAATCTAAGTGAAAAATATATAAGTGAAAATATATATTCAAAAGAAGTAGCAGAAGATTTAATCAAAAAAGAATTAGATATGCTTAGACGAAAAGCAAATACAATCAGTCGATATGATATTTTATGGCATGCAATGGCATACAAAACAAAAATTAGCTTTGGAGAAACTAAAGATGGAAAGTCAAAGGTGCATCTTAATCCCATGTCTAAAATAAATTATATTCAACTTGTCAATGACTTAAAAAACACATTTATAGGTAGAGATAACTCTCTAGAAAAAGAAAGAGAGCTGGAAATTTTCGGGATTGACATGGAACCTATTGCAGGAACTGGACCAATGAAAACTAGAAGTATAAATAGTGATTTTTTAGAATACTTCAAAGGTAACGTAGGTAATTCAAGAGTGACTTTAGACCTTATAGAATCTTACAATCAAGATAAATTTATTATGAAAGGAGCAGCAAGTATAGATCAATCTAAGAGGGTTGGTCATAGAGGGAATCCAGATCTTCCTAGAATAATCGGAGCAGTTGTAGTTCGCCAGAACCTAAATTCAATTTTCTTAAACGACATGAAAAAGCTTATTAATAGAGAAATTATCTTGATAAAAGATGACAAAATAGTTAAAAAAACTTTTTTGAAAGATAATAACATAGGAGAATTGAAATATCATGAAGAAAAAAATATTTATATTGCGCCTGTGGGAAATCGAAAATACGGATTCAATTTTATATTGCTTAAAGATATTAATGGAAAAGAAATCGGAAAAATTGGTATTGGATTTGACTATACAGTTTTTGAAGAAGTTAATAAAACTAATTTAAATCGATTTTTACTTTATGGGATAATTTTTTCTATTATTATAATAATAATATTATATATAATATTACACCTATTATTTAATCCTTTTTCAAAGATTCTATCTGTGATAAAAAAAATAGAAACTGGAAATTATCAAGATAAAATAAGATTAAATTTTCGAAAAGAATTAAACAATATCGCAAGAGCAGTTAATAATCTATCGAAAAGAGTTCGAGAAAGAGAAAAAGAATTAAAAGATTTAAATACAGGCCTTCAAGCAAGTAAAGAAAAAGCAGAAAAAGCTAATGAAGCAAAATCAGAATTTTTGGCCAATATGAGCCATGAGATCAGGACACCAATGAATGGGATTATAGGAATGGCTGAACTCTTAGATGACACGAATTTAAATAGCGAACAAAAGCAATATTTAGAATTTATTCAGACTTCTGCTGATAATCTACTCACAATAATAAATGATATATTAAATATTTCAAAACTAGATGCAGATAAAATTGAATTAGAAGAGGTAGATTTTGAGTTAGAAGAGATGATGGAAAACTTATTGACTTTACTATCTGTAAGTGCCCATAAAAAAGGAATAGAGGTCGTTTACTTCATTGATAAAGATATTCCTCATTTTTTAGTTGGTGACCAAATGAAAATACGACAGATTTTAGTAAATTTAATTGGAAATGCTGTTAAATTTACAGATGAAGGAGAAATACTTATTGAAATAAAATTAAAATCTAAAAAAGAAGATAAATTTAAAATCCAGTTTTTAGTGACTGATACCGGTATAGGAATGTCAGAAAAAATAATGGAAAAATTATTTAGACCTTTTATACAAGGAGATTTAAGTTATACAAAAGAATATCAAGGAACAGGATTAGGGTTAGCTATTTCAAAAAAGTTAGTTAATATTATGGGAGGAACTATTAATGTAGAGAGCAAAAAAGGGAAAGGTAGTAAATTTTGTTTCACTTTAGATTTACAAAAATCTAATAGTATTGCTCACAATACTTCAAAGGTAGATATAAATTTTGAAAAATTAAAAATTTTATTCATCGATGATAATAAGTTAAATCGAAAAATAACAGATAAAATGCTCTCTAATGAAGGGGCTAAAGTTTTTCTTGCCAAAAGTGGCGAAGAAGGATTACACATTTTATCTAAAAATCCAAAAATTAATTTGATATTATTAGATGTTCATATGCCTAAAATGAGTGGTATTGACACATTAAAAATAATCAAGGATAAATTTAAACATAATTATCCGATTATTATGTTTACTTCTGTAGATTTGCGTGATAAAGTTTCTGAAATAAAAGACCTAGGAGCAAATGAATATCTTATAAAGCCAGTTACCCGAAAACTACTTTTGGAAAACATCAAAAAAGTTTTAAATAAAGAAAAGGAAAATATATCTAAAAACAGCATAAATTCGATTGAAAAATTAGAAAATTCCAATAAAAAGATTTTAATTGCTGAGGACAATATTATAAATAGAGAAACTATTAAATCAATCTTAAATAAACTAGGGGATTATGATATTTTTGTTGCAAATAATGGTCAAGAAGCAATTGGACTTTATAAACAAAATAATCCAGATATAATATTTATGGATATTCAAATGCCTATCTTAAATGGACAAAAGGCATTTGAAGAGATCGTTCGATTATCAAGAAAAATTGGTAAAACTCCTTTTTTTATTGCTATGACAGCTTATGCTTCGGAGAAAGATAGAAAAAAATTCTTAGATATGGGCATGGATTATTTTTTATCAAAGCCATTTACAATTAATGATGTCAAAAAAATATTGGAAAATATTCTATAAAATTTTATTTTTAAAAAGAACTTTACAAAAATATATTTAAATGTTATACTAATTTTACAATTAAATATTAATATTACTAGGGGAGCTTTTTAGCTGAGAGGATTAATATCTGACCCTTTGAACCTGATCTAGGTAAAACTAGCGTAGGAAAGTGGATATACTATTAAATATATAATCTAATGTAAAAAACATATAATTATATAATTATGGCCACATACCTATGTTAAAAGGGTATGTGGTTTTTACTTTTTTGAAAGGAGGCAAATATGAAAAAAATAAAAATTAATGGTAAATATGTAACTGTAAAGCATGATACTATTTTAGAATATATAAGATCTAAAAATCTTAATTCAAAGAAAATAATTATTGAACATAATTCTAATATAATAAAAGAAAAATTATGGTCTGAAACTTTAATTCGTGATGGAGATAAATTAGAAATCCTGAATTTTGTAGGTGGAGGATAATATGTATATTTATAAGGAGGAACTATGAATGAACTAAAACTTGGAGGAAAAATATTTAAAAACCGTTTATTTACAGGAACTGGAAAGTTTTCTTCAAAAAAATTAATACCAAAAATGTTAGAAAAAAGTGGATCTGAAATGATTACTGTGGCTTTAAGAAGAGTTGATCTTAATGGAAAAGAAGAAAATATTTTAGAATATATTCCTAAAAATATAACTCTTTTACCAAATACTTCAGGGGCAAGAAATCATAAAGAAGCTATAAGAATTGCTAGACTTTCTCGAGAAGCTGGATGTGGAGATTTTATAAAAATTGAAGTTATCAATGATATGAAATATCTTTTTCCTGATAATTCTGAAACAGTTAAGGCAACTGAAATCTTAGCTAAAGAGGGGTTTAATGTATTACCATATATTAGTCCTGATTTAATTACAGCAAAAAAGTTAGTTGAAGCTGGGGCAAGTGCAGTTATGCCTCTTGGATCTCCAATAGGATCTAATCGAGGTTTAGAATCATTAAATATGTTGAAAATAATAATTGAAAATATAGATATACCTATTATTATCGATGCAGGAATTGGAAAACCTTCTCAGGCAGCTAAAGCTATGGAAATAGGAGCAGATGCAGTTTTAGTTAATACGGCAATTGCAACTGCTGATAATCCAGTGAAAATGGGCCAGGCCTTCTCTCTTGCTGTAAAAGCAGGAAGACTGGCATATGAGACAAAAATGGCAGAGGAAAAAAAGTTTGCCAGTGCATCTTCACCATTAGAAGGAATAATAGATTTTGAATGATTTTATTAAATAAAAGGAGACAAAAATGACCTTTTTTGATGAACTAAAAACTAAAGAAAATTTTAATATTAAAAAATATTTTAATGAAATAACAGATTCTGATATTATAAATTCTTTAGACAAAGAAAATAAAACTGAACAAGATTTTTTAAATTTGTTATCTCCAAAGGCTTCTAGTCATTTGAGAGAAATGGCTTATAAATCAAAAAAACTAACCAAACAACATTTTGGAAATACGGTTTTACTTTATTTACCTATGTATATATCAAATTATTGTGATAATAACTGCTTATACTGTGGATTTAGTTATAAAAATAAAATTTCTAGAAAGAGATTGACTTTTGAAGAGATAAAAAAAGAAGCTGAGATAATTCAAAATATGGGTATAAGACATATTTTAATTTTGACAGGAGAATCTCCCAAAAAAGCAGGATTTGATTTTATAAAAGAGAGCATAAAAGTTTTAAAAAATTATTTTGATTCTATTTCAATTGAAATTTATCCCATGAAAACGGAAAAATATTCTGAATTAAAAAAAATTGGAGTAGATGGTTTAACCATATACCAGGAGGTATATGATGAAAAAATTTATAAACAAGTTCATCTGCAAGGAAAAAAAAGTGATTACAGATATCGTTTAGAAACCCCAGAAAGGGGTGCCGAAGCTGGGATACAATCTGTTAATATAGGAACTTTATTTGGACTAGGCGATATATATCGAGAAGCTTTTTTGAGTGGTCTACATGCCAAATATTTAATGGATAAATATATTAATACAGAAATTAGTATATCACTTCCTAGAATAAATCATGCAGAAGGTAATTTTAAACCTAAATATAAATTAGATGAAAAAAGATATATTCAATTTTTATTTGCCTATCGTCTTTTTATGCCTAAAGTGGGAATAAATATTTCTACTCGAGAAAAAAAAGAGTTTCGAGATAAATTATTACATTTTGGAATTACCAAATTTTCTGCTGGTTCTAAAACAGAAGTTGGAGGATATAATCAAAAGGACAAAAGTACTCCACAATTTGAGATCTCAGATAAAAGATCTACAAAAAAGATTATATTAGATATTAAAAAACAAGGTTTTCAACCTATCTTTAAAAACTGGGAGAGGATATAATGCAAGTTGGGATTGCTGGATCAGGAGGAATAGGCAGTAATGTAGCTTATAATCTTGTAAAAAGTGGTATAAAAGATATTATTTTAGTTGACTTTGATATTTTAGAATTTTCTAATCTTAATAGACAATTTTATTTTAAAGATCAGATTGGAGAATATAAAGTAAATTTATTAAAAAAAAATTTAGATCGAATATATGATGATCTTAATATTAAAACTTTTAACTTAAAATTAGACAAAAAAGATTGCCTTAAAATATTTAAAAATTGCGATGTCATAATAGAGGCCTTTGATAAATCTGAATATAAGAAAAATATTATGGAAGTATTTGGCAACAGCTCCAAACTTTTAGTTTCTGCATCTGGAATAGCAGGAAAAAATATTGAAAATATAAGAATAAAAAAACTTGGGAAAAATTCTTTTATTATAGGAGATTTTTTAAATGATGTTAAAGATAATCCTATTTATTTTCCAAAAATAAATATTATAGCCTCAATGATGGCAGATATAGCATTAAAATTCACGGAAAGGAATCAATATGAATAAAATATATAGAATTTTAGATGCCAACGTAAATAGAGTTTCTGAGGGAGTAAGAGTTCTAGAAGATATTTCAAGATTTTACTTTGAGAATAAAAAAATAACAGCAAATTTAAGAAATTTTAGACATGAAGTTCGAAATATTTTAGCGGCTTTTGATTATGAAATGATAAAAGTTCGAGATTCAGAACATGATATTGGAGTTAATATTTCTCAAAAAAGTAATCTTGATAAAAAAAGTAGTCTTAAAAATCTAATTTTTGCTAATTTTAAAAGAGTTACTGAAGGCCTTAGAGTTTTAGAAGAGAGTTTGAAAATTATTGATAAGTATACTCTTGGAAAAGAGATCGAAGCTTTAAGATATAAAGGATATTATATTGAAAAATCACTATTACAGCTTTTAAAACCTAAAATACCTAAAGGATTATATGGAATAACTTCTGGAAATAGTTCCAATGAAAAAACTAATATAGAAGTTGTTGAGGACATGATTAAAGGCGGGATCAAAATAATTCAGTATCGATCAAAAAATTCAAGTTTTAAGAAAAAATATGAAGAGTGCAAGGAAATCAGAAAGTTAACCAAAAAAGCAGGAGTAACTTTCATTATAAATGATCATATAGACCTTGTACTTATCACAGATGCAGATGGAGTTCATCTAGGTCAAGATGATATTCCAGTAAGAGAAGCTAGAAATATTTTAGGCGATGATAAAATAATTGGTCTTTCTACTCATTCTGAAAAACAAGCCAAAAAAGCTTTGGAATTAAATGTAAATTATATTGGAGTAGGTCCTATATTTAAAACCCCTACTAAAGAAAATTATGATCCAGTTGGATTTGAATATTTAGACTATGTTCAAAATAATATTAATATTCCGTATGTTGCTATAGGCGGAATAAATATATCTAATCTCAAAGATGTAATCTCAAAAGGTGCCAAGAGAATTGCCATGGTTCGGGAGATTTCAGATGCAAAAGATATTTCACAAAAAATTAAAGAAGCAGAAAAAATTATAAAAGGAGAGTAAAATGAAATATACAACACAAATGGATGCAGCAAAAAAGGGGATTATAACTAAACAGATGAAAGAAGTTGCAAAAGATGAAAATTTAGAAATTAAAGAATTAATAAATAAGATGAAAAGTGGAAAAATAATAATTCCAGCTAATAAAAATCATAAAAATATCAGAGGAATTGGAATCGGCGAAGGTTTGAGAACAAAAGTAAATGTAAATTTAGGAGTTTCTGAAAATGTATATAATATCGATAACGAATTAGAAAAAGTAAGAAAAGCGATTGAATATAAAACTGATTCTATAATGGATTTAAGTACTTATGGAGCCACTAAGGATTTTAGAAAAAAACTTTTAAAAGAATCTGATGTAATGATCGGAACAGTTCCTATGTATGACGCTGTTGCTAAATATGGGAAAAATATAGAAGATATAACAGTTGATAACTTTTTTGAAATAACACGTGAACATGCTAAAGATGGAATAGACTTTTTAACTATACATGCTGGATTAAATTTAACTGCTGTTAAAAGAATAAAAAATTCCAATCGCCTAACAAATATCGTAAGTAGAGGAGGATCTATTTTATATGAGTGGATGATAAAAAATAATCGAGAAAATCCATTTTATGAATACTTTGATAGATTATTAGATATCTGCGAAGAATTTGATGTTACTCTAAGCTTAGGAGATGGGCTTCGTCCTGGAAGTTTGCACGACTCTACCGATGCCCCTCAGATACAAGAGTTAATAATTTTAGGGGAGCTCACCAAAAAAGCATGGGAAAGAAATATTCAAGTTATGATTGAAGGTCCAGGACATGTTCCTATAAATGAAATAGAAACTAATGTTCAATTGGAAAAGAAATTATGCCATGGTGCACCATTTTATGTATTAGGACCTTTAGTTACAGATATTGCACCTGGATATGATCATATAACTTCTGCCATTGGTGGAGCTCTAGCAGCAAGTAGTGGAGTTGATTTTTTATGCTATGTAACCCCTGCAGAACATTTGAGATTACCTGATCTTGAAGATATGAAAGAGGGAATAATGGCTACTAGAATAGCTGCACATGCTGGTGATATAGGAAAAGGCATTCCAAATGCTATAAATTGGGATAATAGAATGAGTAAAGCCAGAAAAGAATTGGATTGGCCTAAAATGTTTAAATTAGCTATTGATAGTGAAAAGGCAAAAGAATATAAATTAGGAAATAATCAGGAGGATATTGAAGAGTGTACTATGTGCGGAGATTTATGCGCTGTTAAAAGGTACAATGATTTAGAGAGTATATAATTAAACTATCTACACATAATCCAATTTTTTGAGTATAGAAAAGCCACTAGTATGAGAATATACTAGTGGCTTTTCTATTATGTCATTTAAAGTATTTTCCAAGGTTAAATGATATATTAAGTCAGTGATATTTTTCAAAAAAGTTTAAATGAAATAAAAAAAATCTTCAGGGATAATAACAAATAGAAATGAGGTTTGATATAAAAAAATCGAGTTGTCACTTATTTGCCACATTAGTGAAGTATAATGTATTTACATGAAGAGAGAGGAGAGGATAAAGTGAAAATTAAAGAGTTATATTTCAAATGGAATTGGGTATTAATGTTAGTTTTTTTGGCATTGTCGGTATTGGATTATAGATTTGGACTTATGGCAATATTATGTATTGTTCCAGCAGTGTATATGGCGGTAAAAACTAAAAATAAGACATTTTGTGCTTATTCATGTCCCAGAGGGAGCTTTTTAACTAAGATGTTGAAAAATATTCATCGAGATAAAAAGATTCCAAGGTTTATTTTTAGCGAAAAATTTAGAAATACCTTTTTTGTAATTATGTTTTCTCTGTTTGGGATGTCACTATTTAAAACAGATGGAAATCTAATGAAGGTGGGATTTGTATTTTTTAGATTTATAGCTTCAAGTACAGTTATAGGTCTAGTTTTGGGTTTTTTATATAAACCTAGAACTTGGTGTCAGGTGTGTCCACTTGGTCAAGGAACAAAATTAGTCGGTAAGTTGTCAGAAAATTTAGAAACTAAAACAGATAAAAAGGAGATGGTTGTGATGAAAAAAGTAATAGGAATAGGATTAGTAGTAGGAATATTAGCGAGTGGAGTAGTTTTAGCAGAAGATAGTGATTGGAAAGCAGGAACAGGTGTTATGAAAGATGGAGGTCAGGGGCAATATTTTGTGGATGAAAATAATGATGGAATAAATGATAACTTTATTGATGAAAATGGAGATGGGCTAAATGATGAACCTAGAGGACAAGGAAGAGGAATAGAAGATGGAACACGGGGAAACAGGAAAAACTCAGAAGATCGAGAAGATAATAGAGGAACTGGACAAGGTAGAAATTTTGAAAGTCGAGATGGGAATAATGATTCTAGACGAGGAAATAAACAAGGAAGAGGACAAGGAGCAGGTAGAGGTTCAAATGGAAAAGGTAGAAGATAATTATTTTACTAAATTTAATCAAAAAAGGAGATGAGACAGATGAAGAAAATATTAAGTTTAGCTGTAATAAGTTTATTAATAACAGGAATTACATTTGCCAGGGGGAATAATCAAAGACAAGATAATACATATTTAAATTCTATTTCTTCAGGTGAAATTTATGAGTTATCAGAAGAACAAAAAGAAGATTTAATCTTTTTATATCAAGAGGAACAGATGGCTAGAGATTTATACGAGTATTTTGCAGATAAATATGATGCTAGAAAATTTGACAATATAGCTAATTCAGAACAACAACATATGGATGCAGTAAGAGTTTTGTTGGAAAAATATAACTTAGAAGTTACGGATTTTGATCCTGGAGAGTATGAAAGTGAAGAGCTTAATAAGTTATATGCGGATTTAAAAGTTAAGGGAGATATTTCCTATGAAGAAGCTTTAGAAGTTGGAGTAAAAGTAGAAGAAGTGGATATTAAGGATCTTGAAAATATGTTAAAAATTGCTAATCCTGATAGTAAAATAGTATTTGAAAATTTAAAAAGAGGAAGCGAAAATCATCTTAGTGCATTCAGTGGTAACAGAGGAAACAGTAGAGGAAATAAGGATAATAGAGTCAGTAAGACAAGAAGAGGAACAAATAATGAGAATAACGGCTCAAGACAGAGAAGAAAAGCTAGAAATTAAAACTATAATAAAAAGGACCAGTTTAAACAAAACGGGTCCTTTTTATATTTATATAAAATTTGATTTGACATATATATAATTATAGAGTATAGTTAATTAGAATGTGTATATGCAAATCAAGAAGGAGGGTTAGAATGAAAAAATATGATGTCATAGTCATTGGAGGAAGTGCAGCTGGGTTAGTCACGGCAATGACTGGAAAGAAAAAATATCCCAATAAGAGCTTTTTAATAATTAGAAAAGAAGCAGAGGCAGTAGTACCTTGTGGAATTCCATATGTTTTTGGAACTTTGGATAGTATTGAAAAAGATATAATCCCTTTAGGTGGTGTCAAAAAAGCGGGAATAGATTTTAAACAAGGGGAAGTTGTAGATATAGAATCTGATAAAAAATCTATAAGGCTTTTAGAAGGAGAAGAATATGAGTATGATAAATTAGTAATGGCCATAGGTTCTACTCCTTATAAACCAAAATGGTTAAAAGGGAGTGAATTAGACAATGTGTTTACTATTCCAAAGGATAAAGAATATCTAGATAGGATAAAGAATAAACTTAATAATATCAAAAAAGTTGTAACAATTGGTGCTGGATTTATTGGAGTTGAAGTATCAGATGAATTAAATAAAATAAATAAAGATGTCACCTTAGTGGAAGTATTGCCTAATATTTTAGGAAAGGTATTTGATAAGGAAATAGCAGAAATATCTGAGGAAATCTTAAAAGAACGTGGAGTGAAAATTAAGACTGGTTCGGCAGTAAAAGAGATAATTGGAGAAAACGAAGTACAAGGAGTTTTACTGGAAAATGGAGATAAGATTGAGGCAGATGCAGTAGTTCTTTCTATGGGATATAGAGCTAATACTGAATTAGCCAAAAAAGCTGGTTTAGAATTGAATAGTTTTGGAGGGATAAAAGTAGATAATTATCTACGAACATCTAAAAAAGATATATTTGCAGTAGGTGATTGTGCAGCAAAAGTAGATTTTATTACTAGAGAACCTAGTCCAATAATGTTGGCATCAACTGCAGCTACAGAGGCAAGA
>JBNJFI010000012.1:0-16288 GCA_051746725.1 Fusobacteriota bacterium
AAAGTGAATGATAAGAATATGGAAGTTGAGTTTAATTTAGATATATTTGAAAAGGACGAATCAAATTGGGAAGCAGGCGCTGGTTGGACTTTAAATTGGTCAGATGAATTTGATGATGGAGTATTTGATACAGATACCTGGACAAGGCAAGTCATGTATGATCCATTTAATAATGAACTGCAGCAATATTTAGATAATAGTTCTGTAGCATATGAGGAAAATGGAAATATGGTTATTAAAGCTGATCATATTGAAGGAAGACCATATAATCAACCTGATTCATATACTTCGGCCAGGGTAATATCGAATCCAGGAGGGCAAAGCGGAAATTCAGGAGCTACAGGAAAGACTTTTAAATATGGGAAAATAGCCGCTAGAATTAAACTACCTGGTGGTAAAGGAATATGGCCGGCATTTTGGATGTTAGGAGATAATATTAGTGAAACAGGAGGAGATACTGGATGGCCTCAATGTGGTGAGATAGATATACTGGAAACAGGAAGTGTATATGATCCCAATTATGGACAAGGAACTGTTCATGGGACAGTTCATAGAGATCCTGGAACAGAGTCAAATCCACTTGGTTATAATGAATATATATCGGCAGGATCATATACCTTGCCTAATGGTGAATATTTCAAGGAGGACTTCCATGTATTTGAGATAGAATGGGATGAGAATCAGATAATTTGGAAATTAGATGGGGTTCAGTTTGGAAACAAAGATATATCATCTGATGTGGAAAATGAGTTTCATAAACCTTTTTATGTTTTATTTAATATTGCAGTAGGTGGTCATTTTACAGATACTCCTGATGAAACAACGGGGTTTCCCCAATATATGTATATCGACTGGATAAGGCACTATGTTAAATAGATGAAAATTGAAATGACAATTAACAATGAGTTGTGATTTTATAAAAAATAGGAGGGATAAATATGACCAGAGTTATGGCAAGTAAATATAAAAAGAAATTATCTTTGGCTGGAAGAGATTTTTCTAAAAAAACTACAGGTGAATTAAAAGAACTATTAAATAAAACCTTGGAAGATGGAATCCATGGTTTATGCTTTAGTCCATATGTAGGAGATCAAGGTCCAGGACATGAAGTAACAGAGGATCAGATACAAGAAAGATTAGATATTATAAAATCATATACTGATTGGATAAGAACATTTTCTTGCACAGAGGGAAATGAAAATATACCTAAGATTGCTAAAAAAAATGGGTTGAAAGTTTTATGTGGAATTTGGATAGGAGATAATGATAAAATTAATGAGAAGGAGATAAGAAATGGAATAAAACTGGCCCAAAATGGTGATATTGATATCTTGGCAGTTGGAAATGAAGTATTATTAAGAGAAGATATTCCAAAGGATAAATTAGTGGATTATATAAACAGAGTTAAAAGAGAGGTTCCTGATAATATACCTGTGGGATATGTTGATGCATATTATGAATTTGAGCAAAATCCTAAAGTAACTGAAGCTTGTGATGTTATTTTAGCAAATTGCTATCCATTTTGGGAAGGATGCGCTTTAGAATATTCTACACTTTATATGAAGGATATGTATAGACGGGCAGTTAAAGCTGGTAAGGGCAAAAAAGTAATAATAACAGAAACAGGATGGCCTGATATGGGATCAGATGTATGGGGAGCAAAGCCTTCAGTAGATAATGCATATAAGTATTTTTTAAATACTTATAAATGGGCTCAAGAAGAGGGGATAGAAATATTCTACTTTTCAAGTTTTGATGAAGATTGGAAAGAAAAGAGTGAAGGGGACGTTGGTTCTCGTTGGGGACTATGGGATAAAGATGGGAATTTGAAAATATAGATGAAAATTGAAAGAGGAAAGTTGAAAGTTAAAAGATAAAGATAAGGGCTAAAAGCTTTTATACCTCTGATTAATTTAATATGAAGGATATATTATGATTGATCCCATACTCCGCTGAACGATTATATTTTTTATGATAAAATTTTATGTCCCCACTGAAGGGCAATGAATATAAATAGAGAATAGTTGGAAATAAAAAAATATCCCTCTTACAGCAGGCTGTGTCACAATAGATAGAAAAGTACATTTAAAAGGAAGAGGTATAATAGTAGCGATCGTAATCACGTGGGCGAAGACCCTTCGCCCTTACGGTTATTATTTCTGCAGATAATAAGAGATGGATTTCTAAAAGGAAATATTCCTTTACTGGGATATCAATATAGATTATTTAAATCCAAAATTAGAATAACGAAATAAAGAATAGGTCAAAAAAACTATTCTCTATTCATTATTAACTATTCATTGCTCTTTTTTGTAAGGGCAAATGGCGTTTGCCCGGGTGTGGGCAGTATATAAAAATGGAGGGAAGCCTTAATTATCAGGTCTAATAAATTAAATAAAATCAGTGGATTACAATTTTGCAACTAGCTAAGAAAATATATAAATAAGGAGAAATTAATAATGAATTTAAAAAAGAAATATGGTAAAGCTTTTTCGTATGGTGGATTTAGAAAAAAAACAAGAGAAAAGGTTCCTTCAGTTAAACAAATTAAAGAAGATATGAAAATATTATCGGCAATGGGTGTGAAAATACTCAGAACATACAATACTTCTGAATATTCACATGCTGAAAGAGTATTACAGGCTATTAGAGAATTAAAAGGTAAAGATCAAACTTTTGAGATGTATGTTATGTTGGGAGCTTGGATAAGTTGTATAGGAGCAGAAACTCCAAATGTAGATCATAGTAAGGGGAACTACAGTAAAAATAAACAAGAGATAGATAAAGCTATTGAATTAGCTAAAGATTACCCAGATATAGTAAAAATAATAGCAGTTGGAAATGAAGCAATGGTAAATTGGCAGGTTCATTATGTGGGAGCAGATGTTATATTAAAATGGGTTAATTACTTAAGACAATACAGAAAACAAGGGATTATAAAAAAAGATATATTAATTACAAGTTCAGATAATTTTGCAACTTGGGGAGCAGAAAAAGAATATAGATGCGAAGATTTAAAAAAATTAATAAATGCAGTAGATTATATATCGTTACACACATATCCATTTCATGATACATATCATAACCCAAGATTTTGGAATGATATAAAGGGAGAAGGATTTAAAAACCTAAAAGAGATAGATAAGGCTATGGATGAAGCTGTTAGATATGCAAAGAAGCAATATAAAATGGTGCAAAAATTTCTAAAGGAGATAGATGTAGAAAAGAAAATTCATATCGGAGAGACTGGATGGGCAACAAAAGATACAGATATGTATTCAAAAAATGGAACTCAAGCAGCTAATGAATATGAAGAGAAAATATATTATGAGAAAATGAGAGAATGGGCCCAAAACGAGGAAATGCTGTGCTTTTATTTTGAAGCGTTTGATGAACCTTGGAAATCTCCAAGATCTGGTGACTCTGAAAATCATTTTGGAGTATTTACAGTTGATGGAAAGGCCAAATATGCATTGTGGGAACTTGTAGATAAAGGAGTTTTTATGGATTTAGAAAGAGGAGGAAATAAAATTACTAAAACTTATAAAGGGGATGAAGATAAGTTGTTAGAAGAAATTTTAAAATAGGATATAACAAATATCTAGTTGGGGAAAAGGAGGAGTTATGAAGATTAGAAGTAAAATGTTTTGGGGATTTGGATTTATTATAATATCTCTAATAATGGTATTATTTATAGTTTGGGGAAGTTTGAATAGGTTGTCTGGTATTATAGAAGATATATACAATTATCCTATGAAATCAAGTAATGCTGCTATAGAATTAAAGGGAAATATAAAAAATATGCAATATATGGAACAAAAGATGTTTGTAGAAGATAATATAAGTGTTTTATTAGATTTAAAGGATACAATATTAACTTATGACAAGATTGTAGACATGAATTTAGAAAACCTTGAAGAGGGATCTTTAGGAGATAAAAATATAATTTCAGATGTTAGAGCTTCTTATGATGAGTGGAAAGAGGTTAGAAATGAAATAATAGAACTTTTAATCTCTGATGAAAAAGAAGATGCAGAATTCACATCTTATGTGGAAGAAAGAATGATATTAAATAGATTGGATCAAAATATTAACTATGTAGTCCAGGCTTCTGAAGATTCAGCACAACTCTTTTATGAAAATTCTAAAGCTATACGACAAAGATCTATAATTAATGTTATCGCAATATTTATATTTGCTATATTATTTATAATATTAATAACCATTATTGTTGCAAAAAAGATTACCAGACCAATAAAAATAATGATGAAAGCAATGAAAGAAGTTTCTGAAGGGAATGGTGATCTGACTCAAACAATCGAGATAAATACCAATGATGAAATAGAAGAATTAGCCAGCTATTTTAATAAATTTATAAAAGAGCTTAAGACAATAATATCTAGGGTTAAAGATATGGTTGAAAATGTAAATCAAAAAAGTACAGATATATCCCAAGAGATAGATCAGGTTATAAATGGAAATAAAAGTAAATATTATGATAATAATTCAAATGTGTCTAAGGGAATATTGGATTTAGAAAGTAATACAAAGGAAGAAAAAGAGGGGGTTAAAAATCAAGCAAAAAGTACAACGCAAACTCTTGCATCTTTAGAGCAAATATCTGCTTCTTCAGAACAGACAAATATAAACATAGAAAACATTATAAAGGGAAGTAAATATGCAACAAAGATTTCAGAAGAGGGTGCAAAAAAAGTTGAGAATATGTCAGAAGAGATTTCTAATATTAGTAAAAAGGTAAAAGTTACAGAAAAACAGATTTTAAAGGTTATTGAATTTTCAAAAAACATAGAAAATATAACTATTTCTATAAATGAGTTAGCTGAACAAACAGATCTTTTGGCTTTAAATGCTGCAATAGAAGCAGCAAGAGCTGGAAATGCCGGTCGTGGATTTTCAGTAGTAGCAGATGAAATAAGAAAGTTAGCAGAGAAGACAAATGGAGAGACTTCTAAAATTGAAAAAATAATTGAAAATATTCAAGGTGAATTTAAAACTGTTAAATATGCCAACGAAGAGGTAGAAGAGCATGTTAACAAAGCTTTGGATAGATCAATTGAAGTGAAAAAAACAATTAAAAATACAATACAAAAGATGGAAGAAAATGATAATGATATAAATGGAATAGCAACTAATATAGAAGAATTAACAATATCAACTTCTGAAATAACAAAGGAGATGACTAATATAAGTGAAACTTCAAATGATATTGAGAGTCTATCTGGAGAAAATTTGGATATAGTTGAAAGTATATCACATGTTCTAGGTGAAGAATTTAAAAATTTATTAGAACTGACTAATCAAATGGAAGATCTTCAAAAAAGTATAGAAGGATTTAAAATTAAAGAGGATCATTTTCCAAAAAAGAATCAAAAGTCAGTATCTTTAGAGAAGAGGAGAGTTAAAATAAAAAAACATTAAAAATCATAAAATTAAAATTATAAAAAACAAAATATAAAATTTAAATAACGGGAGGAAAATTATGGAAAAAAGAAATTATGGAAAAACAGGATTAGAAGTTTCAGAAATTGGTGTTGGAACTTGGCAATTAGGAAATAATTCATCTTGGAATGGTCCGACAGAAGAGGAAGCTATTGAGATAGTAGAAGAAGCTATCAAAAAAGGGTGCAACTTTTTTGACACCGCACCTAACTATGCAAATGGAGAGAGCGAAAAAATTTTAGGAAAAGCTTTAAAAGGAAAAAGAGACCAAGTAGTGATTAATTCGAAATTTGGACATTGGCCAGATGGACATACAGATTATAGTGCTAATCTTATTAGAAAATCCGTAGAAGAAAGTTTAAAAAGATTAGATACCGATTATCTTGATAGTGTAATATTGCATAATCCTCCAGAGGAAGTTTTAGAAGGAAATCAAGGTCATTTTGAGGTTTTGGAAGAATTAAAAAATGAAAATAAAATAAAAGCCTATGGGGCCTCAATAGACACTTCGGAAGCTATGGAAAAATTAATAGATAATACTAAAAGTGAAGTTATAGAAATAATGTTTAATATGTTTTATCAAGAACCCAAAAAAGCTTTTAAAAAAGCAAAGGATGCTGGAGTTGCTCTAATAGTAAAAGTTCCTTTGGATTCAGGATGGTTAACAGGGAAATATGATCAAAATAGCGAATTTAAAGGAGTTAGAAGTAGGTGGAGCAAAAAAGATATACAGTTTAGAGGGAAATTAGTTGAAAATGTAAAGAAGATAAAGAGAAAAGAAACTACTATGGTACAAGAAGCTCTAAGCTTTATTTTAGCCTTTGATGAAGTTTCGTCAGTTATTCCTGGTGTAAGAAATTTAAAACAGTTAGAACAAGACTTTTCTGCTACTGAAATGAAGATGGATAAGCAAAAAAGGGAAGAGTATGAAACAATGTATAAAGAAAAAATAGAGGGGAAAGATTTACCTTGGTAGATTTTTTTGAATATGATATATCAAAAAAGGAGGACAAATGAAGGGGAAAAAGAAAAAATCCCAAAGGTCTAGCATGTTGAAAAATTTGACCTTAATAAATTCTATGTTTATAATATTAGGAGTAGTAATATTATATTTTAGCATTCAGAGTATGATGGGAAATGAATTGCAAAAATTAGAGGAATCACTTTCAGAAGATATGAAAAGATCTAGTCAGAGCATGGATGAAAATTTTAATTCAATATTTAAAGATATCAACTCAATGAAAGAGGAAGAGTTAAATAATGATTTGAGAGAAACTGCATCTTCGGGAATGGAAGTAATAGATGAAAAATTTAATAATTTAATAGAAAAAGGGAAGATATTTTCTTCTAGAAAAGAGGTAGAAGATGTTATAATGAGAGATAGAATTCTTTCTGGATTTGTAGATGAGATAGATGGAAGAGTTTATGAAGAATATTATATTGGAGTAGGAAGGTTTACTGTTTTAGAAATATTGCAAAATATAAAGGCTAATATTATGGAAAAAAATATTGGTCTATTGTTGTTTGATAAAAATGGTAAAATGCAAGGAAATATAAACACAGGATATAAATCATTTGTAAAACAATATACAGAGGATCTAGGAAAAGAAACTATTGCCAACAATGAAGAACAAATAAAAAATATAATTTCCTCAGAAGATGGATTGGCTCTGCAAGGCTCTATACCTACAACTCTTCAGTCTGATAAGCGAAATGGAGGTATTGTATATGTTAAACCTATGGATACATCCTTCATTGATGAAATTAAAACTTCACTGGGTAATGATATAATTATATTCAATCAGGAAACTCCATATGCTTCGACTTTAAAGGATAAAGATAATAATAGGGTTATGATAAATAAACACCCTGAAATATATTCTAAACTAAAATCAAATGAAAAAGAAACTTATTTTAAAGATTTAAAAATAAAAATAGATGGAAAAGAGAGAAACTATAAGATATCTTTTACAGGGTTAAAAAACAAAGATAATGAAGTAGTTGGGATGGTAGGATTTTTAGTAAGCATAGATAAATATCTAGAGTTTTTGGATCAAACTCAAAATAGAAAAAAAGAAATTATAGGGAATTTAGAAACTTCTAGTAATAATCAATTAAATAAATTAAAAAACAAAAAGTCTAGTTTAGAAAATAAAATTTCTATGATTTTCATTATAATGTCAGTAGTATTTATAATATTAATGGGGGTTATGTTCTATTTTTTACTAAAAGGCCGGATAAAGATAATAAAAGCAATATTAAAAATTGTAAATAAAGTGTCTGATGCAAATCTCATGGATAAAGTAAATGTTAAAAATAATGAAGAGCTAGGTGATTTGGCAACAGGAATTAACAAAATGATTGAAAGTTTGAGAAATTTAGTAAAAACCATGTTGAAATCCTCAGAAGAAACAGTAGAATTTATAGAGGGGATTAAGATGGAATCGAATAAAAATCAGAAATCTATGAATTTATTTGTGGAATCACTAAATGGGGTAAAAGACAACCAAGTAGAGCAAATAGATCAAATAGATGAAATAAATAACTCTATGAAGGAGATCAACTATGCTGCTAAGGGAATTTCTAAAAATACAGAAGAAGTAAATGAATATGCGTATGAAGTTAAAAAAATAGTTGAAAAAGGAGAAAAAAGCGTAAATAAGACTTTAATTACAATGAATGATATAGATGAGAATGTAGAGACTATATCAGAAGTTGAAGATGAATTGGTAGAAAAGTTAAAGTCAATAGAAGAATTTACAAGTGTAATTAATGGGATAGCAGAGCAAACTAATTTATTATCTTTAAATGCCTCAATAGAAGCAGCAAGAGCAGGAGATGCAGGAAAAGGGTTTGCTGTAGTTGCAAATGAAGTTAAAAAATTAGCTTCTAAGACAGTCCAAGCCTCAGAAGAAATAGAAAGAGACATTAAGGGGCTTAGAGAAAAAGCAAATAAAGTTAGAAATATAGTAGAAGAAGGAAAAAACAAGGTTGATTCAGGAGTTGAAATTTCTAATAATGTAGGGAAGCTCTTTAAAGATATATCAAAAATGGTTTTAAGTATAAGTGATATGACAAATAGCACCACAGCAGCCACTCAAGAGCAATCAGCAACAATATCCATGATACTTGAAAATATGGATGAGATAGTAGAATCTACGAATAATTTAGTAGATAATGTAAAAGATTTATCCAGTGAAGGGGAAAATAGATTAAATGAGATATCCCGAATGGATGATAAGATTGATGAAATAGTAAAAGATATTAGATCTCAAAAAGAGTTGGTAAGCGAATTTAAAATAAAAAGACAAGGAAAAGTAAGAGAAATTTAATATTATTTTATAAAACAAATCACTGGTAAGCTGTCTAGTGGTTTGTTTTATTGTTGTAACAGTAAAAATTTTAAAAATCATAGAAATATTTAGATAAACTAAAAAAGTAAGAAAAAGTAATTAACTAAGATGCATTTTAAAAAAGAATACTTACAGATAAATTAAAATAGATAAATAGTTGAAAAAAACAAAGCAAACTGTTATAATAAGGTATAAAATATATTAAATTAGGAGGGTATAATAGTGATAAGAAAATTGAGAAATAATATGAAACCAGTAATATGGGTAATGACAATAGCTTTTATAATATCAGTAATAGCTATAGCAGTAGGAAGTTTTTTAGGAAGTGGTGGAAATACTAGAACACAAGAGGCATTATTAGTAAATGAAAGAGAAGTAAAACAGATAGAAATAGAAAGGACATTTGTAAGAACAATTAGTCAATACAGAAACTATTATAAAGATAAAACAGATACAGACTTTGTAAAGTTAATGGCATTTAATGAACTTGTTAAAAAAGAAGTTATGTTAGACGAAGCAGATAAGAGACATTTAGGTGTTTCTAAAAAAGAAAAAAATGAGGAATATGATAAAGTAACTCAGAACTTTAGTGATAAAGAACAGTTGCGAAGAGCTTTAAGAGGTCAAGGTATGACAATCTCGGACTTAGAAGATGAGATAGAAGAAAGTTTAATCGTTGAAAAATTACAAGAGGCAGTTAAATCTGAATATGAGGCTGAATTAGAAGTAACAGAAGATGAAATAAAAACATATTTTAATGAAAATAAATATTCTAAGTATTCTGAAAAAAAATATGAAGATGTAAAAGAAGATATAAAATCAGAGCTGACAGAAGAAAAAGTTAATAAAAGATATAATGGTTGGGTGGAAAATAAAGTTAATGAAGCTGATATAGAATTCAAAAAAGCTCAATATAAGGAATATTTAAAGAAAGATGTATTAAAAGTCTCAAATTATAATATAGATAATTTAGAATTTTATGGGATGGCTTTTCAAAATACTTTGTATGGAGCTAAAGATGAAAAAGATGCTTATCAAAAAAGTATAGATAGATTTAAAGAACAAGTTGCCCTTGTAAAAGAGGCTCTAAGCAGAGGTTTAAAAGCTGAAGAGGGTTATACTCAAAGTGATAAATTTGTTCAATTACAAGATAAATTACGAAGAGATATAAAAGAAAAATATAAATATTCTGAAAAAGAATTAAAAGAGTATTTTGAAGAAAACAAATCAAAATATGAGACTAAAGAAAAAGTAAATATCAATGTTATAAAAATTGGAATGACACCCTCTGAAGAAGATATAAATGAAATAAAATCTCAAGGAGAAAAAATAATAGAAGAAGCTAAAGAAGGAGATTTTTCTAAGTTAGCTGAAGAATATTCTGATGGGCCTTCTGCAAGTAATGGTGGAGATCTTGGATGGTTTGGAAAAGGAAGAATGGTTCCAGAGTTTGAAGAAGTAGCTTTTGATACTCCAAAGGGAGAAGTAGCACCAGAGTTAGTGAAAACACAATTTGGATACCATATAATAAAAGTTGAAGATAAGAGAAGTGAAGAGGGCGAAGAAGAAATAAAAGCAAGTCATATTTTATTAGACCCTAAGATAAGTGATGAGACAAAGGAGATATTATTAGCAAAAGCTAGAGAAGGATTAAAAAGATTGGAAGAAGAAGAATTTGAAGAAGTAGCAAAAGATCTTTCAGATGTAGATAAATTTGAATTCAATGAAGTGACTAAAACATCACCAATAAAAGAGTTAGGTCAAGATCCAGAATTATCTGAAAAGATTTTTGAAATAGAAGAAGATGAAACACAATTAGTTGAAACAGACAAGGGGTATTATATAATTAGAGTTAATAACCATACTCCATTTGAAGCAGCTGATTTTGAGAAATCAGAAGATAAGATTAGATATGATTTTTTAAATGAAAAAGCCAGAGCTAAGATAAATGACTTCCGAAAAGAGTTATCAGAAGACATTGAGGTAGAAATATTAGATGAAGATATCAAAAAAGTCTTAAATGAGATAGAAGAAGATGAAGCAGTTATAAAACCTACAGAAGAAGAAATGGATAGTGAAACTTCTCAAGGTATAAAAATAGAAAATTAATAAGAATTAAAAAATAATAAATAAATAAAAGGAGATTGGATTTTATCTGGTCTCCTTTTGTTATTATAATTGAAATCTATTAATTCGTGTGGTATAATTAAAGAAATATAAAAATATAAAGGAGAAATAGATGAAAATTTTAGCAATAGAAACATCATGCGATGAAACATCAATAGCAGTAGTAGAGGATGGCAAAAAAGTCTTATCAAATATAATATCATCACAAGTGGAAATACATAGAGAATATGGAGGAGTAGTACCTGAAATAGCTTCCCGTCACCATATAAAAAATATTATGCCAATTTTAGAAGAATCTTTATCTGATGCAAAGCTAACATTAGAAGATATGGATTATATAGCAGTAACATATGCTCCAGGACTCATAGGAGCATTATTAGTAGGAATATCAGTTGCCAAATCATTGAGTTATGGAAGTGATATACCTCTTATTCCCGTTCATCATTTAAGAGGACATATATATTCAAATTTCATAGAAAATGATGTAGATTTACCTGCTTTAGCGCTAGTTGTTTCAGGAGGACATACAAATATTGTAAAAATAGATGAGAAGTATAACTTTTATAATATAGGTGAAACATTGGATGATGCAGTAGGAGAGGCTTTTGATAAAGTAGGTAGAGTTTTGGGATTGCCTTATCCAGGAGGGCCTATAATTGATAAATTATATTATGATGGAGATCCATTTTCTATAGACATAACTAAACCAAAAGTTGACGGAAAATATGATTTTAGCTTTAGTGGGGTTAAGACAAATATAATTAATTATGTAAATACCATGAAAATGAAAAAAGAAGAATTCAAAAAAGAAGATCTAGCAGCATCTTTTCAAAGAACAGTTGTAGAAATATTAACAGAAAAAATAGATTTAGCGGCTAAAGATATGGAAATAAATAATATATTATTAGCAGGTGGAGTTGCAGCTAACTCTTTTTTGAGAAGTAAAATGAAAGAGTTATCCAAGAAGAGAGGATATAAATTATCTTATCCATCTCTAAAATTATGTACAGATAATGCAGCTATGATAGGTACAGCTGCATATTACAAAATAAAATATCATGGGATAGGGGATTTGAATAATATAAATTTAAATGGAGTTCCTAACTTAAGTATCGAAAATTAAATTAGAAAACAAGGGGAATTAAGGAGGTATAAATGGAAAAAGGATTTTCTTTAATAGAGATTTTAATAGCAATAGTAATATTGTCTTTAGGGATTTTTCCATTTATGGATGTTATAAATCAGAGTACCAAAAGTACAGTAGATGGAAAAAGAAGATTCATTGCAAGTCATTACTCAAGGGAGTTAATTCAAGAAATAAAACTAAAAAGATTTGATGAAGAAAAAAATAATCCTGGATCTTGGTCAGATATAGGCTCAGATACAGGAGAAAGCACTGCTAATGGAAGACTAGAGGACTGGAATGATATAGATGATTATCATGGGTATACAGAAAAGAATACAGGAATTCTAGATATAAACGAAGATATATATGATGAAAATTATTATAGAAAAGTTTGGGTTTATTATGTAGATGATGATACATTGGAAGAATTAGAAAGCGGAAAGAGTAATACCAAAAAAGTTATTGTAAGATGCTTTTCTTCTGATAATAATGAAGAATATTCTGAAATTATATGGTATATTAAGCAGGAATAAAAAGGGGGTATAATGCAAAAAAGAGGTTTTACTCTAATTGAATTGATGATAGTGGTTTCAATAATGGGACTTGTTATGACAGGGCTATCTCAGATAATTAAATTATCTAGTCAAGCTTATAGTATAAATATAGAGTTAAATGACGCAATGAGTAGAATAAATCCTGTTTTAAATAGGTTACAAAAAAGGATGACAGAAGCAAATTTTGAATCACCTCCTTTTAAAAGTCCAGAAATTTTAGATATATATTCAGATTCGGAAGAATTAGGAATAAAGCTACAAGTACCATTTGACATTAATAATTCTGGTGATTCTACAGATGATATATATTGGTATTGGTGGAATAAAGAAGATAAAAACTTATATAGAAGTGAAAGTGATAATTCAAATGATAATCCAAGTTTAGCAGATGGAAATCAAGACATACCTCTTTTTAGAAGTAAAAATGAGTTATGGGAAAATGGTACTGTTAGCATAGAAAATTTTTCTTTTGAATTTTATGAAGTTAATTCTCAAGATCAAACCCTTTTATTAGAAGGTTCAATTAATGAAAATAAAATAAATTATATAAGAATCAAAATAAGTATTATTGGAGAAGTAACAGATTTTGGAGAACCAACTACATTGAAATTTTCAACTGGATTCAGAGTTAATGAAAACTAATTAGAACAAAAAAGGGGGAGAAGAATGAAAGCAGATGAAAAGGGAGTAGTTCTTATTTCGATTATTTTTTTTATGGTTATTTTAATTTTAATAGGAATAGGCATATCTACTATATCTAATAGAGGATTAGAAGATAGTGCTATAACTAGAGATGTATTTAAACATGAAGAGTTATCAGATGGATTAATGAATATAGAAGTTGAAGATATAAATAATGAGAATTATTCAAAGTCTGAATTACATATGATTATAAATGATAAACCTAAAAATTTTAATTTTGAGGTTAACAATGATCTACATGAGTCGATAATAGTTATAACTTCTAGAGAAGATGGAGCGGATTGGGAACTTGATTATTTGAAAAAACAGGATAATACCGCGGTTAGCTTAAATGAAACCACTGAAAGTGCTATTGGATATAGGGAATATGAGATATTAGAAGATCTGATACAAGGAGAAAAATATAAGATAAAAGTCAAAGATGGATCAGGTGAGTATATAATTTATATAAAGGGATTTTATGATTAGGAGGAAGTATGTTTGGCAAAAAAGATAGAATACTAAGTATAAAAATAGGCGAAAAATATATTAAATTTATCTTAGTTGAAAAGAAAAATAACCAAAGGATTATAAAAAACAATCTAAATGTTGAGATGGATCCTGAAATATTAGAAAATACCGAAAAAACATATGCCAAAATCAAAGAGATAATAAAAGAAAACAGCTGGGAAAAAGTAACAAAAAATTTATTATATAACTCTCCATCTATTGTAATAAGGGATTTAGAAGTTCCGATAATTCCTAAAAATGAGTTGCGGCCAGTTATAGAAAGAGAAGTAGAAGACATATATGGAGATATTTCAGATAAAAAATTGGTATATGAGATAATAGGAAAAGTTCAAAAAGGGAATAGTAAAGTATATCAACTCTTTTTTGCTCTGATAGATAAATCAGATATAGATGAGATAGAAAAACAAAAATTTAATCTGAAAAGTATAGACTTAGAGATATTTGCAGATAACCGAATTTTTAGTAATTCTATATCTGAAGAAAAAAACACTTTGATCTTAGATATGACTAGAGAGAAAACCACTGTTTTTATATATAGAGGAAAGCATCTTAAAATATATAGAGAATTAAACATAGGTGGGCAAGTTATTGATAAGAAGATAAGTAATAGTTTAAATATATCAGAAGAGGAAGCCGAAGAAATAAAAATAGAATATGGATTTGTAGATCAAAAAAGGGCTAGAGAATTAATGAATGAGGGGCAAAAGATAGGGATTCCTCTTAATATGGTTTATCAAGATATAACTGAACAGTGGAATAGAAAAATAGAAACATCCATAGAATACTTCAAAAATAATAATCAAGGTGAAGGTGTAGATGAATTTTATATTACTGGAAAGGTTTCTGATTTAAAAGGGATAAAACAGTTTTTAAAAGATAAATGGGAAATAGAAATAAAAGATTTTTTAGCAGATAATCTATTTAAAGATGAAACTTCAGATGAAAACAAAATTGATTTTAAACGAAATATTGCTCCTTTAGGGGCAACTTTATTAGATGAACCAATTATAGATTTAAAGGAAGAAAAAAATGAAGATGATGCCAAATATAAGTTAAAATATATTATAATTGCAATTATAGTCATGATTATATTATTCATTGGGTATAAAAAATATAAGATTATTAAAATCCAAAGTGAAATAGAAAACTATCGAGGAAAAATTAAAAAATTAGAAAAGCCTTTAGATGATTATAGAAAGTTAGAAGAAACGGAGTCTTTTTTGAAAAACGAAATAGAAAAATTAGAATCAATGAGCAATAAAAATGGGGATTTTGTTGATTTTTTATATTCTTTAGATGGGCTAATAAATAATAATATCCATTTTCAAAGCATAAATTATTCAAAAAATAAAGTTTTATTAAAAGGGACTAGTATCTCTAATGGTGGATTTCCAGAGGTTGCAATAAATAATTTTCTAAGTCAATTAGATAAAAAGTATCAGAATGTAAATTTGACTAATATGACAAAACAAGAAGAAACAGTTGTCTCTTTTGAGATAAATTTAATATTAGATGGTGGTGAGAGTAAAAATGGAAAAAATTAGTAGGGAACAAGGAGAAAAGATAGCTCTAATTGTTATTCTCATACTTGTATCTTTAGTTATATTAAATAATCTAGTATTAAAAGATATGGATTTAGAATTAGAAAATGGTAAAAAGGAGTTACAAAATATAAGATTAAAATATGCACAAGAACTAGAAAAAGTTTCTGTTATAGAAGAAAAAAAAGAAAGTATTGAAAAAAAAGAAATAAAATATAATGATTTACGTAGAAAGTTTGTTTTCAAAAAAGAGCAAAAAAATTTAATACGAAGTATTACTAATATATCTCAAAAGTGGGATATACAAGTTGAAAAATTAGTTTTAGATGAAAGTAGTAGAGACGGGAAACCAATTTTTCAATTAAACATATCATTAAAGTCTAAGTATAAAAATCTGTTCAGATATTTATATGCTATTCAAAGACTAGATAAAAAACTATTTATAAATAAAGCAAGTTTTGCTAAATCAGAAAATAATGTAAGAGTCAATTTAGAAATATTCACTTATATAATAAATGAGGTGGATAACCATGAATAAAAACCAACTAAAAAAAGTAATTGAAATATTAATTATAATTCTAATTTTTATCTTTGCTGGTTATAATCTGTATAATAAGTTATCCAAAAAAGATTCAGAAAATTCTAAAAATGTGAATAAAAATTCCATAAATAAAAAAGAAAATAAAGAAAAAGAAATTAATCAAGAAATTAAAAAAGAAGTTAAAAACGATATAAAAAAAGATGAAGAAAAAAATGAAGAAAAAATAAAAAAAAAGGTTTTAGAAATTGAAAGAGATATTTTTGAACCAATGATTGTAAGTGAAAAAACTCCAAATAACCCCCAAGAGAATCAAGTAAAGGCGGATAAAGTATATAGTAAATTAAGTATTAACGGAGTAGTTAAAACAAATAAAA
>JBNJFI010000012.1:16388-22223 GCA_051746725.1 Fusobacteriota bacterium
TAAGTGAAAAAACTCCAAATAACCCCCAAGAGAATCAAGTAAAGGCGGATAAAGTATATAGTAAATTAAGTATTAACGGAGTAGTTAAAACAAATAAAAATCAAAATGCAATAATTCTAGATAGTGGGCAGATTATAAATGAAGGTGAAAAAATAAGAGAATATACTTTGTTAAAAATAGAAGGAGATACCGCTTATCTAGTTACTGAAGACTGGAACGTAATTAAAATAAGTATTTGGGAGGAAAATAATGAAAACTAAGATAGTGCTAATATTATTATTTGTAATAACAATATCTACTTTTTCCTCTAGCTATAGAGGTCAATTAATAGCAGAAGGAGAATATCTCACAGTAGACTTTAAAGAGATGCCTATAACAGATGTGATTAGAGTTATTGGCAGGAAATTTAATATAAATTTAATAGCAGGAAATGATGTCACAGGAAAGGTAACAGTAAGCTTTGATAATGTTTTAGTTGATGATGCACTGGAAAGTATATTATCTATAAATGGTTATACCTATGTTAAAATAGGTAATATAATAAAAGTGATATCTGTAGATGAAGCAAAAGAGGAGTTTTCCAAAAAAGATCGAGACATAAAGGAGCCAAAAGAGATAAAATCTAAAATTCGAAAAACATATTATCTAGAATATGCAGATGCAGAGGAAGTTGCAAAAAAGATAGAGAGTATAATAGAAAAAGAAGATAAATTGATAACGGATCAAAAGACAAATAATATTATTATGTGGATAGATGAAAAAGAGGTGAAAATGGTGGATGAGTTGGTTCAACATTTAGATATACCTCAAGCAATGGTTGGACAAAAAAGTACAGATGTTATAAAAATAAATTACATAAGTATGGATAATATTTCAAAATTAATTGATGATATTTCAGGAAATGAAAGTGATATAAAAATAAATGAATCAATAGGTAGTTTAATTGTAACCGGTGAAAAAGAAAGAGTGGAACAGATAAAGAGTATTATAAAAAAATATGATGTTCCTCCCCTACAAGTTTCCATAGAAGTTAATTTAATAGAAAAGTCAGTGGGAGATGGAGAAAATAGAGGGATAAATTGGAAGTATATAAATCCAAATGATTCCATAACTGGAGAAAATAATTTTGAATTAGAAGTTGGAGACAAAAATACGACTCGTAGAAATAATGATGGTTTAGAATTTAAATTGGGAACGCTAGGATTAGATAACTTTGAAATGGTATTACAAGATCTACTTTCAGATACAGAAGCTGAATTATTATCTAGTCCCAATATAACTACTCTTAATAATAAGAAAGCTACAATACATTTAGGAGATAAAATTCCATATAAAGAGACAAGTGGAAGCGATACTACTACTGAAAGCTATAAGTTTGAAGAGGTAGGGATAAAATTGGAAGTGACTCCAATAATTTTAGAGGATGGTCGTATAAATTTAGAGGTAACCCCTGAAGTTAGTTCTGTATCAGAATATACACCAGATAATATCCCTATAATTTCTACTAGAATGGCCAGTACTAATGTAATAGTAAGAGATGGAGAAACTTTAGTTATAGGCGGACTTATTAAAAATGAAAAAACAAGTACCATTACTTCTGTACCTATATTGGGGAAAATACCTATAATTGGGAATTTATTTAGAAGTACAATAAAACAAAATCAAAAAGTTAATCTAATGGTATTTATAAAGTCTAAAATAATTAAAACAAGACCTCTATTTAATGGAGACATTAATTTAGAAACAGAAGATAATAAGAAAAATAAAGATTCAAAACAAAAAAATGATGAGGAAAATTTAAAAAAAGATGTAATGAGTTTAAAAGAGGAAAACAAAAAAGTTGGAGATTTAAAAAAGCTTATAGGAGGCGAATAATTTGAAGAAGGTATCAATAGTATTATTTTTAAGTATAGCCTTATTTATATACTCTGAGGATATAGATCCAAATAAATATAGAGAAGATTCTATATTAAATAAAAAAGTATATTTCCCTAAAAATAACAGGGAGTATGTTGAAGATTTACTCAAAAAAGGAGATAATAAAAGTTATCTTGAATTGGCATTAGTTTATGGAAAATTAGACAAAAAAGATAGTTCTAAGATATATTTAAAAAAGTATTTAGAACAAACAGAAGAAATTGATTATATTAAAATTTCAAAAATATATAATATAATGGGAGATTATAATCGAGAAATAAAAATAATAGATAATATCAAAAAAGACCTAGATATAGAGGAAAAAAGAAAAGTTTACAAACATATAAGAAAAGTCATAACTGAAAATAACCTAAATAAAGATATATCAAAATTTAAGTTGACAAAAGTAGATAAAGCAATCCCTTTTTTGAAAGAAAACGATTATCTAGGATTTTATGGATATTATAAGAGTACTATTTGGAACGATTCAGAGTTAGAAATTCTGAAAAGAGAGCTTCTTAAAATAGATTTAGAAAAAAGAAAAAGATTTCAAAAATTTTATTTTGAGATAGCCTCAAAATATGAAAAACTAGAATACTTTTATAATAATATAAAAGGTATAGAAGATAAATCTGGATTTTATAATTATTTTGAAAAGGCAAAAGAATTAGATGTAAAATTAAATCTAAAAGATGATTTTGAAACTTTATATTTTTATAAATGGAAAAAAGATGAGCTTAAATTTAAAAAATTATATGAACAGGTATTTAAAAAGTACTTAAATAAAGAAAATAATAATGAATTGTATAAACTAAATCTAATTCAAAATGATATTAAGTTATTATATAATTTAGCAATAGGAAATAAAGAATATATATATGAATTTGTAACAGCTAAAGAAAACCAGGATGTAAGACATAAATTAATTGAAAACTTAGATAAGTCTGACTCGGATAAAAAGTATGCATGGAAACTAAAAAAAGAAAATTATTTTAAAGTTAAAGAAAAAATGGATTTTAAAGAAAAGCTTGAAATATTAGATGAATTAATTAATTTAAATCCTACCAATGAAATATTCCAAGAAAAACTTGAAATAATAGCAAGACAAAATGATCTACAAGAAGATTCTCTTTATGAAAATGCTTTAAAAAATTATATATTCAATTTTTATCCAGAGGAAAAATATGTAAGAGACTACATAAATATTTTAGTAAAAGATGGAAAAACCTTAGAGCTTTATGAAAATTTATACGAATTACCTGATAAAGGTTACTTTTTTGAGATATGCAATGATTATGGATATAGAATTCCAGAAGCATATAAGAAACAGAGAAGTTATATTGATTATCTAATGGATAAAAAAAAATATAGTAATCTTCTAAATTATAAAGAGAGATTAACATATGAGGATTATAAAAAGCTTTTAGAAGATGGACAAGATCAGTTTGAAAAGTTCGGGCAGGAAAAGTATCCTTTTAAAAAAGAATTTATTGATTTAGATAATATAAAATATTTCTTTTTTGGAGATATATTTACATATAGTGTCGATATAGATAAGATATTAAATAAAGAAAATAAAACAGATGCAGAAAAATATTTTCTTTCTAAGTATTATAAAGAATTAGATAATGAACAAAAAAGTTTAAAATACATAAAAGAGTTATATGATAAATACAAATGGAATGATAAAATAACAAGAATAAAAAATTTTTAAACCAAATTTAAAGGGAGGAATTCATGAAATTAAAATGGAAAAAAAGAGGGGTTTTATTATTAGCAGCAACTTTTTTGCTTGGTTGTAGTCAGACAAAGGTGGAGGAGACTCCAAAAAAGGTGAGGCAAGAAAAGTCTATTCCCAAGATTAATTTATCTACTGAGAATATAGAGTTAAAGGAGTATCATAATTTCAAAAAAGGGGATTTATATGAGAATCCGGTAATAATATATTCTAAAAATGATAGAGATGGATATATTGTAGGAGCAGGAATAAGAGCAAAGCTCAAAAAAGAAAAAGATATAGATTCAAAACTATTAAATGATGAACAGATTAATAAAGAAGTTCTAATTAGCAATAATTTAATTTTAATAGGAAATACAAATGAAAATAGAGTATTAAAAGAGATGAAAAAGCAGTTGCCGATAGATGCCAATGGAGAAAAAATAAGTATAAATAACGAAGAGTTTACAGAGGAAAAAATGGGGGTAACTTATTTATATCCTAATTTGTATAATCAAAATAAAAATATGGTTTTGATTTTAGGAAATAGTGGTTCTGGTTATAAATATGTTGACTTTAAAAATGGGGATATAAATTTACACATGGGAATTGATCAAGTTGTTCCAGTATTTTATAGAGAAAAGGGATTTACTAATTTTACTAAAAATTGGGAAGTCAAAGAATTAAAAAAAGTAGATCCTGCTAGATTAAAAACTGGCGAAAATAAAGAATTAGAAGTAGGCGAAATAAAAGATTATCCATTTCCTGAGTGGGCTAAAGGAAAAATAATATATCAGATATTTCCTAGAAGTTTTTATGATACAAATGGAGATGGGATTGGAGACTTAAATGGGATTACAAAAAAGTTGGATTATTTAAAAGATTTAGGTGTTGATATATTATGGCTTACTCCAATATTTGAATCGCCAAGTTATCACGGTTATGATATTAGCAATTATTTTAAAATAGCAAAGGAATACGGAGACATAGAAGACTTTAGAAATTTAGCTCAGGAGATGCATAAAAGGGATATGTATTTAATGCTTGATTTAGTTTTAAATCACACATCGAGTCAGCAAAAATACTTTAAAGATGCGTATAATAATCCGGATTCCAAATATGATAGATGGTTTTATTTTAGTAACATCCAAAATACAATTTATCATGATTGGTATTTTAAATCTAATCCAGATAGACGTAATAGTATAAACTCACGAATGTTAGCTTGGAACACAAATAATGAAGAAGTAGTAAATTTTCATAGAGATATAGCTAAATATTGGTTAGATCCAAATGAAGATGGAGATAATACTGATGGGGCCGATGGATTTAGATTAGATTATGTTAAAGGACCTTCTCATAATTATTGGAAATTATTTAGACAAAAGATAAAAGAAGTAAACAGTGATACGCTTTTATTGGGAGAAGCTTGGGTGGATTTAGAAAAGATGAAACCTTATTTTGATAATGAGTTAGATATATTATTTGATTTTGCATTGCAAGGAAGCATGACAACAGGGATATTAACTGATGTAAAAAATACACTTATTCAGCAAAAAAGTTTTCCAGAAAATGCCAGATTTGCAAGATTTATGTCTAATCATGATTTAGATAGATTTCCTACATATATTCCAGTTCCAAGGGTAAAAGTATATAGTTCTCTTATATTTACTTTGCCAGGATTGCCAACTTTGTATTATGGAGATGAATTGGGAGTTAAAGGGGATAAAGCTGATGGAGATCAAGGAGTAAGAGCTCCTATGGAGTGGACAGCTGATAATACTGGAGAAGGAATTCCAACATGGACATCTTTTTATAGTAAAACTGCCGATGGAATTTCAGTTGAAGAACAAAAAAATGATCCTGATTCTATTCTGAATCATACTAAAAAGTTAATAAAAATTCGAAAAGAAAACTTAGATATATTTAAAACAAAGGATATAAATTTATTAGATGTCTATACTGGTAAGGGTTCTGAAAAAAGAAAGGCCAGAAGGGTTATTGCTTATTATCTTGAAAATAAAGGTAAAGAGATGCTTGTTATATTGAACTTTGGTAAGAAGGGCAAATATAATATTGATTTTCCTGAAAATAAAGAATATAATATAATTTTAGAAGCAAATAATGAAGTTCAAGGGACTTTGGAATTAAATAAAGGAGAAAATGAGATAGAATTAGAAAAATTTAGTACTAATATTTAT